>JBEDHL010000196.1:0-5446 GCA_041174145.1 Pseudomonadota bacterium
CTCTGGCGCCGCAGCAAGCTCGGGCTCCGCTTCGATGCCGCCGCTCAGGCCCGGCTGGCCCGGCTCATGGGGGGCTGAACTTCCGAAACACAAGCTTCGCGAAACCGTCTTTTACCTGTAATAAGGGCTGAGTATCGGGCAACGATCGCCAACATTGAGGGAGCAAGATCATGAACCGTCGTGACATTCTGCTGGGAACCGGTGGCCTTTTGGCTTCGCCTTTCATTGCACCTTCTGTGCGCGCCCAAGGCCGCACCGAAATCCAATTCTGGTATGGGCTGGGCGGTGCGCTTGGTGAGCGCGTTGCCGAACAGGTCACGCGCTTCAATGAAAGCCAATCGCGCTTTCGCGTGAATGCCAATTTCCGTGGCTCCTACGTGGAAGTGATGACCGGCGCCATCGCCGCCTGGCGCGCCGGCACACCGCCGCATATCGCGCAGGTGTTTGAAGTTGGCACCGCCACTATGATGGCAGCCGGCCCAGCCATCCGCCCGACGCATGAATTGCTGGGCGAAGCAGGCATTACGCTGGACCCGAAGCGCTATTTGGCCGGTGTGCGCGGCTATTATTCCGATACGCAAGGCCGCATGGTTTCCATGCCGCATAATTCATCCTCGGCGGTGCTTTGGATCAATCTGGATGCCTTCGAAAAGGCCGGGCTTTCCACGACCGATCTGCCGAAAACCTGGGCCGAGATTCGTGCCGCCGCGCAAAAGATCAAAGCCACCAATGCCGCCGAAATCCCGATCAGCACCGCCTGGCCGACCTGGGTGATGTTTGAACAAATGTCATCCCTGCACGATGTCGGCCTTGCCACCAAGGCCAATGGCTTTGAAGGCTTGGATGCGCAAATGAACCTGGGCGCGCCGATCTTCGCCAAGCATACGAATATGCTGCTTGAGATGCAGCGCGAAGGTACCTTTGTCTATGGCGGGCGTGATGGCGATGGTTTCGCGAGCTTCCCGGCAGGCAAGGCCGCCATGTCCTTCAATTCCTCGGCTGGTCGGGCACAGGTGCAGCGCGAAGCCAAGTTCCGCTGGGCTTCGGTGGTGCTGCCCTATCATGGCGATGTCACGCAATCCCCGCGCAATGGCGTGATTGGTGGCGCCAGCCTATGGACCCTGACGGCGCGCAACCGCACGGCAGAAGAATATCGCGGCGTTGCAGAGTTCTATCGCTTCATCTCGGAAGTTGAGCAGGATAAGTGGTGGCACCATGTCACCGGCTATGTGCCGCTGACGCTGGCCGCGTATGAGGCTTCGCGCGCTGAGGGCTTCTATACCCAAAACCCCGGTGCGGATGCGGCCATCATCCAGCTTTCCCGTGCGGAACCCACACCCAATAGCCAGGGCTTCCGCCTGGGTGGCTTTGTTGAAATCCGCAACATCATCCAGGAAGAATTGGAACGCGGCTTCCAGGGGCAGCAGAATACCGAAACCCTGCTTGCCAATGCCAATCGCCGCGCCGATGTGGTGCTGCGCAATTTTGAACGCGCCAATCGTCGTTGATCGCGTATCGGGGCCGCCTTCCGGGTGGCCCCCTCTTTTTGGTTGAGGTGCCATGCAGCGCAAGGCGATTTTCAACAATAAGCTGCTGCCCTATCTGCTGCTGGCACCGCAGCTTGCCATTACTTTTATCTTCTTCTTCTGGCCGGCGGGGGAAGCCGTTTGGTATTCCTTCATCCGCCAGGATGCCTTTGGTATTTCCACCCAATTCGTCTGGTTTGAGAATTTTACCGATCTTTTTGCCGACCCGCTCTATCATCAAGTCATCATCAATACGATCATCTTCTCGGTTTCCGTCACCTTCCTATCCATGGCTTTTGCACTTGGGCTTGCCGTGCTTGCGGATCGGCATATCCGCGGCAAGGATGCGTATCGCACGCTGCTGATCTGGCCCTATGCCGTGGCACCAGCGGTGGCGGCCATTCTTTATATTTTCCTGTTCCACCCGGATATCGGGCTTATCGGCCGCGCATTGAAGGGGATGGGTGTCGCGTGGAATTATACGCTGAACGGCAATCAGGCCATGCTGGTGGTGGTGCTGGCCGCGGCCTGGAAGCAGGTTTCCTATAATTTCCTCTTCTTCCTGGCTGGGCTGCAATCCATTCCGAAAAGCGTTTTGGAAGCGGCTGCCATTGATGGCGCTTCACCCCTACATCGTTTCCGCACGGTGATTTTCCCGCTGCTGTCGCCGACCACCTTTTTTCTGTTGGTGATCAATATCACCTACGCCTTCTTTGATACTTTCGGCATTATTGATGCGCTGACCAAGGGTGGGCCGGGCAATGCAACGCAAACCCTGATCTACCGCGCCTATGTTGATGGGCGCGTTAATCTTGATATCGGCTCATCTTCCGCTCAATCCGTGGTGCTCATGATTGCCGTGATGGCTCTCACACTCGTGCAATTCCGCTTTATTGAACGCAAGGTGCATTACTGATGGCCGAAGCGCGTAGCAGCATCGCCGCCCCCATGGGCATGGCCGGCAGCAATCCCAGGGCGGATTTCATCTCACATGTCATTCTAATCCTGGGTGTGCTGCTTTTCGCGCTGCCCATTTGGATTGTACTGATGGGTTCAACCCATGATGCCGGCACCATCGGGCGCGGCGATGTGCCACTTTTGCCCGGCGCGGAAGCCGCCGCGAATTACGGCGCGGTCTGGAACCAAGGCAATAAGCAGCGCGCCGGCGTGCCGGTTTCCACCATGATGTTCAATAGCGCCATCATGGCGCTGCTGATCACCTTCGGCAAAATCGCCATTTCCATTATCTCCGCCTATGCCGTCGCCTTCTTTTCCTTCCCCGGACGCATGCTGTTTTTCTGGGCGATTTTCATCACGCTCATGCTGCCAGTTGAAGTCCGCATCTTCCCGACCTTCCAGGTGGTCTCAGACCTTGGCCTGGTGAATAGCTATGCCGGGTTGATCGTGCCGCTCATCGCCTCGGCCACTGCAACCCTATTATTCCGCCAATTCTTCCTGACCATCCCGGATGAGTTGGTGGAGGCCGCCAAAATGGATGGCGCGGGCCCCATTCGCTTTTTCAAGGATGTGGTGCTGCCGCTATCGGCCACCAATATCGCCGCCCTTTTCGTCATTCTATTCGTCTATGGCTGGAACCAATATCTTTGGCCGCTGCTGGTGACGACCTCCACCGATGTGGAAACCATCATGATCGGCATTGTGAAAATGTTGGGGTCCCAGGGGGATACGGAATGGCATCTGGTCATGGCGACAACCGTGCTCGCTTTGCTGCCGCCCGTTGCCATTGTGATCCTGATGCAGCGCTGGTTCGTCAAAGGCCTGGTCGAGACCGAGAAATGAGAAACCCCCATGGCTGAACTCAAGCTTTCCGGCATTGTGAAGAATTTCGGCGCGGTGCGCGTGCTGCATGGCATTGATCTGGCCGTGCAGGATGGGGAGATGATTGTTATTGTCGGTGCTTCTGGCTGCGGCAAATCCACCTTGCTCCGCATCGTGGCCGGGCTGGAACGCAGCACGGGTGGCACCGTGATGATTGATGATCGGGACGTGACGGCGCTGGAACCGGCGGCGCGCGATATTGCCATGGTGTTTCAGAATTACGCGCTCTATCCGCATATGCGCGTTTTCGATAATATGGCCTATGGGCTGCGTATTCGCGGCCTTGACCGCGAAGACATCAAGCGCCGCGTTGGCGAAGCCGCCGATCTGCTCGGCCTTTCCGAATTGCTTGATCGCCGCCCGCGGGAGCTTTCGGGCGGTCAGCGTCAGCGCGTGGCCATGGGTCGCGCCATTGTGCGCGAACCCAAGCTATTCCTTTTTGATGAGCCGCTTTCCAACCTGGATGCGAAGCTTCGCGTTGCCATGCGCGCGGAAATCAAGCGCCTGCAACGCCGGCTTGGCGTCACCAGCCTTTTCGTCACGCATGATCAGGTTGAAGCGATGACTTTGGGCGACAGGCTGGTGGTCATGCACGAAGGCCGCGCGGCGCAAATCGCCTCTCCCATGGAGATTTTTGAACGCCCCGCCGATACCTATGTCGCGGGCTTCATCGGCAGCCCGGCGATGAATTTCCTGCCCGCCACCAGTACGGAAGATGGCAAGGGCGCCACGCTTGCCGATGGCAACATCATCGCCTTGCCCGCCGGGCAATACGCCACGCGCCCCGGCCAGAAGGTCACGCTTGGTATCCGCCCGGAACATATCAGCCTACCGGGGCCATTGCGGCTCACCACCGATCTGATTGAACCGCTTGGTTCGGAAAGCGTGGTGCATGGCAAGCTGGCGTCAGGCGAGGCCATGGCGCTTCGCCTGCCCGGTGCGCCGCCTTCCGCCGCTGTGCTCGACATTGCGCCGCGCACCGAACATTTGCATGTGTTTGACGCCGAAACCGGCAAGCGGCTGCCTCCGCCTGCCTGAATTAAGCCTACGCCTGCCCGCGTTCCAGCAGCAGGCGCTTCACCTCATTCTTCGGCACCTTGCCATAGCCGGAACGCGGCAGCGCATCCCAAACGACGATCTTCGCCGGCCATTTATAGCGGCCAAGCTTGCCATCCAGATGCGCCATCACCGCTGCCGGATCAATCACCGCACCCGCTTCGGCCACCAGCACGGCAACACCGCTTTCGCCCCATTTCGCATCCGCAACACCTACCACGCAGGCTTCGGCAACGCTTGGATGAGTCAGCAGCGCTTCCTCAACTTCGCGCGGGTACACATTGGACCCGCCAGAGATATACATGTCCGAAGCGCGCCCGGTGATATACAGAAACCCGCGCGCATCCAAATGCCCAAGATCGCCGGTATGGAACCAGCCACCGGCAAAGGCCTTTTCATTCGCGCTGTCATTTTCGAAATAGCCCGCGAATACTGCGGGGCCGCGCACGCAAATCTCGCCGGTTTCGCCCGCTGGCAGGGGCTTATTCGCTGCATCCAAAATCGCCACCTCGATCCCTGTGCGCGGATAGCCACAAGACCCGATCGGCATGGCGGGGTCATCTTCCAGAGAATGCCAGGCAGGCGGCAGCACAGTGATATTGCCGGTCACTTCACCAAGGCCGAAATACTGTACCAGGCACGGACCGAGCTTGCTCAGTGCGTATTTCTGATCCTCCCGATACATCGGCGCGCCGGCATAGATCACGTGGCGCAAGGACGCATGATCATGCGTATCCACCGCAGGATCACGGCAAAGCGTGTTCAGAATCGTCGGCACGGTGAACATGTTGGAAACCCGATGCGTCTCAATCAGCCGCCAGGCTTCCGGCACATCAAACCGCTCGCCGGGCAGCAGGATGGAGGCCGCGCCGCGCGCCACTTGCGATAGGGCATGCACGCCTGCGCCATGGGAGAGCGGCGCCACGACCAAGGACGCGTCATGCTCATTCAACCCCGGCATCAGATCGGCGATGTGGTTGTTGATAACGAAAGCCATTTGCCCATGGGTCAGGATGCCCCCCTTG
>JBEDHL010000197.1:0-3232 GCA_041174145.1 Pseudomonadota bacterium
CCGGAATATCAGGCGCCCTCCTTCCGGGAATGTGGACGGGCCTTCGGGGTCCGCGCCCGCCTTGGCCATCCGGCCAGGGACTACCGGGACAACAGCCCTGATGGGCATAGCAAGAAAGGCCATCGCATCTGCGATGGAAGTTGCGCATGACGAAGCGCGCTGAAAGTAAATATAAAATCAATCGCCGCCTTGGCGTGAACCTGTGGGGCCGTGCGAAATCCCCGGTTGCCAAGCGCGAATATGGCCCCGGTCAGCATGGCCAGCGCCGCAAGCAGAAGCCGACCGATTTCGGCGTGCAGCTGATGGCGAAGCAGAAGCTGAAGGGCTATTACGGCAATATCGGCGAAAAGCAGTTCCGCAAATATTATGAAGAAGCCGTGCGCCGTAAGGGCGACACTTCCGAAAACCTGGTGGAATTGCTGGAACGCCGCCTGGATGCCGTGATCTATCGCATGAAGCTGGCGGTCACCCCCTTCGCGGCGCGCCAATTCGTCAATCACGGCCATGTGCTGATCAATGGCAAGCGCCTGAACATCCCGTCCTATTCTGTGAAGAATGGCGATGTGATCGAAGTGAAGGAAAAGTCGAAGCAGTTGACCGCTGTGCTCGATGCCACACAGAGCGCGGAACGCGATGTGCCGGAGTATCTGGAAATTGATCACCGCGCGATGAAGGGCAAGTTCCTGCGCGCGCCGAAGCTTTCCGATGTGCCCTATCCGGTGCAGATGGAACCCAATCTGGTGGTCGAATTCTACAGCCGCTGATTGGCTTTTATTGCCACAAATTGCATGGCCGGTGCCTTCGGGCGCCGGCTTTTTTATTGGCCGCTTGGCCTATCACTTGGCCCGGCGCTGCGCCCGCCAATCCCAGGGCATTTCAAAGCTTCCTTCCCAAAGCCCCCTTCTCGCGCTGCGTGCGCGTTCTTCATCGGCCGCGTAATCAAGCGAAAAGCGCCGGAAGGCGACAGCCCAGCCATTCGCCACCATCCAGCGGGACAAATCTTCCGCCCCCTTTCGGCATATGGCGATAAATCGCCCATGCCGATCCCTATCCAGCAGGCGGCATCCAATCGGCGTGGTGCCGACATGCTCGGCTAGCATTTGGGACGCATGCTGGCCGCAACGCCACGCAACGCGCCTTGATGAAAGGCATTCCTGGCTGCTTTCCGGCGCATCAATGCCGTGAAGGCGTATGCGCTGGCCTTGGATGTCGATCGTATCGCCATCGATCACGCGCGCGACGCCCAAAATTTCCCCTTGCACCAATGCCTGCGCCGCAGCCGGCAGGAAAAGCCCGAGCAGGCATAAGGCAAACCAAACCTTTTTCGATTGGCGCGGGAACCGCGCCTCTTCGCGCCGTCTATTGCGCGAGCAAAGCCGGCGCAGCGGGTGTTGAATCAAAAGTAAATTCTGGGAGAATTTCTTTAACCAATCCATCGTTCATGACTATATCCAGTCTATTTTAGTAAAATACGCCTTATTCATGATGATTTTATTTATTTAACTGATTTATTTATTATTAAAAAAATAAGGCCCCGCTTCTGCCAGAAACGCCTACCTGCCCCGCTTGGGTCTTTGCCTCAGCTCTGTGACCGCACTTGCAGGGCCCCATGAGGCACTGCAAGCTGCACGCATCTTCAGGAAACGAACGGGAAAAACATGGCTTACACCACGACGCGCCGCGCAACCCTCGCGGCTCTCGCTGCAACGCCCCTGCTGCCTTTGCCGCTGAAGGCGCAAGCCCCCTTCCCTGACCGCGCCATCCGGCTGATTGTGCCCTTCGCCCCGGGCGGGAATTCGGATCTCACCGCACGCGCCTGCGCGCCCGCCATGTCAGCCAAGCTTGGCCAGCCAGTCGTGGTGGAAAACCGCGCAGGCGCAGGCGGCAGCGTTGCGGCCCAGCAAGTCGCCCGCGTGCGGCCAGATGGCTATACCATTCTGCTTGGGTCGAATGGGCCGCTCACCATCAACCCTTCAGTCCAGGCCAATCTTGGCTATGACCCGCTGCGCGACTTCACCCCGATGGGGCTTTTCGTGCGCACGCCCATGGTGATTGCGGTGCATCGCAGCATCCCCGTCCAATCGGTCGCGGAATTGATCGCCTATTCCAAGGCAAATCCTGGGAAATTGGGCTTCGGTTCGTCTGGTATTGCCAGCACAGCGCATCTTTCACTTGAAATGTTCAACGCCGCCACCGGGGCCGGCATCACCCATATCCCCTATGGCAGCGGCGGTGCCCTGACGCCTGACCTGGTCTCCGGCACCATTTCCGGCGCGATCACGGAAATTTCCACCGCACTGCCGCTACACCGCGAAGGAACGGTTCGGATTTTGGCTGTGGCGGCATCAGCCCGGTTGCCGCAAGCGCCTGAACTGCCCACCGCGACCGAGGCCGGCGTGGCCGGTTACGAAGCCGCCGCCTTTGTCGGCATTGTGGCGCCAACGGGCATTCCGGATAACGTGGCCAAGGCGCTTGGCGAAGCCGTGGCTGCCGCAGTCGCCGATCCCGTTGTTCGTGCCCGGCTTGAGGGTATGGGAAGCCTGATGGCCAGCGCGACGGAGGCCACACCGGCGGGCTTCGCTGGCTTTCTGCAACGCGAAACCGCCTGGACCCGTACCGCGGCGGAACGCGCTGGGCTGCGCGCAGGCTGAGCCGCGTTAGCCCAGTTTTGATACCGAAGGATGCGCCATTAGCCACTACCATTGGCACCTTCGTGGGATTCGACGCGTGGATGCGCCTGCGTAGCAGATGAACTGGACAATCCTGCCGTTGACCGTGGCTCTGCCTTCTGAGACGCCATGATCGCCGAGCGTGCCTGCAGGATGCGCCGCAAATGTTGCTTTGCAAACCGGATGTTCGCTTACGCGGGTGCATTCCAATTCATCTGCCAGCGACATGGATGGCAATGCAGCAACCACAAGAAATACCAAGGCAATGATTTTGAAGAAGGCCTTTTGCATGAAACACCGCCAGTTGTTTGACGTGTAATATTGGCCACTGCCAACGCCGCGCATTTAACACCGAAAATCCATGCAGGGCCAAAGCCATATGTCAGACCAAATCACGCCAGTAGCGGGGATAAGGCGCTTATTTGGATGTCCCCCCATTCCAAGAAGACCAAGGATGAATACGCATAAGCCTTATGGCCATCATCCTTGCCTGGGTTGTCATCTGAAGGACGCGAAAATTGATCAGGATGCAGCCTGACCCGCTTCAATAAATACTTCCACCG
>JBEDHL010000198.1:0-9017 GCA_041174145.1 Pseudomonadota bacterium
GCGTTGTGTCTCTGCCGGAAGGCGTTGAGATGGTGATGCCGGGCGATAACGTGTCGATGGATGTGGAATTGATTGCGCCGATCGCGATGGATGAAGGCTTGCGCTTCGCCATTCGTGAAGGCGGCCGCACCGTCGGCGCCGGCGTTGTCGCCAAGATCACGGCGTAAGAAAGCTCGGGGGTGGTGAGGTTTCGGCCTTTCCGCCCTTGAGGACTACGGCTAGGGTAGGGTTCGTCCCGGCCGTGTTTAGGGGTGTAGCTCAATTGGCTAGAGCGCCGGTCTCCAAAACCGGAGGTTGGGGGTTCGAGACCCTCCACCCCTGCCAAAGTTTAGTAACAGCATTTGCGCGGGTGGTGTCCTTCAAGGCCGCCGCCCGGTAATGTTTTCAGGGGTAGCGATAGTGGCCAAGCTTGATCCCGCGCAATTCGTTCGGGAAGTCCGCCAGGAAGCCGCCAGGGTGACCTGGCCCTCGCGTAAGGAAACCCTCATCACCACTGGGTTGGTGCTGGGGCTTTCGGCTTTGTCCGCGATTTTCTTCCTTGTGGTAGATAAGCTGATCCAGTTGGCCATGCGCCTGGTCTTTGGTATCGGCTGAGTAGGGTTTTCAAGGAGGTACGGCACCGTGGCCGATAAGAAGTGGTATGTCGTGCATGTCTATTCTGGCTTCGAGCGCAAGATCGCCGAGCAGATCAAGCAGCAGGCTGCGCAAAAGGGCCTGGCCGACAAGTTCGACGAAGTGCTGGTGCCGACCGAACAGGTGGTTGAGGTGCGGCGCGGCCAGAAGGTGGATACGGACCGCAAATTCTTCCCCGGCTATGTGCTGGTGAAGATGGAAATGACCGATGACGCCTGGCATTTGGTGAAGGATACGCCAAAGGTCACCGGCTTCCTCGGCGCCCGCAACAAGCCCCAGCCCGTGCCGGCTTCGGAAGCGGAACGCCTGCTCAAGCAAATGCAGGAAGGCGTGGACAAGCCGCGTAAGCCCGCCGTGATTTATGAAGTTGGCGAACAGGTGCGCGTGGCTGATGGTCCCTTCACTTCCTTCAACGGTGTTGTCGAAGAAGTGGATGAAGAAAAGGGCCGCCTGAAGGTGAGCGTTTCCATCTTTGGCCGCTCCACGCCCGTGGATCTGGAATACGGCCAGGTCGAAAAACTGTAAGTCTTGTGGCAAGGGCTTCGCGGCCCTTGCCGATCTGCCCCCATGCAGCCAAGCCGCGCCGCTGCCCTTGAGAAATTGGCGGCCTTCACGCCCCTGATGGGCCGCGCCTATGCCGACGGTCGCAATTTCGACCCAGGCCCCGGCAAACCCGCCCATGTCTCAGCGCTTTCCCCCTATATCCGACATCGCCTGATCACGGAGCAGGAGGTAGTGGCCGCCGCCATTGCCGCCCATGGCGCGGGGATGGCCGATAAATTCCTCCAGGAAGTGTTTTGGCGGAGCTATTGGAAGGGCTGGCTGGCGCAGCGCCCGGCAGTATGGGCTGAATATCGCGCCCGTGTTGCGGCTGGCCTGCAAACGCCGCCTGAGGGTTATGCCGCAGCCATCGCCGGGCGCAGCGGCATTGCCTGCTTCGATGCCTGGGTGGCGGAGCTTGTTGAGACCGGAACCCTGCATAACCACGCGCGCATGTGGTTTGCCAGCATTTGGATTTTCACGCTGCGTCTGCCCTGGTTCCTGGGCGCAGATTTCTTTTTGCGCCATTTGCTGGATGGCGATGCGGCATCCAATACCCTTTCCTGGCGCTGGGTTGCGGGGCTGCATACCAAGGGCAAGCATTATGTCGCGCGGGCCGAGAATATCGCCCGCTATACGGGCGGCCGCTTTGCCCCGCATGGCACCTTGCATGAGGCGCCAGAGCCTTTGCAGGAAGCCGATCTCCCGCCGCCGCGCCCTGTGCCGAGCTTGCCTGCCCTGCCGCGCGGCCCGGTGACACTGCTGCTGCATGAGGATGATCTGCACCCCGAAAGCCTGGATTTGGCGGGGCAGGCGGTGCGCCGCGTGGTTGGGCTTTGCTGCCCAGCGGCACGTTCGCCCCATGGAGCCTCGCCCATGGTGCAGCGCTTCACCGAAGGCGCTTTGGAAGATGGCCTGACCCGCGCCGCGCGGCATTTCGGCGTGCCGGCGTCACGCGTGGCGCTTCAGGATTTGCCGGAACTGCTGGCACGTGATGTGGTCGTCATGCCGGAAGCGCCGGTGGGGTGGCTTGCGGATAGGTTACGGCCTTATACGGTGCAGATGCACCGCCGCGCTTGGGATGCCGCCTGTTGGCCACTTGCAACGCGTGGCTTCTTTGCCCTGCGCCAGCATATTCCGCAGTTATGTGCGACATTAATCGGGCAGAGGTGACCTTCTGGCCGGGCGAGATCTACCCCGCCTTCAAATCGCGGCCGGTGCCTTAAAGCCGCCTTCCTTCGCCAAATCCGCTGTTCGCCACAAATACCAGGCGGCGGTGGTGCGAAACGGCGCCCAGGCTTCGCCTATTTCTGCCAGCGCCTTGGGCTTTGGCTGTTCTGGCAGGCCCGCCGCAACACGGTAGCCTTCGCGCACGCCGAAATCATCCACGGGCAGAATATCCGCACGACCCAGGGTGAAGATCAGCAGCATCTCCACGGTCCAACGCCCCACACCGCGGAGTGCCACCAGCCTTTCAATCAGGGCTTCATCTGAAAGCCGCCGTGCGGCGGCACGGTTGGGGATAACGCCAAGCGCCGCTTTTTCCGCAATGTCGCGAATGGCAAGCACCTTATTCGCGGAAAGCCCAGCGCCGCGCATGGCATCGGGTGTCAGCGCCAGCACCGCATCAGGCGCGGGGAAGCTCTGCCCCGGACAAAGCGCGATGAAACGCCCCAGTATCGCTTCCGCCGCCCGCCCATGCACCTGCTGATGTGCAATGGCGCGCACCAAAGCTTCATAGGGTTGGCGGCGTGCTGGTTTCAGCGTGCAGTCACCCACTTGGCGAATAACGCGCTTCAGCACGGCATCGCGCCTGAGGTGACGCAATGCCTCAGGCGTGCCGAGGCTCATCGGAAGACAAGCTGCGGCAAGGTAAGCGTGATCCAGGGCAGGTAGGTAATCACCATCAACGCGCCAAAGACGACCGCAATGAAGACCCATAAATAGCGCATCATCTGGTCAACGCCGCAGCGCGCGACTTGCGCCGCGGCAAAAAGATTGACGCCAAAGGGCGGCGTGATCATGCCAAGCGCCAGATTGACCACCATGATGGTGCCGAAATGCACCTGGTCAATGCCAAGCTTTTCCGCCGCCTCCGCCAGGATCGGCGCCAGCACGATGATGGAAGCCGAGGTTTCCACAAACATGCCAACAACAAACAGGAACAGATTGACCACCAGCAGATAAAGCCCAGAACTGTCGAAGGAAGTCGCGATCCATTCCGCTGCGATATCCGGCACGCCTTGGCGATTGAGCAGCCAGGAAAATACAGCCGCACAGGCGATGATGAACATGATCACCGCGCTGGAGATCACGGATTTCTTGAAAATCGGGAAAAGGTCGCGCCAGGCGATTTCCTTATGAACAAAAAGCCCGATGATCAGCGCATAAGTCACTGCAATAACGGAAGCTTCGGTGGGGGTGGTGACACCGCCATAAATTCCGCCCAGCACGACAAAGGGCATCAGCAAGGCGAAGCCCGCTTGGCGTGTCGCAGCCGGGAAAGAAAGCCGCCCCACACCATCTTCCTTGCCCCAGCCCTTCACGCGGCACCAGATCAGCACAGTCGCGATCAAGGAACCGCCAATCAGAATACCCGGCCCGAAACCTGCGATGAAAAGTTCAGGGATCGAGGTTTGCGTGGTCACACCATAAAGGATCATGGGGATGGAAGGCGGGATGATGACGCCAAGCTCAGCGGCCGTTGCCTGTAGCGCGGCGGCGAAAGCCACCGGATAGCCCGCGCGCACCAGGGCCGGGATCATGATGGCGCCGATTGCGAAAGTGGTGGCCACGCTACTGCCGCTGATGGCAGCAAAGATCATGCAGGTAATCACGCAGGTCGCCGGTAGCCCGCCCTGAAGGCCGCCCACGATAGAACGGGCGAATTCCACCAACCGGCGGGAAATGCCGCCCACTTCCATCAAATTACCGGCCAGGATGAAGAAGGGAATGGCCGCCAGCGGAAAGCGATCGAGTGAGACAAAAAGCTGCTGCGCCACCACCACCAGCGGAAAATTCGTGAAGCCGTGAATGCCGACAATGGCCGCAAGGCCAATCGCAACGGCTACGGGGATGCTGGCGGCAAATAGCACCAGCATCACGGTCAACATGGTGCCGCTCATACTGCGGACTCCAATTCTTCATTGCGTCTGTCGAGGAAATGCGCAACCGCGCCCAGCATGGCAAAGACCGCGCCAAGCGGAATGGCGGCATAGCCCCAGGCCATGGAAACCTCCAACCCCGCCATTTCCTGGAACTTCACGCGTTCCGCCATGCTCCAGCCGAACCAGAACATGACGCCCAGCATGGACAGGATGCTGGCAAGCGTCAGGCCTTCAAGCGCGGCCCACAGCGCGCCGCGGCTCAGGCGGTGGGCAATGTCAATTGAAACCAGCGCGCCGGCGCGAATGGCAACGGCAAGGCCGATAAAGGCCATCCAGATCAGCGCGGTGCGAACAAGCGCCTCAGACCAGACGGAAGGCGTTTCGGTAGCAAAGCGTGCCACCACCTGCCAAAGCCCGGCAAATAGAGCTACCGCCAAGGCAAGGCAGGCAATGATGGCGGCGATGGTGGTGCCGATTTGATCCAGGCTGAGGACCAGGCCGCGCAACCGGGCGCGCAGACCATCGCCGGATTTCAGCCAAAAGGCCAAAACCAGCGCCAGTAATGTCGCGGCACCTGTCACCTGCAAGGGCAGGGTATTCATCGCATTCATAGCGCTTTCCTACATGATTGGGCGCGAGTGACGCGCCGTGACATTGGCGCCTGATGGGACAAATCCATCAGGCGCCGATAGGCCTGCCGATCAGTTCGGCTTCCAATCACGAATGCGGCGCAGTGTTGCCGCATCCAGCGTGCGTTCCCATTCGGCAAAGGCGGGCGCCAGGGCGGTTTGGAAGGCAGAAGTATCCACCTGCGTGATCACCGTCATGCCGCGGCGGCGGAGTTCTTCAACACCGCTGGCGTCATCCGCCGTCACGCGGTCCCGATTGGCCTTTTGCGCGGCGCGTGCGGCTTCCTGGAACAGGGCGCGGTCAGCGGCGGAAAGCCGGTTGATCATGCCCGGATTGCAAATCATGACCGATGGCGAATAGACATGGTTCGTCAGTGTCATGAATTTCTGCACCTGATTGATGTTGTTTGCCACAATCACCGAAATCGGGTTTTCCTGACCGTCCACCGTCCCTTGTTGCAGGGCCGGGATCAATTCGCTGAAGGCCATGGGCGTGGGCAGTGCGCCGAGTGTCGAAAAGGCGCGCATATGCACCTGGTTTTCCATGGTGCGGACCTTCAGCCCACGCATATCCGCCGGCGCATTCACTTCGCGCCTGGAATTGGTCAGATGGCGGAAGCCATTTTCCGTCCAGATCACCCCAACCAGGCCACGCGCGGGGAAGCGTGCCAGCACGGCCGATCCAATATCGCTATCCAGCACGCCGCGCGCATGGGCGGCATCGCGGAACAGGAAGGGCACGTCAAAAATGCGCACTTCCGGCACAAAATTGCCAACCGGACCGGTGGAGGTGAAGGTGCAATCCAGCGTGCCGATCTGCACACTTTCAATCATTTCACGTTCATTGTCGTTGCGCTGAACCACCACGCGGTAGCGGTTATTGGTCAGGCGTTCGAATTGTTCCTTGAAGGTCACGGCGCCAAGCCCGGTATGGCTATTGGGCGGCAGGCCGTGCTGGATGGTGATTTGCGGCTGCGCCATGGCGGTTGCGGCCATCAGCGGCGCGGCCAGACCGGCGGCAAGGGTCATACGACGAAACAAAGACATGATTTCTCCTTGTGTTTTGGTTGTTTATTTGGCGGGCGGCGAAATACCCCCCGTTCAGTCAATCTTGATGCCGCTTTCGCGTGCAACCTTACCCCAGCGTTCCGCATCGCGGTCCAGCCAGGGCTGTAATTCGGCGGAAGGAATGATCAGCGGCTCGGTGTGATTGGCCTTCAGCCGCGCCAACATCGCCTCATCCATCGCCTTGGTGAAGGCATCCTGCAAGCGCGCCAGGATGGGTGCGGGCACGCGCGATTGCGTGAAAACGCCATTCCAGACGCTCAAGTGATACCCGGTGACGCCTTCTTCTTCCAAGGTTGGCGTATTGGGCAGGCTGCCGATGCGCCGGTTCATGGTAACCGCCAGTGCCTTGATGGAGCCTTGCAGGATATGTGGCGCGGAAGTGGCAGACGCATCAAAGAGCAGATCCAGATCACCCGCGAGCAGCGCCGCTACAGCGGGGGCGGATCCGCGATAGGGCACATGCACCACTTCAATCCCAGCGAGTTTTTCCAACATCACCATGGAAAGATGGGCGGATGAGCCATTGCCCACCGTGCCGAAAAGCAGCTTGCCCGGTTCCGCCTTGGCCCGCGCAATGGCTTCACGCGCATTGGCCGGGTTGTAGCGGCGCGGCAGGCAGGTGAGCACATTGGGCATATCCGCCATCATGCCCACGCCAACAAAGGCCTTGCGCGGGTCAAACCGCGGATCGGGGTAAAGGATCGGGTTCACCCCCTGCGTTGCCATGGTGCCAAGGAACAGGGTGTAGCCATCGGGCTCTGCCTGGGATGCAGCCATGGCGCCGATATTGCCGCCAGCGCCGGCACGGTTTTCCACCACCACGGGCTGGCCTAGCTGCTTGCCCATGGCTTCAGCGGCGAGCCGCCCCATAATGTCGGTCACGCCACCGGGCGGGTAGGGCACAATGATGCGCAACGGCTTATTCGGAAAGGCGCCCTGGGCATGAACGGCCGGCGCGGCCAGCATGCTGGCGGAAAGCGCCAAAGCGGCGCGGCGTGTAATCATGGTTATTGGACCCTCCCCTGAATTCTTGTTCCCAAACTGTCTGGGCTGAAGCCGGCTTGCAAGCCCTAAATCAATAAAGCCATCGCCCCCCAACCAATCACCAACACTGCGGCAAGGCTTGGCCATAACAGCCGCCAAAGCGCGGCGGGCTTGGTGCCATCGGCAAGCAAGCCGCAAATCATCGCGGTCACGGCAAAGGACATCCCGGCCCCGGCTGCGCCGACAAAATTATGCACGCCGGGTGCGAGTATGGGTGGCAGCCCCGCCGCCAAGCCAAGCTTGTATTGCACCGGCGTCATGGCCGCATTGGAACCGACATTGGTGCCCGTCACCATCCCCGCCATCAGCCCAAGTGGCGGCACGGCGTAAGGCGCCAAGGGGCCCAGCGCCGCCGCGGCTTCCCGCGCCAGGGAAGCGGTGGCGCCGCTTTCGCCCATCCACCGCGCCAGCAAAACGTAAAGCAGCATGATCAGCGCGGGCCGCGCGCCGCGTTTGATGGCGCCCTGCGCCAGCACCATCGCGCCCGCCCGGCGCGCCAGCAGCAACAGCGCAACCGCGCCCAGCACCAAGGACACATGCGTGATGGGAAAGGCCGGTAAATCAGCAAAGGGCCGCCAGGCGGGCGGGTTGGGGACCGCACGCGCCAGCAGAAGCGCTGCGGTCAGCAACGCATAGGGGCCAAGCCGTTGCGCCGCCCGGCGCCAAGCCGCCTGGTCGCGCGGCGGATCAAGCCGCCAAAGGGCGAACATCAGGGGTAGGCCGGTCGCGATAACGCCAACCACTTCAAAGGGCATCAGTTGATGGCACAGCACCAGCAACGCGCCCACCACAAGCAGATAGCCAAGCTGCACCCATTTTTCCGCGCGCGGTACCTCAAGCCCTGCCGCGCGGCAAAGCCGCCATAGCACCGGCCCCAATACCAATAGCCAAACCGCATTGGGCAGGGCGGTGATGCTGGCAATGCCTTGTGCCGGCAAGCTAATCAGCGCCGCGCCAAGTAGCGTGCCGGGGCCAAGCCCGCCCCAGGGGATCAGGCAAAGCGCCAGCAGCGCCATGGCGCCGGCCGGCGCGCCGATAACGCCCATGCCGCGCAGGCTCGCCAGCGCGAAAACCGCCCCAACGCCAAAGCCGGTGACACTTTCCAGAAAGCAGCCAAGCAAAAGCGTCGCGATGAAAATGCGCCGCGGTGTTGCGGTGGTTGCGCCGGCGGAGGCCTCTGCTTCTGAAACGGCGGCGTGAAATAACAGCCCCGCCAGCACTACCCCCATGGGCTGCAAAGCCAGATAGGCACCGCGCAGGATTTGCTCGCCAAGAAAACCCGGCAGCCCGACGCCCCCCGGCAGGGACACAAAAGCCGCCGGGATGGCAGTGGCGAGTGCCGCCAGCACCGCCGGCACCGGCGCGACGCGCCCAGAAAACAAAAGGCCGATCAGCAAAAGCAGCGGCAGCGCTTGAAGGGCCAGGATCATCTGGCTTCAGGCTGCCAGGGTGAAGGTTTTGCCAACAGCGGCGGGCACCACCATCGCCTCCCCATAGGCGCGTTCCAGCGCATTCACCGCGCGCCAGCCCGTGCAATGGGCGGGGAAAAGATAGGTCAGGCCGAAACCGCCAAGGTCACGCACGGTTTCCGGGATGACGCGTTCATTGGTGCCGGAAAGATGAAAGCCACCCATCGCGGCATAAAGCGGCAGATCAGGAAAGCGCCGCCGCGCGGCATGCAGCACATTGACAATGCCGGTATGCGAACAGGCGGAAAACACAATCAAGCCCTTGCCACGCAAATGCACCGCCATGAAGCGTTCATCCGTCAGCCATTCATCAGGCTCCCAGGGGCTGGCTTCATCATCGCGCGCCATTTGGCCGGGCAGGCCGGTCTCATAGGATGTGGTGCGGGGAATCTCGCCGCTGACATAGAAGCCATCGGCGATCACGTGTTCATCACGCACCACAACGGGTGTGGCGCCCATCGCCGCCCAGCCTTCAGGCTTTGGCACCGGGTCCATCGGGAAAAACCCGCCATCGGCCTGGCGGCTGG
>JBEDHL010000199.1:0-63877 GCA_041174145.1 Pseudomonadota bacterium
ACCCACACCTGGACCGGCTACGTCGCCTTCACCTTCGACTACCTGCCCCATATCGGCGTGCAGGATGGCGTGCATTTCGCAGCCGGCTGCCAGGGCAGCGGCGTCGCCATGGCAACCTGGCTCGGGCACAATGTCGCGCTGAAGCTTGCCGGCGCGGCGAACCAGCGTTTCCCGCTGGATGGGCTGAACTTTCCGACACGGCCGACCTACACTGGTACGCCCTGGTTCCTTCCCTTTGTCGGCGGCTGGTACCGGCTGCGCGACCAGATTGATCGGTTGGTGGCGTGATGCACCCAGACTTCATCCTCCTGAACGCCCGCATCGCCACGATGGACGCCACGCACACCGAGGCCGGCGCGCTGGCCGCGCTGAATGGCCGTATCGTCGCGATCGGCGATGACGCCGCCATCCGCGACCTGGCAGGGCCGGGCACCACCATCCTCAACGCCGAGGGCCGCCGCGTGCTGCCCGGCATCGTGGACAGCCACGCGCATCCCGATGCCTATGCGCTGCGGCTGCGCGCCTGGACGCTGGTCTCGCCCGAAATCGTCCAGACGCGGGATGCTCTGCTCGCCCGCATTCGCGCGCGGTGCGCGGCGGTGCCGCCCGGCCATTGGTGCGCCTTCTATCGGCTGAACGAACGTGCCTGCGGCGGCTATCCGACGCTCGCGGAACTCGATGCCGCGAGCCTCGGCCGACCGATCTTCATCCTGCGGACGGATGGACATCTCGGCCTCGCCAATTCCGCGGCCTTCGCCGCCTGCGGCGTCACGGCTGACACGCAAGACCCCGCCTTCGGCCGCTTCGACCGCCTGGCCGATGGACGCTTCACCGGCTTGGTGCGAGAGACGGCGGCGCATGTCTTCCTCAACGCGGTGCACGGCCAGGACAGCGAGGCCGATATCGCCGAGGGCATGGAGATGGTGCAGGATCAGTGTCTCGCCGCTGGCATTTCCTCGGTCGCCAATTCGCTGACGCCTTCGAAGGCGATCCGTGCCTACCAGAGGATGCAGCGCGATGGGCGCTGGCGGATGCGGATGGGCATCATCGCCTCCGGCCGGGACGAGCCCTTGATACCGCATCTGATCGGCGCGGGCATCCAATCTGGCTTCGGCGATGAGTGGTTGAGGCTCATCGGGGTCGAATGGTGCCCGGATTGCTCCACATCGGGGCGTACCGCCGCCTATTGGGACCCCTATATCGGCACGCCGGTGCCGGGCGAGCCGGTGCCGAATACCGGCATGCTGTTGTATGAGCGGGAAGACCTGACCGCCCGCGCCACCGCCGCCCACAAGGCAGGCTTGCAGGTGATGATCGAGGGCGTCGGCGACCGTGGCATCGACTTCGCGCTGGACGTCATGGAGGCGGCGCTGGCCGCGCATCCCGTCGCGGACCACCGGATGCGTGTCGAACACTGCTGCTACGTCACGCCACCCATCCTGCAACGCCTCAAGCGGGGCGGCTTCGTGGACAGTTCCGCGACGGGCTTCATGGACGAACTGGGCGAAGCCTATGTCGCGAATCGCGGCCGCGACGCCATGCGCTGGATGTGGCCGCATCGCAGCCTGATCGACGCCGGCGTGCCCGCCCCGGGCCATTCCGACTTCGCGGTCTGCCGCGTCTCCCCCTGGACCGCGCTCGGCGCCATGGTGACGCGCCGCACCACGGGGGGCACCGATCTCGACCAGCGGGAGGCGATCACGCCGATCGAGGCGCTGCACGCCTACACCACCCTCGGCGCCTGGGCGCAGCGGGAGGAGCATGAGAAGGGCTCGCTTGAGATCGGCAAGCTCGCAGACCTGATCGTGCTGGACCGCGACGTACTGACTGGGGAGGACATCGCCGGCACGCAGGTGCTGGCGACCGTGGTCGGCGGCAGGATCCGTCACCAGGCGTGATGCCGCCCGCCGATGCGCTGCTGCTGTGGCGCTCTGCGCCATCTGGGGCTTCGCGCAGGTCACGATGAAATGGGGCGGCGAGGGAATTTAGCCCCTCATGCAGACCGCGCTCCGCTCGCCGTTCCCTTTCTGCTGGTGTGGTGCCGTTGGCGCGGCGTGACGCTGCTACGGCGCGACGGTACGCTTCCGGCGGGGCTGCTGGCGGGGGCGCCGTTCTCGGCGGAGTGTCCGGCGTCAGCGCCCATGGGACCAAATTGGCGATTTGAGTTACGGAGGATTTCTAGCTCTTCGTAACTCCGAACCCCAGCTTTGCGGCGTCTATCTTGCCGACATTGTCGGTTGCTGAGGCGCGCAACCAACATCGCGGCCTACTGCGCCGGCTTGGTGCGGCAGGGGATGCGCTTTGGATTGCCGAACTTGGCGATAGCATGGCGGAGCGCAATCGCCGCGCCATTTGGGGGGCGGTCAATGCGCTGGGGGAAGAAGCCAGCGCCAGCCGGGATAGCTTTCCGCTGGCCTCAAGGGCGGTCAGGATGGTGAAGAGGGTGTAGGGAGATAAAGCCATTTTGGGCTGATCCTTTCGTATCAACCCATGGCCCGTGACCACGCCTCATGCTATATATTTATATTCTAACCAGTGAGTACAAACATGACCAAGGCTGCAAGTCCCACACGCACTCAGACTCGCGCGCCAGAAGAAACTCGCCGTGAAATTCTTGATGCCGCAGTCGCGGAATTCAGCGAAAAAGGCCTCGCTGGTGCACGCGTGGACGATATTGCGGCGCGTACCCGCACCACCAAGCGCATGATCTATTATTATTTTTCCAGCAAGGAAAACCTTTATGCCGAGGTACTGGAACGTCTTTATGGCGGCATGCGCGATGCCGAACAGGACTTGCACTTCGATGATTTGCACCCGATTGAGGCGCTCAAGAAAATTATTGAAGTTACCTTTGATCACCACGCTGCACATCCGGAATTTGTACGGCTGGTATCCACTGAAAACATCAATGAGGCGCGGATCGTTTCCGCCTCTCCCACCATCAGGGCACGCAATGCCACAATCATCGGTATCCTAAAGCGTATTCTGGAACGCGGGACGCGCAATGGCAGCTTCCGACGCGGGCTTGATCCGCTGGATGTGCATTTGCTGATCAGCAGTTTTTGCTTCTACCGGGTTTCCAATCGCTATACGATACGCGCCATTTTCGGACGCGATTTGCAAACGCCAAAGGTCGCGACTTCTCACCGGCGCATGATCTGCGAAGCCGTATTACGATATGTTTCGCCCTGAACCGGTCAGGCCGCACGCGCTCCTGCTGTCTCGGTGGACATTTGCGCGAAATGCTTCAGCATGCGCGCCGCATCCGGCTCACGCCCGGTAAAAAGGCGAAAGGCGCCCACAGCCTGAAACACAGCCATGCCACCACCATCCAAAGTTCGGCAGCCCCTGGCCCGCGCCAGGCGCAGCAATTCCGTCTCCAGCGGGAAATAGACGATATCCGCAACCCATAAATGCGGCAACAAAAGCGCTGCCGGCAATGGCAGGCCCGGCAACTTTGTCATGCCGACCGGTGTGCAATTGACCAGCCCATCCGCTGTCTTGACCGTGCCTGCCAAATCATCAACTGCTGCGGCGCGACCCACACCAAAGCGCGCGCATAAATCCGCGGCCAAGGCTTCGGCCCGCGCCTGATCAGTATCGCTGATGGAAAGCTTCCCGGTGCCTTCGCCCAAAAGCGCATGGGCAACCGCCGCCCCTGCTCCGCCGGCGCCAAGCTGCACCACATGCCCGCGCGGCGCATCCGGCAGACCACGGCGAAACCCCTCGGCGAATCCAGAACAATCGGTGTTATGCCCGATCCGGCGGCCATCCTTCAGCACCACTGTATTCACGGCGCCGAGCGCGGCGGCATCGGCGGAAAGCTCATCCAGAAAG
This sequence comes from Pseudomonadota bacterium, assembly GCA_041174145.1. Classification (GTDB taxonomy): domain Bacteria; phylum Pseudomonadota; class Alphaproteobacteria; order Acetobacterales; family Acetobacteraceae; genus Neoroseomonas. Next base: position 3,838 of record JBEDHL010000199.1, read on the forward strand.
GGAATGACAGCCTGCTTGCAGGGGAAGGTGATGTTCACACCGGCAAAGCCAAGCCGGCTGGCAGCCAGCAGCAATTCCGGCAAGGCTTCCGGCCCAAGATGCAAAATATCCAAGTCAATCAGCCGATAAACAAGCCGTAGCCCGTGTTCCGCGCCTTCGCGTTCATGCAGCGCGGGGCTGCGTGAAGCGCCGATGCCCTTGCCAATCAGCCCGGTCAATACGGCTGGCGCCTCGTCCCAGCTTTGCATCCAAACTCTCCCAGCCCCCGTCTCAGGTGGGCTTCAAAATACGCTTGACTCTCGTTTTAACTAACCAGTACATACACGGCAAGGCAAGTGGCGTCCACCTTCTTGAAGGTGCCCGCGCCGAAACCAGTCTTGGAGGAACCCAAATGAAGCTTGATCGTCGCAACTTCACCCTTGGCGCGCTTGGCCTCATGGCCGGCGGCGGCCTGTCGCGCGCGGGCCATGCGCAGGAAGCCGCCTACCCAACCGCCCGCCCGGTGACGATTGTCGTCTCCTGGGCTGCTGGCGGTTCGACCGATTTCGTTGGTCGTGTCATGGCGCAATCGCTTGGGCGTGAATTGAACGGCAATTTCGTAGTGGATAATCGTCCCGGCGCTTCCGGTACCATCGGCCATGCTTCAGTGGCGCGCGCGCGGCCTGATGGCTATACGCTGCTGCTAGGCGTTAATTCTACCTATGCCATGTCACGCCATCTTTTTCCCAATCGCGGCTATGATGATGACACGGCCTTTGTTGGCATTGGGCGGATCGCCATTTCGCCGATTTTCCTTTGTGTCAATCCGCGTATTGGCGTGAATGACATTCAGGGCTTGGTAGCCGCTGCGAAGGCTGCGCCTGGGCGCATGTCTTACGCTTCTTCCGGTGCCGGGTCTTCGGCGCATCTTGCGACCGAGTTGTTCCTGCGCAGCGCCGGGATTCAAATTGAAAATGTTACCTACCGCGGTGGCGCCCCTGCAGTGCAGGCGCTGATCACCAACGAGGTGCAGGTGGCGATGGTGGACGGCGTTACCGCGCTGCCGCTGATGCAGGCCGGGCAAATCCGCGCCATTGGCGTCAGCACGCTGGAACGCAACCCGCTCGCCCCGGAAATCCCGACTATTTCGGAAAGCGGCTTCCAGGGTTTCGAAGCAACCAGCAATTTCGCGCTGCTTGCCCCCGCGGGCACGCCGGCGCCGATCATTGCACGCCTTGCCGCGGCCAAGGAAGCCGTAATGCGCAACCCGGAAGTGCTGGAACGCCTGCGCCAGAATTCGATCTTCCCGACGCCTGGTTCGCCGGAGCAATGGCCCGCTTATCTGCGTGCCGAAAGTACAAAATGGGGCGAATTGATCCGCGCCCGCGGTATCACCGCCGAGTAAGACTTTGGGGCGGCGGCTTGGCTCGCCGCCCCTTCCCAATTTCCATCGGCGGGAGGCCAGCATGCGCGGCGCGCCCTGTATCATCTCCGTCGCGATCACAGGCTCTGTTCCGCGCAAGCGAGACAATCCGGCGCTTCCTGTAACCGTGGCCGAGCAGATTGAAAGCACCCAAGCCGCCTATGAGGCCGGTGCTGCTCTCGTGCATGTTCATGTGCGCAATGATGATGAAACACCAAGCAGTGATCCTGAACGCTTTGCCGCCTTCCAGGATGGCATTCGCCGCCATTGCCCGGACGTCATCGTACAATTTTCCACAGGTGGGCGTGGCCGCGCGCTAGAACAGCGCGGCTCCATGCTGCATCTGCGCCCCGATATGGCAAGCCTTGCCACCGGCAGCGTGAATTTCCCGACGATTATCTATGAAAATCCGCCGGATTTCATCCGCAGCTTGGCCTCCAGTATGCGCGATCTTGGCATCAAGCCAGAGATCGAGGTCTTCGACCTCGCGATGCTTTACAATACCGCTGATCTGGTCGCGGAAGGGCTGATTACCGCGTCGCCACATGTGCAATTCGTCTTTGGCGTCAAACACGCGCTGCCGGCGCGCCGCGATATTTTGGACTTTGAAGTGGCAAAGCTGAAGGAACTTCTGCCTGGTGCCACCTGGACCGCCGCTGGCATTGGTCGCCACCAATTCGAAGTCGCGCGCTGGGCGCTTGAAATGGGCGGCCATATACGCACTGGGCTTGAAGATAACATCCGCCTGGACCGGAACACCCTGGCCCCGTCAAATGCTGCGCTTGTCACCCATGTCGCCGCATTGGCAGCGGCGGCGGGCAGGCCAATCGCAACAGCGGTCGAGGCGCGCAAACTGCTCGGACTGCCCGAGAGGAGGAAGACATGACCCAAATACATGAATTCATTCAGCGCGACACGGCCCAGCACGCGCCGGCCATCACGCCAATTTACAAGACCAGTACTTTTCGCGGGCCAACACGTCCGCTTTTATCGCTCCAAAATTCGCTCTCTGAGGTTACCGGGCCTGCCTTTGGCCGGCATGAACTTGGCCCGCTTGATAATGACCTGATTCGTAATTACGCGCAGTCTGGCGATCCGGTCGGGGAACGTGTCATCCTTCATGGGCGCGTATTGGATGGCAATGCGCGGCCCGTTGCTGGCGTTTTGGTGGAATGCTGGCAGGCCAATGCTTCCGGACGCTATCGGCACCGGAATGATGGCTATATCGGCGCGATTGATCCGAATTTCGGCGGCTGTGGCCGCTGCCTGACCGATACCGAAGGCCGCTACTTTTTCCGTACCATAAAGCCTGGCCCATACCCGTTCCGGAATCGCGTGAATGATTGGCGCCCGGCGCATGTGCATTTTTCGGTCTTCGGGTCTGGCTTCGCGCAACGCCTAATTACGCAAATGTATTTTGAGGGCGACCCGCTGATCCGCCACGACAGCATCGTAAACACCATTGCCGATGTGGCAGCGCGTGACAGGCTGGTGGCGCGGCTTGATCTGAATGCCGCCGTACCGCTTGATACACTTGCTTATCGTTGGGACATTGTGCTGCGCGGTACGCGTTCCACCCTGTTCGAAAACAAGCTGATGGGGAATTGATGCGCCATGATTACCGCGAATGAACTGGGCTACCTGCCCGAAACCCCATCCCAAACCGCTGGCCCTTATGTGCATATTGGCCTGATCCCGCGCCAGGCAGGCTTTGACATATTCGAAAACAATCTCGGTGCAGCGCTGCTTGGCACGGACACCAAGGGCGAACGCATCCGCATCGAAGGCCGAATTTTCGATGGCACGGGTGCCATTGTGCGAGATGCGCTGGTGGAAATTTGGCAGGCTGATAGCCACGGACGTTTCAACCACCCCGCCGACCAACAGGAAGGCCCGCGTGATGAGACCTTCCGCGGTTGGGGCCGCACCGGGACCGATTTTGAAAGCGGGCTTTGGTTTTTTGAAACCATCAAGCCGGGGTGTATCGCTGGTCGTCGCGGTCATTCCCGCATGGCGCCGCATGTCACGCTTTGGATCGTGGCGCGCGGCATCAATAATGCCCTCAGCACCAGGCTTTATTTTGGCGATGAAGCGGCCGCGAACGCGGAAGACCCGGTCTTGCGCATCATCGAACAACCGGAACGCCGCAAGACCCTGATTGCCAGGCACGAAATGCGCGACGGTAAGCCCATCTATATTCTGGATATCCACCTGCAAGGGGCGCAGGAGACAGTGTTTTTCGACGTTTGATGGGGGAATAGATGATCACGCCGCATCGCCTGCCAAAATCGATCGCAACCGTCTGCCTGTCCGGTTCGTTACTGGACAAGTTGGAGGCAGCGGCATCCGCCGGCTTTGATGGCATTGAGATTTTTGAAAATGATTTGCTGACTTTTGATGGCACACCCGCAGAGGTGCGACAGCAATGTGAAGAACTCGGCCTTGCCATTACGCTTTTTCAGCCCTTTCGTGATTTTGAGGCCATGCCGGACCCGCAACGGAAGCGGAATCTGGATCGTGCCGAGCGCAAATTCGATACTATGGCGGCCCTTGGCACTGATCTGCTGCTGGTATGTTCCAACGTGCAAGCCGCAGCCATCAATGATCCTGCCCGGGCCAGCGCTGATTTGCATGAAATGGCGGAACGTGCGGCGCAACGCGGCCTGAGGCTTTGCTATGAGGCCTTGGCTTGGGGGCAGCATGTGAATCGCTGGCGTCAAGCTTGGGACATTGTGCGCCAAGCTGATCATCCAGCGCTTGGACTTTGCCTCGACAGCTTCCATACGCTTGCGCTTGGTGATGATCTTGCAAACCTTGCCGGCTTGGTACCGGCGGAGAAGATATTCTTCCTGCAATTGGCTGATGCGCCGAAGCTTTCCATGGATGCGCTTTCCTGGAGCCGCCATCATAGGCTTTTTCCCGGTCAGGGTGAATTGCCTGTCGCGCGATTTTTGCAGGACCTGCTGGCAACGGGCTGGTCTGGCACGCTCTCACTTGAAGTGTTCAATGATGAATTCCGTGCAGCACCATCACGGCGCATTGCGCGTGATGGCTTGCGCAGCCTCACTTTACTCGAAGACGCGGTCGGCTTGGTTCCGCTGCCGACCCTGCCAAAATTGTCTGGAATCGAATTTGTCGAATTCGCGCTGGATCGCCCAACGCGGGAAGAGCTTGGAGGCTTTCTCGGTGGGCTTGGCTTTCATCGTGCGGGACTGCATCGTTCCAAAGATGTTGAACTCTGGCGCAGCGGCACTGCCAATCTTGTGTTGAATGCAGAACCGGATAGCGCCGCGTCGGAACGCTTTGAACAACGCGGCGCATCAGTATGCGCCATGGCTTTTCGCGTTGATGATCCGGCGCGGGTAGTGGCCCGGGCAGAAGCGCTTGCCTATCCTGTATGGCGCGAACGAATCGCGGAAGGTGAGCGGCGCATCCCCGCCATCCGTGCGCCTGACGGAACCTTGGTGTATCTGGTGGAGGATCCGGCCGCGGGGGCGCGCCCAATTTGGGAAGATGATTTTCACCTTGAACCGGCACAGGAACATCCAAATGCCTTCAATGGCATAGACCACGCCGCGCAGGCACTGGAACCCGGCATGATGGATAGTTTCACGCTTTTCTATCGGGCTTTATTCGGTCTGGAGTCAGAGGCACTTTGGGAATTACCCGATCCTTTTGGCTTGGTTCGTTCACGCGCCATGGTTTCGCCGGATGGCAGCCTTCGCCTGCCACTCAATGTCTCCGAAAGCACGCGCACAGGCACGGGCAGTTTTGTTTCCGCCCTCGCGGGCGCTGGCGTCCACCATATTTGCTTCGCTGCCCCGGATGCCCAGGCGGTGCTGCGGAAGACATATGTCTCACAGACACCTCTCCTAGAACTTCCCGAGAATTATTATGAGGATCTCGCGGCACGCTTCGGGCTTGAAGACGCGGAATTGGAGGCGTTGCGCCATCATCATCTTCTATATGACCGCGATGCGTCAGGTGGCGTTTTTAGGCATGCTTACACGCGACAGTTTCGAGACCGTGTTTTCTTTGAGATTGCCGAGCGCGCGGATGGCTATACGGGTTTTGGTGCGGCCAATGCAGCAGTTCGCATGGCTGCTCAGCGGCGCTTCCGCAACCGCAGTTGAGCCAGATACTCCGTTACGCAGCACGCCAATTGGTCTCAAATGATTTGACGACGGACAGACGGACCTTCAGTCCCTCCTCGCGATAGAGCCTCAGCAGCTTCTTATGATTCGGCTTCAGCCCCTCCCGCGCCAGCAAATAACTGAGCCGCCGATAGCCAAACCGCCGCCGCACCACCGCCAGCTCACGCAACCGCTACCGCGGGTCTGTATCGTCCGGACTGCTCCGCTTATACCGCGCTACTCGCCTGGCGATGCCGATCAGATGACACGCCAGGCGCTCGCTCAGGCCGTAACAGTTCCGGGCATGGGCAACCGCATCACGCTTCGCGCCGGGCGTCACCATTTCTTTGAGGAAATGTCTTACAAGACCGCAATGTCCAGCATCGCCTCGGCCAAAAACTTCTTCAGCTAGGCGTTCTCCTCCTCCAGTGTGCGAAGCCGCTTGGCCTCTGACACCTAAAGGCCGCCAGACTTCGCGCCCCACTCGTAGAACCTAGCCTCGCTGATCCCGTGGCGGGGGCAAACATCCGCCGTCACAGCACCCGATTCCTGTTCCTTCAAAATCCTGATGATCTGCTCATCGCTGAACCTGCTGCGTTTCATTCGTCCGTCTCCTTGAGAAACAGACTCTACCGAAAACTGGCAACATTTCAGGGGAGTACCTCACGTAGCTGGGAATCTACGCCCAGGCGTGGCTGCTAGCACTTGGCTGGATCGAGACGGATCCCCCAAGCCAATAAGCTGAGAAAGATACCGCTACCCCCTCCTAGCGTGCTTCGCTATTTTCGCGACTGACCACGTTCCAAGAGGCCCATCAGACCACGCGGCATGAACAGCACGAATAGCACCAGCAGCAAACCATAGATCAACGGCGCCGCGCCGATCAGCCCGGTCCCGAAGAGAACGCGCAGCATTTCTTCGAGGCCGATGGTGAAAAGCGCGCCGATCGTCGGACCTAGTGGGCCATACATGCCGCCCGCAATCGCGCCGAACACGATCTGCAATGAGATACCCAAGCCCGAGGAAGTTTCGGGGCTTAGATACAGCCGATACTGCGCCATCAGCGCTCCAGCCAAAGCCGCAATCGCTGCAGAAACAACCGTCACCTTCAGCTTTTCCCAAGCCACGCGAATGCCGATGGAAGCGGCTGCATCCTCATCCTCGCTGATGGCTGACAATGCCTGCGCAGACATGGAACGGTTCTGCATGTGCCAGACAATTATGCCGATAGCCCAGGCGCCCAGCGTGATCCACCACATCCCTGCCTTGCTGAATTGCATGGCGCTGAACGCCGCTTCCGGCGCAAGGCGCGGGGTCATGCCGAGCGAACCGCCGGTAATTTCCCGTGTTGCAGTAACAAAAATACGCACGATCTCCCCGGCGGCCAAAGTCACCAGGGCGAAATAATGCCCCACCACACGCAGGCGAAAGCACGGCCAGCCGAGCAAGGCGGCTGCGGCTGCGGCAAGGACCACGCTGATGGGAATGCCAAGCCAGGGCGATATGCCCTGCAGATTCCACAACAACGCCATGCCATAAGCGCCCACGCCCAGAAACGCGCCATGGCCGAAGGAAACCAGCCCGAAGCGGCCCATCACCGCCCAGCCTGTGCAGGCCAGCCCCAAAAGGAAGGCCGTGATCAGAATGTGCAGTAGATAATCAGGCGGCGAGAATAACGGCAGAAGGGCGAGTACTGGCAGCGCCAGAATCGGGGTCAGCGTCCGGTTCATCGTGCAAACAGCCCCCGTGGTCGCAGGAACATCATGATGATGAAGAACAGGAAGGCGAAGACGTAAGACCATTCCGTGCTGGACCAGAAACCACCGACGGAAACGATGATGCCCATGAGGAACGCCGCAAGGAAGCCGCCCAACATATTACCCAGCCCGCCCATGACACAGATCATGAAAGTCAAGGGCCCGAAGGAAAGACCGACAAAGGGATGCACATCCAACTGCACCAGCAATAGGCAGGCCGCCAAACCCGCGAGAGAACCGCCAACCGCAGACGCAATCAGGTAAATCCGGCGCGGATCAACGCCCATCAGCGGCATCACTTCCCGATCCCGCGCAATTGCGCGAATGGCAGTACCGACATAGGTGAATTTTAGGAACAGCCACAAGACCGCGGCGCCTACAAGCGCTGCGATAAAGGCGGAAAGCTTGGTGCCGGATACGAAGATTTCCCAGACTTCAATCGGCGGCAGATCAGTACCCAGGCTACGAAATTCCGTGCTGAACAGCAGCGTCGCCCCGCCCTGCAACACAAACAATACGCCGCCTGTTGCCAAGACCTGGTTGATCGGTGGCGCGGTCAGCAATGGGCGCACCACCAACAGGTGCAGCAGCACGCCCAATATCGCCACGCAAGGCAAGCAAACCGCAAAGGCCGCCCATAGTGGCCATCCCGCCTGATTATAGAGAAACCAGACGACATACATGCCAACCATTACCAATTCGGCGTAGCAAAGCCACACCACATCCACTACACCAAAGACCAGGTTCAACCCCAGCACAGGCAAGGCGAATACACCGCCCAGCAGAATGCCATTCACCAAGGCTTCGATGAAAAAGGGATCAAGCAGCGGCATGGCTCAATGCATCCCCAAATAAGACCGGCGAATGGCCGGATCAGCTGCAAGCTCGGTCGATTTTCCTTCGGCTGCTACACGCCCGGTTTCGAGCACATAGGCGCGATCCACCACGCGGAGCACTTGCGAGACATTTTGTTCGACGATCAGCACCGTCAAACCATCTTCACGAATGCGTCGCACCAGATCGAAAACCTGTTGCACCACTAGCGGTGCGAGGCCGGCGGAAGGTTCGTCTAACAAAAGGATCTTGGGCGCGCACATCAGCGCGCGGCCAATGGCGCACATCTGCTGCTCGCCGCCAGACATCGTGCCAGCCAATTGATGACGCCGCTGCGCCATGCGTGGAAACAGCTCAAAAACCCGATCGCGCCTGGCGGCAAAATGCGCGCGGGCAGAAGGCGTGAAAGCCCCCATTTTCAAATTCTCTTCAACCGTCAGATGCGGAAATAGCCGCCGGTTTTCTGGCACATGCGCAATGCCGATTTCCGGCAGGCGATGCGCGGGTATTTGTGTCAGGTCATGCGCCCCATAGCGCAGACTGCCAGCGCGTGGGCGCAGCAGGCCTGAAATCACGCGCAGCAGCGTGGTCTTGCCGGCGCCATTGGGGCCCACCACGCCGACCGCCTCACCCGGTTCAACCCGAAGCGCAATGCCAAACAGCGCCTGAAAATCACCATAGCCAGCCTGAATGCCGGAAAGTTCCAATGTGGCCGCGTCGCTCATGCTGCGCGTACCTCCGGCGGGCCGAGATAGACTTCCGCCACACGCTCATCTTCCTGCGCATCCTGCGGTGTTCCGGTAAAGATGATCGCGCCATGGTCCAGCACCACCACCTTATCGACCACGGCAAGCAAAACGCCCATGATATGTTCAACCCATACAATGGTAATGCCGCGTTCATCGCGAATGCGTTTCAGCATGTCAGCGGCAGCATGCATTTCGGCTGTGTCCAGCCCGCCGAGCGATTCATCAGCCAGCAATAGCCGAGGCTTGGTCGCAAGCGCGCGCGCTAATTCCAGCTTCTTAAGGCCCGCCGCGCCAAGGCCACCAATTTGTGCGTCCTTATCATCTGGCAATTGCGCAAGTCGCAGCGCATCGCGTGCGCGCTGCTCCGCTTCTTCCCGACCAATGCTTTCGCCAGCGCCATAATGCGCCGCCAGGACGGCGTTCTCAAAAATGGAAAGATTGCGAAAGGGACGCGGAATCTGAAAGGTGCGGCCGATGCCGCGGCGGCAAACCTCCTCCGCCGCAAGGCCCGCAATTTCCTGCCCTTCTAGCAGCACCGAACCGGCGCTTGGCTTCAGCATCCCGGCGATACAGTTGAAGGTTGTGCTTTTGCCGGAGCCATTGGGGCCGAGCAGCCCCATGATCTCCCCCTTTTGCACGCTGAAGGTTACGTTATCGACGGCCGTAAAGCCGCCGAAACGCTTGGTCAGACCTTCTACGCGCAGCAGCGGCTGCGTTTCCGCCATTAGCGGGCCGCGAAGCCGTGGTTTGGCGGCAAGGGCAGCACCGGTGGCCCGCCGGCGATTGCCGTCGGCCAGATCACGCGCGCCTTCGCGTTTTCATATTGCATGACAACGGCGATGGAGCGTTCATTCTGTCCCGCCATGCTGGTGCCGGGGCGGGCGAATTTCACACCATAGCCCTGAATGGTACCACCCACCGGGATATCCACCGCAAGCGCCGCTTCCCGCAGCGCATCCGCGCTCATGCCACCGGTTTTCAACACCGTCGGCTTCAGAACATGTTCCAGAAAGATCCAGGTATTGTTGAAACCCATGGAAGCATGTGTCGGCAGATCATTCACGCGGTGCTTGGCCCGGAAGCGATCACTGAAAACCTTGATCAGATCGCCAACACCCGGCGCCAGCTTGGATACATCCAGCATCTGCGCTCCGGCGGGGTCAACATTGCAAACATGATTCATATCCTGCCCGAAGGTCTCGGTCAGGCGATCAATCTGCGAATAGCCCGCACCATGACCGATCAGGGCCTTGAAGCGAAGGCCGCCAGACTTCGCCTGGCGCAGGAAAAGCGTGATGTCAGGGTTATAGCCCGCATGCAGCACCACATCCACGCGTTCACGGCGTAGCTTGGTCACCATGGTCGAAAGATCGGGCGCCGAGGCCGAATAGCCTTCCTTCATCACCAGCAGCATCCCGCGCGCCTTGCATTGCGCTTCCACCGCGCTGGCAACACCGCTGCCATAGGGGCCGTCTTCGTAAATCATGGCAAGCCGCACACGTTCCGGCGCCATTCCAAGCCTGGCCTGCGCATGTTCATGGATCAGTGCGATGGAACCTTCAGCGTATTGATCCGAATGCACAGTCGGGCGGAAAACATAAGTCATGTTGCGATCCTTCAGCACCGCCGTTGCTATGGCGCTGGAGATCCACATCATCTTCTTGGCCTGTTCAAAGCGCTGCGATAGCGGCACAGCATGGGCGGAAGAATAAATACCCGTCACGACTTCAAGCCGTTCCTGCCCCAGCAGCCTTTCAGCCTCATTGATCGCGACATCGGCTTTGCTTTGGCTATCGGCGCTTACCGCCTGTACCGGCCTGCCATTCACGCCGCCGCGTTCATTGAAGATTTCTATAGCCACTTCCGCGCCTTGGAACAGCGGAATACTACCAGCGCCAGCAAAGGGGCCTGAGAGATCAGCCATTACCCCAACGCGCAGCGGCGCACCGCTTGCGGGGGCCTGCGCCCACCCTTTGGGCATGGCCGGAACTGTTGCGGCAAGCCCAAGGCCTGCTGCGGTTTGCAAGAGATGACGACGATTAGGTTGTTTGGACTGCATGATGCCCTCCCCAGGGTGACCTTTTATTTTATCCAAAGACAAGCCTTAGCCATCACGGACGTCAAGCAAAAACATGCCTAGGCCGCCCTAGGCTATGCGGCGCATGCACCAAGGGGACCGGCCTGGTGATTTGAATCATGGGGAATTTCCGGGCCATCGTAACTTCAGGGAACGAGGCCAAGCTAGAATTCCGTGGCCTTCCCCAATCCGGCTATCCACCGAAAAGCTGGCCCTCGCTTTCCACCGCGCTACGTGGAAGAAGCTCTCCGCCAAGGGCCAGTTTCGCAGTATCTTGGAACGGTTCTGTGGCAAGGTAAGCGCCACGGCGCGTTTCGGAGGCGTATTGCCAGTCGTTGCCCCGACCTACGGCCAAATACCCGGAGAGTTTAGCCTTTCTGGCTCCCTTTCCTACGCTACTGCCCCTTCCGGAAACTTCCTCTCAGCCCCGGGTGGGCTTGGAAATTACCGTATTCTCGCGAGGGCGCGTAAATTCGCGTAGATCTTCCCGGTTCGGAATATGCCCGAAAATTATCCTCTCTGGATCTAGCCACCAGGGTGATTTTGCAGCCAGATACAAGGCTTTGAAAATGCTCAATAAGTATTATCCAAAGGGTGGGCAAGTTGGTAATTTAGTTGGGGCGGCATCAGGAACTAAGAAGCGAACCATGGGCAGACCGCCAGTACGAATACCAGGTCCGCCGTGAGTTCATCCTCTCAAACTCACAAATGCCCTGCTCGAGTTTTGAAATACCTTCTGGTTTCCAAGTGACGTGCCCCCCTGCAATCGGCGCAAATATCCACCGAACAGCGCAATATCTGTCGTCCTGCTCAAGGACACGCGAGGTCTGCCGCAAGCACTCCTCAGCCCACCCCGCCGGGATAAAAGCGGATGAGAACATCCAAGAGAGGTCGGCTCGCACGGCCTTTGTGGGGTACCTACGCCAGGGCAAGGCAAACATGCCCGGCCTTTTAACCCAAACCCGGAGGGACCACCGCCACGGCAATCACGGCCAAGACGCTTGCGTAGTGCACAATCCTGTGTCATAGAGTGTGACTCACAGCAGATTTTTTGCTGATTTTGACGTATTTTTGTCTAGTTATTTCAATGACTTAAAGGGCGAATTTGTCGTCTCCTCGCGCCGGGCACACCACTGAAATCAATTAATTTATGACTGTTTAGGCAGCGTCCTCAAAATCTACCATCTTTATGCGAGTCCCATACGGCCCCTGTGGCCCCCTCCGACACCGCCTAAGCATTGCAGGACGACTGCATGAATGGGGCGCTTGCTAAAAGGGCATCCCGGGTTAACCAAGCGGGACCGGCCCCGGTTGGTCCGGCCCCCCCTTCGATGGCGTGCCCCCCTTGTCATCCGCCACCAGGAGAAACCAGGTTTTTGCTGACCCATTGTGCTTTGCTGCCTGTCATACCCACAAGCACGCAGCGTAAACTATCCCTCCAATGGAACAGAATTCGTCTGTCGCTCATTCCACCAATTTGGCTCCAAGAAAGGCGCCAAATCAGGCATCGGTAGCAAATCTGGTCAACGCACAGAAATATTATCTACGTTTACGATCACTTCGGTAATTCTGCAGATATCAATATTTCGCCGTTCCGACCGGGCTCCATTTCGCCGCACGACACTGAAGTCATAATTTTCTGAGAAGCGCGCTGTGTAAGTTATCGAATTGCCCGGCTCCAACATACGGGACCCGAGTCTTTCTGGCCCCCACGAATTCCCTCGACTGGGCGCATAATAAAATTCTTTTAAGGCGACACCCGAATTATTTCGTAGTGTGAATCGCGTGTCGCAATTTTGAGCGTAAACCACATTGCACAAAATTAAGTTTATTATAGAGGCAGCTACAAACCGGCGAACCATAACAGAATCTCCAATTTCGAGATGGATTAATATAAAACGGTTTCATAAAATCTTAGTTCATACAAGGCGACCAAATAGTCCTCATTGATCTTTTAATTGTTTTTTCTTACTATGTTACTATTTTATTTGAAAAATCAGCCCATTTATTTTTACATGATCTGCTAATTTGCCTTCATTTGTACTGCCCTGCTGCAGGATTTTCTTTCAACCTGCGACTAGAGTCCGACCCAAGGAAGGGATGGACGATGAAGCGAATAATTCGAACTGAAGAACAGATCATTTGCATCCTGCAGGAGCATGAGGCAGGCGCGAAGTGCGCTGATCTCTGCCGCGAGCACGGGACGTCAGAAAGCACATTCTATGCTTGGAAGGCGGAGTATTCCGGGATGACCCTGTCCAAGTGTCCGGCGTCAGAAACGGACACGGCAACACGCCACAGTGATAGCAATTCTGGAGCTAACCTGAGTCCCGCGTTGGTGCCTACGGGATCAAACTAGCAAATGGATTTAAAGGTGATTTCTAACTCTTCGCAATCCTGGGGAGGCGAGGATGGCAAAAAATGAATGAGCTCTATTCGCCCGGATTGCTGCCAAAAAAACGGCCACTCTAACTTAATTTCACAGCAGATAAATCTGCACCGCGAATCATTCTCCCTCAATTCTCCGGGGAAGAATTAGTTTTCTCCAAACCTACAAATAGCTATTTACTAGGAAGTTTTTATGCGAGCGGAGCAGCCAAGCTGGGTGCTGCCCCGCTAGGCGTATGCTCGGCAGCCCATGACGCGTGGCCAAGAAAGCGCAGAAGTGTGCCCGTCCATGCCCTTCTCTTGAGCCGCGGCGGCGCTGTCATTTCAGCTATTTCCATCAGCGATGGCAGCGTTGTCCGGGCTCGCGTCAGCGCGAAGGCCAGCGCGGTACTTAATGGCCGCCCGGACCGATGTGATGAGTTGATTGGGGGATCCGCTCGGCAGCGTGTTGATGACGGCGTCGGTTTGCTTTTCGGTGTTTGCAGCAGGGTCTTCGAAGATCGAGCGCATGAGCGGGCTGCCTACGCCTGCCAGTTCGGCGGTTTGGAGGAAGTGGCGCGGCATGATGGTGTTTACGGAATAGTGACGGTTCTTGCCGACGCACATAGCGAGCTTGAATTTTTTCTGCTGTATTTGCCCCGCATCGAGGCTCGGCTGCGCGCTCAATACGTCATAGAGCGGGGTCAGGCGGAAACGTCCGCCGGGACCGAGCATGATGCTGAAGTTCTTCGCGTGGCCGTCAGTCGCGCCCAGCATCCAGAACAGGATGCATGCGCGCATGAAGGTGGCGATGTCCTGCTCGGGCGTATCGCTGCCCTTCAAGAGTTGGGCGATATCGCGCATGCCGGGGCCGCCGTTGGATTGGTATTTCTGCGTGGGCGGAACGGACAGGGACTGGCAGATGTCTTCCTGTGGCAAGCGCAGCAGACGCCCGTCAGTCGTCCAACGGCGGTCGAAGCGTTCGATAATGAGGGTACGGCGGCCCCCGAAATCAGCGATCTCGGTACGGGCCGTGGGTTCGCCGAGGGCTACGAGCCGCTTTAGACAGAGATATTCGTTCTCAACACTGCCTGAGAGATCGATGCCGTTTGGAAGCTGGCCGATCTGTGGCTTGAAGATGTGCGTTGTAGCGGTGGCCACCGCGGGTTTGTACCATTTCTTGTCCTTGCGCAGGAGAGCGGTCTTTTCCTGCGCGCCCGCGATGGAGATACGAAAATCCTCATCATCGCCCATGCCGAGCGGGGCAGCGGCGAGGTTGTTGATAATGGCGGCGACCTCATCATCGGTGACGGGGTTACCATCGGTGGCACCGGCTCTGCCGGGATCGACGCCGTCCGGGAGGAATTGCAGCGCGCCGACGCGTTCGGCAACGCGCGTGCGGATCGCGTCGCTGTCAGGAAGCAGGTTGTCGAAGACGTTGATGACGGGCGCACCGATATAGCGGTCTTCGCGCAAAAGAAGGGAGAGTGAGAAGGAGAAAGCGTTTTACCATGCAAGCCAGTCGCTGGCGTACTGGAAGGCGATAGCGCCGGTGGATTCGCGGCGCAGGATCCCGACAAGGCGGCTATTCAGAAAGACAATGAGGGGCGCATGCGCGCGGCGGCGCGCCATTAGAACATATCCTCGATTTCGGCGGCGCTCGCCTTGCTAAGGGGGCGGCCTACGAGTTCGAGGTCGAGCGCAGAAAGCACGGTCATGAGCGTGCGTAGCTGCACGGCGGGCTCGCCAGCTTCAAGACGGGAGACCGTGCCTTGGCGCAGATGGATGTGGTCGCCGATAGCGCCTTGTGTCAGGTTGGCTTGTTTGCGGACCCGGCGCAGAATGGCGCCGAGCTGTTTTTCGTTACAGGCGATCTGTTAAGCCATGGGTAGCTCGCGATTAAGACACGGGAACGCGTATATACCATTAATATACGAGTAATATACGAGTAATATACGAGTTTACGTATCAAAATGATTTATACGAGCTCGCGCATAAAATGCAAATATACGCTTATGCGTATCGTGGGTCTTGCATCTGGGCGGGTCTGCCTGGCGGTTATGCACCGGCATGACAGCGAGCGATGTCGGCGAGGCGCTGGAACTGGCCATCACCGCCTCTGGCTGCCGCGATGTGCCGCTACGACAGCGCCCGCCATTGATCTCGGACAACGGGCCGGGGTTCATCTCGGACGCCTTCGCCCAGTGGCGGGTGCAGCAGGGCATCCAGCATGTCCGCGGCGCGCCTGCTCACCCGCAGACGCAGGGCAAGATCGAGCGCTGGCACCAGACCGTGAAGAACCGCATCCTACTGGAAAACTACTACCTGCCTGGCGCGCTTGAAGCCGATATTGAGGCATTCGTCGAGCACTATAACCACCGGCGCTACCACGAGAGCCTGAACAATCTGACCCCAGCTGATGTCTATTTCGGCAGGGCGCAGACCATTTTGCTGGAGCGCGAGCGCATCAAGCGGAAAACCGTCCAACACCGCCGCTTAATACATCACCAAAACGCAGCACAAACTTAACAGCAGATGAGCCAGATACTCCGTTAGCCAAGCCGTAAATTGGTCTCAAATGATTTAACGATGGACAGGGCGCGCGGTGGTGATTTCGGATATCCCGAGTTCATTCTGCGCATGGGCGACCACTACATCCTTGGCCATTAACTGCTCGGCAATCCGTCACCAACCTGACCGCCTCAATCGTGAACTCACGACTGGACTTCCGTCTCGTCATATCTACTCTCCAGTTCATGGGCCACGATCGTATCTTCGTGTCCACCAAACCGGCAGCAGCTCAGGGCATGCCTTCTGACCGGCAGGCCCTCAAGGGCTCGCGCCGTACATCGCCAAGTTGAACTCGGAGTGGATCCAGACTCTGGTTCGCAACGAGGCCCTAAGCCTGCGCTGGATGGCCGCCGCCCTCGGTAAGACGATGTCACGCAGTTCGAGCTAGCCCATGTATCGGTGGTCGAGGAACAAGCTCTTGTTTTCACTCGGTTTGATCGGGGTGCACGCGGCGAAAAGCTAAGGCTCGCGGACTGCGCGCGTAAGTACAATTCAGCATATGAGGATATCGCGTTAATCATCAAGCAGCACAGGCTGTACCAAAAAACATGGCATCACCGGTCACAGAAATGGATCAGATACGCTTTGATTCGGCGTGCTACTTGCCCTCAAATCATTTTCCTACGGACTCTATCGGCGCTAAAGGCAAACAATCATATTTTTAATGCCATCAATCAAATGGAGACCCATCGGAGCTACATGCCCCGGCTCCGCCCATCATTCCTCGCCTTCCTCAATGACGCATCGGGCTATTTGGTAGCGTGGACTCGCCAAGCGTCACCACAAGCCGCTCAAGACGCCCGGTAAAAGCAAAGGGCGTTCGATAGTCGCTTTCATTGACTGATGATCCGGTGTCCAGCCCAACATCAAAGGTCTCATCACCCTGAACCGCGAATGGAAGCGTCCGCGCCATTGTGTGCCGCGCTACCACCTGACCATTGACGGATAAGGTGCCGGTTCCACCACGGCCTACGGGCGGGCCGGATGCTTCAGGCTGGAATGCGAAGGCGATGCTGTGCCGCCCTGGCGGCAAGGCGCTCGGCGCTTCCCATCTTACCCTTTCGATATCGAGTAGATTCCACGTGAATACCGGCCGGCCACCCAGCAGGTAAAAGCTCCACCCCGCGAAGCGTCCACCATGCGTCGCGATAACCCCATTGGCGCCACCGGCCGGCACTTCGATCTCGGCTATAATTTGATAGGCGCGATTCAGTAAGGAAGGCGCCACGCTTGCCAGCAAGCCACTACCCGGCGCGCGATAGATGAATTCCTGCCGTCCCGCCGAAGGCCCGGGTCGCTGTGCGATCAGGCGCGACAGGCTTGAATTATCCAGCGGCAGGACTTGGTATCTTGCCGCTTCAATCAGGAAGCGTTGTTGCAGGTCGCGCAGCCGATCCGGGAATAGAGCGACAAGGTTTTGGCTTTGCGTTGGATCTTCCGCAAGATTGTAAAGTTCCCAGGTATAACCATTGATAACATCCGCCGGCACTTGCCCCGAACTCTGCCAGGGTAGCGTCGGTGGCGTTGTATTGGCGTACCAGCCCTCATGATAAATGCCGCGATGGCCTAGCATTTCGAAGTGCTGAGTCCGGCGACGGGACGGCGTGCGCGCCTCTGCAGCATCAAAGGTGTAGAGCATGCTGATGCCTTCAATCGGCCGCTGCGCCACGCCATTCACGCTGCGTGGCTCGGGGATACCAATCGCTTCAAGGATTGTCGGCGCAATATCGAGCACGTGGTGGAACTGGTGACGAATACCGCCACGATCAGCGATACGCTGAGGCCAGGAAATAGCCATGCCATTGCGCGTGCCCCCGAAATGGGAAGCGACCTGCTTTGTCCATTGGTATGGCGTACCGAAGGCCCAGGTCCAGCCAACTGCAAGATTGGGATAGGTGCGATCACCGCCCCAGTCATTAATGAACGGCAATTGCCGTTCCACCGGAATCTCAACCCCGTTGAAGAAGGCGAATTCATTGGGCGTGCCGTGCAACTGCCCTTCAGCGCTGCCGCCATTATCGCCGCTGATATAGATAATAAGTGTATTGTCGATCTGCCCGGCATCACGCACCGCTTGAATGACGCGACCAATTTGGTGATCAGTGTAAGCAAGGTAAGCGGCAAAGACTTCCGCCTGACGCGCATAAAGGCGGCGTTCATCGGCTGAAAGGCTGGACCAACGCGGCAGCGTATTTGGCCAAGGGGGTAGTACCGCATTGGGGGGCAGCACACCCAGCCGCTGCTGGTTCGCGAAAATACGCTCTCGCAGCACCTCCCAGCCTTCATCGAATTGGCCGCGGAATCGGGCGATCCATTCCGGCGTTGGATGGTGCGGGGCATGGGCGCCGCCAGGGGCGTAGTGGATAAACCAAGGGCGGCTTGGCGCGACCTCATGCAGTTCACGGATGCGCGTGATCGCCTCATCAGCCATGGCAGTCGTAAGATTCCAGCCCTGCTGGCCTTCGAAAGGCAGAATACGTGTGGTGTTACGAAAAAGGTTCCCTGGCTCCCACTGATTCGTCTCACCGCCCATGAAGCCGTAGAAGAAATCGAAGCCAAGGCCTGTTGGCCACCGGTCGAAGGGGCCTGCGGGGCTGATCTCCCAGGGCGGTGTATTATGGTTCTTGCCGAACCAAGCGGTCGAATAACCATTATGGCGAAGTGTTTCACCAATCGTTGCCGTATCCGCGCCGATGATGGCGTTATAGCCAGGAAAGCCTGTGGAGAATTCCGCGACCACGCCAAAGCCCGCTGAATGCGGGTTGCGTCCGGTAAGCAGCGAAGCGCGCGTGGGTGAGCAGAGCGCGGTGGTATGAAATTGCGTATAGCGCAGCCCAGCCTCAGCCACATCGTCAAGTGTTGGTGTTGGGATGACGCCACCGAAGGTAGAAGGCGTGCCAAAGCCGACATCATCCGTTATGATCAGCAAAACATTCGGTGCAGCTTCAGGGGCGCCGAGTGTTGGCGGCCAGGCTGGCGTACTATCCCGTGCGGACGGGCTGATGATGCCAGCGAAGGGCGCAGGCGGTTGGGGCAGTATGCGCGAATTTGGAAACTCGACCGCCGTGGCGGCGCCAGGTGCACCACGGATTTGCTGTGCGGCTATTGGCGTTGAGTGCGTAACGCCCAAAAATAAGATTACTGAGAGTGTTGCCGAAAGGCCCTCCGCTAAAGCATGGCGTAGGCGGACATAATTCTGTCTATCCTGCATAGCTCGCTGGCGTTCCTGCATTCCATCGCTGTGCTCCAGCCCAATTTTCGAAGAGGCTAGCAGACGGGATCGCCGTAAAGTTTCAAGCATCATGGTCGCAATCCTTTCATCAACGCAGATGGCGCCCGCGCTGGCATGAATCCCACAATTGTTTGATCGCTTATCGCCAATATCGTGCTGCCATCTTGCGTTGAATCAACTCTATTCAACTGCAGGAAAGCGATTACTTGCATCAGAGTTTTTGTTTGGGAATTCGAAAAGAATGGCTTGCAGCACGGTATCACTGAACGAGGAGCGAACTAGTCAGAATACTGGCGCAATCCGCGGTCTGGGATTTGCGGTTTCGCACCATATCGGCGGGGTCATGATAATTTTGCCAATCGACTTCATTCGATGGCAGTCAAAAAGATGAAAGGTATCCGCGATGCGGTCGAATTTCCGCTACCTAGTCAAAGGAGTTGTTGCCTCAGCGCTGGCCAGCTTCTCAGTTATGGCGGTTCCCGCTGCTGCACAAAACGCCCCACAGCAAAGTGATGCGTGGGCGTTCACGCTTTCGCCCTATATTTGGTTTTCTGGCCTTGGCGGCGAAGTGACAGGCCCACATGGTGGTGACACATTCTCCGCTGATTTCGGCGATATCTTCGGCACCATGAAACTATCCTACATGGGGTTGGCCGAGGCGCGGCGAGGCAATTTCAGCCTTCTGACGGACATCATGTACCTTAATCTTCAGCAAGGCGTCCCAGTACCTGGCCTAGGCGCCTATGGCGGTGGCAGCGCGCGGACGCAATCGGCGGAGCTTTCCGCGATCGGCCTTTATACCGTGACGGAGGGATCAGCAGGGCTCATCGAATTGGGCGGAGGCATACGTGGCTGGTGGTTTGACACCGAGCTCAAACTTGATCCCGGCGTGCTTCCTGCAAAGACACAGAGCGCTTCTACCAGTTGGGCCGATCCCGTTATCAGTGCGCGGGGCGTGCTTCGGTTGAATGATCGTCTATCGCTAACCGCCTATGGCGATATCGGTGGTTTTGGCCTTGGTTCGGAGTTTACTTGGCAGGCTTTTGCGACGCTCGATTACAAGATCACCGAAAGCGCCAGTATCTCAGCTGGCTTTCGCTGGATCCATATTGACTATGACAAGGGCCGCACGGACATCTCGCTTAATATGGGTGGCCCGATTATCGGCGGGAGCATACGCTTCTGAGATCAGCGATAGATCACGATGGCTTGGAACGAGTAGGCGTACCCGTTACTGGCGCAGCGCGCGCAACTGCATGTACAAGGCTGCAGCCGCCCGATCACCAGGTTCCAGCGCTACAGCCGCGGCAGCTAGCCTTTCCGCTTCCGCCAGGTTCGCGCGATCCCGTTCAATAGTCGCCAAAGCAATCAGGCTGTCACGGTGGCGTGAATGGCTGGCGATATTTATGCGAAGCACGGCGACGGCTTCGTCAGTTCGGCGTAATTGGTGGAGTGTGATCGCCTGGGCATAGGCGTAGCGTGGTTCTTCTGGCCGCAATCTAACGGCCTCAGCAAGTGGCCCAAGCGCTTCGACGGCACGTCCCTGCCGAGCAATTGCCAGCGCCAGCGCGTGCTGCGCTTCCGCTGATTGTGGATGCGCCGCCACAGCGCGGCGTAGCGCGGCTTCGGCTGCTTGGTACCGCCCGCGCCGCGCCTCGAATTCCGCGAAATTCACCAAGGCATGGAGGTTCGTCGCCTCACGCGCCAGCGCCTTAAGATATGCTGACTCTGCGCCCGGAATATCCCCGCGCGCTGCCAAAAGTACCGCGATATTCACATGCGCTTCAGGCATTTCAGCAGCCACAGCTTCACTGGCCAGTAATTCATCCCAGGCGCGGCTGAAGGCAGGGCGCACTACTTCAGACAGGGCTTCCAGCGGCACAGGCGCAAGCGCGCGTGCCGCTTCAATACGTACCAGGCGCGTGTCATCCATCAGAAAGCGCGTGGCATGCAGCCGGTTACGTGGATGCAGCCCTTCAAGCATACGCAAGGCAGCGGCGCGAACCAGTGCTTCGGTATCGAGTAGCGTTGCGCCAATCGCTTGCGTCGTTACCTGGGATGGCGGCATGGGCAGAAGCGAAACTGCTGTCGCGCGTAGTATTGCCGGATTCGCGCGGTTGGTCGCAACTGCGGCGAGCAGGCCATCAGCACCAGGCCGGCCTTCTCGCCCTGAGGCAATAGCCAGTGCGGGCTGCGCGTCATCACGCCGTTGTGGTCCAAACCATTCACGTACTTGCTGCGCCGCCCAGGATTGCGAACGATCCACATGGCAGGATGTGCAGCTATCCGGTGCTGTGATTTGCGCCGCTATATCCGGGCGCGGGATACTAAAAGCGTGATCCCGCCGCCGGTCGACGCCCATATAAGTCACCGCAGGCATATGGCAGGAAACACATTGCGCGCCCTGCGTTCCAGCTGGGTGGCGATGGTGTTCGGCCGCGTCAAAACGTGCCGGCAAGTGGCATTGCGCGCAGACGGCATTGCCTTCCGCGCGTAGCGTACCGCGATGCGGGTCGTGACAATCGGCGCAGACCACGCCGGCATGAAACATGCGCGACTGCGTGAAGGACCCCCATTCGAATACTTCGCCCTGAATCTGGCCGTCAGCATGGTATTCACCGCGCTCCACCAGCAGCGGCGCGTGTGTATCAAGGAAGCGGCTTCCAGGTATAGGATCAGTAACCAGCGGCCGGGCGCGCGCATGGCATGGAGCGCAGGTTTCAACCTGCGCAGCAGTGGATTGGCGTGGCGGCCCAACCCATTGCGCAATGCCACGCACATCATTTTCAGCGAAGTGCCAGGCACCACCGGAGCGATCACGGAGCCAAAGGGAAAGGCCACGATTCGGATCATCATGGTGTGCGCCACCATTTGCCCAAGCGATATGTGCCGCCCCAGGGCCATGGCAGCTTTCGCAACCAACGCTAATCTCAGCCCATGTCGTTCCATACTGGTCGCTTGCTGCGTCATAGCCGCGCTGCAGCCCGGTTGAATGGCAGGAAGCGCACATATAATTCCAGTTTTGTGCGCGCCCCGTCCAATGTAGCGGGTCCTGTGCGGGCAACGGTTCGTCGGGCATCAGGTGATACCAACGCTGGCCACCTTGTTCACGCGCCCGGCTATCCCAGGCCCAGGGCAGCGCCTGACGCCGTCCATCTGGGAACAGCACCAGATATTGTTGCAGTGGATCAACCCCGAAGGTTTCAGTGATGATGAAATCCGCAACCAAACCATCCTTTCCATCTGTTCGAATGACGTAGTCCTCACCCTCACGCCGAAAGCTGGCGGTGTGGCGACCATCCGTCACCGTGACTCCTGAAAAATCGCCAAGAACATTCACCTTGCTGGCCGAGGCCATGGCGCGCGCATGATCGCTTTGCTGCCAGGCGTAAGCTTCCAGTGCGTGACAAGTGGCGCAGGTTGCAGAGCCGGCAAAGCCCCGATGTATAGGTTCTGCTGCGCGTGGTTCATTGGGGCCGGATAGTGCCGCGGCAAGCACGAAGGGCAGCGCAATGAGTACCAGCACACTAACAAGCGCCGTACTGCGTTGTCGGAATGGCGCCGGATTAGTCATGGCTGGGCAAGACTGAATAACCCATACTTGTAGCGCCTGCTCACGCTTCCTGCATAACCCTTACCTTGCCTTGACGCACCGCTGCTTTCAGTGCGGCGTGATCGCGTTCTGCCTGGTCTGCGTAGGTGATGGCGAAGCGACCCATCGCCCCATCAAACTCATCGCCAGAGCCCAGATAGCCACTAATTTGTGATACGCCGCCGGCCTTGGCATGTGCCCGGGCCAAAACCGTCCCGCAAGTTTTGGCGAAGAGATCAAGCATCTCCTCATCACAGGTTTCGATGAGTGGTTTGATCTTCGCGTCGCGTAGTTGGCGTACATAAAAATGTACGCCATTTGCGCCCGTAACCCAACCGAGGAAGATATCGCTGGTTGGCTGCATCAAGCGTTGGCCCATCACGACACGCTGGCCGTGATGCGGGTACGCGCAAGCCCCAGCAAAGGGTTCCAGCACCGAGGCTGCCGCTTCCTTGAATTGCAGAAAGAGTGGTTCATTAGAGGTGGACATCATCAGGAGAATCCAGCAGCGCCGGCCAACACTGCCTATGCCAACAACCTTGATGGCCGCATCCACGGGCCGATAGCGATCCAGAAGGCTACGACGATCCTCAGCTAATGTTTCGCGATACTCGGCCAGCATGGCGTCAATGACGCCCTTGAATGCCGGTGCGCGCATCACTTCAGGGTGAAAGATCAGTGGCGGCGCATCGCGGATACTGGGTTGCCCGCCAACGACCTGACCAAGCTTTGGGAAATCCATTTCTGATCCCGAGCGCTCTAGTGCTTTTTCGATGCGGTCGCGCACGATTGCGCGCCGATTCTTGGGTAAGGTGGCGATAAGATCATCCGCGGTCAGTCGTGCATACCAAACTTCGGTTGGATGCATTTCCGCGAACTCACGTAATCGTTTGCGGTAATTGCGCGCAGCGGTCTCAGCCACATCGCGCCCCTTGGCGTCAGAGAAGCCAAGAGATCGCGCAGCCAGCACAAACGAAGCCGCAAGGCGCTTTACGTCCCATTCAAAAGGGGCGGGCAGTGTTTCGTCGAAGTCATTCATATCGAAGATAATGCTGCGTTCAGGTGTTGCGAAGCCGCCAAAATTCATCAGGTGGCAATCACCACAGGCCTGCACGCGCAGGCCCGTGCTTGGTGTTTTTGCCAAATCGGCAGCCATCAATCCGGCCGAGCCGCGATAAAATGCAAAAGGAGAGGCGAGCATCCGGCCCCAGCGTATCGGCACTAATTCCGGCAGACGTTCTGTGTCAGAGGCCTGCAGGAAGGCGATGGGATCCATACGGTCAGATAGTTTTTTCCATTTTGCATGTTCGGCACGTGGCACTGTTTCGCGTAATGCCTTGCCCACGGCTTCGTGTTCGGCATGAGAGCGGTGCGGTACATCACCCGTTGGCGCCAGCGCCACGGCCGCCTTGGTGTCATCGCGTTCAGAGAGTATCAAACGGATTGAGGATTTATCCTCGGGCATCATACACCTATTGTTGCTGTATCGCTCATGTCAGCTTTTCAGTGTTATGCGTCAGCCAGGAAAATATATTGATCCGCCGCAAGCGACCCGGCCCTGGTAAGATCACAGTATCGCGCATAGTCCGATAGCAAGTCAGTTACCCTACCAAGCCCAGTATGCGGTTCTATAGGAGCAACGCCACACACGTCTCGCCTGGTGCATCTCAAACACGCTGGAGGCCGACTTCTGCGTCGAGGCATTGAATGAGGCGATCCACAAATTTGGCTAGCCCGGGATGATGAATGCGGGTCAAGGATCGCAGTTCACGTCCTTTGATTGGGCTGCCAGCTTGAAACGGATCAGCATACAGATCTTGATAAACGCGATGGGCGGTGTCTCGGCAACATCTTCATCGAGCGCCCATGAGGGTTCCTGCATTATGCATTCGTCCATCTGCACGCTTGGGAAAGCAGATCACAGGCCAAGCCTAGCATCAGGTGACTTTGCCGTTGCGACTGAATGTCTTCTGCAGCAGCAGTCGACATAACTGAGAGATTTCCTGCCCCGGCCTCTAAAGTTTGTCCGCAGTTGTGTTGGTACGGGGATGGGTGTCCCGTACACACTTCCTCGATCACCTGAGGCAGGCTGGGTACGCAACAAGCCAGATGCGGCAAAATGGGCACTTTCTGGCCAATCCCGTCATAGGGTCGCGTTTCATTCCAGTATCCACGCCATTCAACTATCTTCGTGCGCACATCGTCCGCGGAACCAGTGTGGAAAACCACCACGCAAAATGATCCCGTTTTCGGGGGGCAGGGAACACACGGCACAAGCGCCCCCTCGATTGTCCTGCATCAAACCGTTTGAGACTGATTGGCGTTCTTTATAACGGAGTATCTGGCCCATCTGCAGTTAAGGTTAGGGTGCGTTTTGGTGATTCATCAAGCAGCGCCACGGGTTGAATCTGCGCTTGAAGGGTAGCCGTGCCCACAAGATGGTCTCCCCCCGCCAAAAAAACATCAGCCAGGGTCAGGTCATTTGGTGGCCAGACTACAGGACACCTTAACGCAAGCCTGGATCACGACATTGGCGTATTTGCAGCCAAGGCAGCACGTCGACGCGCTGTTGCCGCGGCATCAACCTCACCATCCGCCGCCAGGACAACGCCATAGGCTGCCTCAGCCTCAACCGCTTCAATCAACCCAAAGCGCACATCCCGCGCCACCAATGCGGGGTCGCGCCTATGGGGTGCGCCGTAACCACCGCCACCTGGCATCTCCACGATCAACCGATCGCCAGCGGGAATGATTTGCAGGCCCTTGATCGCCAAGGAAGCACCGGAAGCCAACGACAATCGGCCTTTCGCACCAGACGCACCGCCGCTTCTGCCGCGTGCGGGATAAACACCGCGTTCGAAGCGTGCCTGGATGCCGAAAGGCGTACCATCACGATTGGCAATTTCCATGCGTTGGCCAAGCCCACCACGCTGGGACCCGGGGCCGCCAGAGCCTTGCCGCAATTCCTT
The DNA here is from genome assembly GCA_041174145.1 of Pseudomonadota bacterium. Classification (GTDB taxonomy): domain Bacteria; phylum Pseudomonadota; class Alphaproteobacteria; order Acetobacterales; family Acetobacteraceae; genus Neoroseomonas. The sequence goes on from JBEDHL010000199.1 coordinate 29,521, forward strand.
GCGCCAAACGACAAGCGGCGTAATCGCTTCGGTAATTTCCACCGGCACATTACGCACGCCTGAAGGAAATGGTGTTGCGGATAGCCCATCCTGCCGCGGCCGCGCACCTGCGCCGCCGGAATGAAAAGTAGTGACGTTAAAGGCACGCACGGCACTGCCTTCCATGCCTGTCAGGCCATGGCCAGCTATAAGGCTAAGATTCCACAAGCTGGATGTGCCCTCCGCCGGTACGGTATTTGGTAACGCCTGATCAAGGCAACCATAAACCACATCCGGCAGCATATGTCCCATGACGGATCGCGCATAAACCGCGGCCGGATGCGGCGCATTGACGATAGTATTTTCCGGTGCGGTCACAATCACAGCATCAAGCGTGCCGGTATTATTTGGTATCCAAGGTGCAAGCGCTGCTTTAACCCCAAAGGAAGTATAGGCTTCCGTATAACAGATGGGGCAATTAATGGCGTAACGGGATAGGCCGGAAGTTCCGGTATAATCCACCAAAACACGATCACCCGCGATGGTGAGCGTGGCAACCAAAGTCACCGGCGCCTCAAAGCCGTCAATTGTCATGCTTGCGGTCCAGGAACCTTGCGGCAATTTGCCGATAAGCTCAGCCATGGCGCGGCGGCTGCGGGAAATGATCTCCTCCCCCAGATCGTCAAGATCGGCGAGTTTGAATTCGCGCATCATCTCGCGCAGCCTATTGCCGCCGGTTTCATTGCAGGCGACCAGGGCATAGATATCACCCACAACCTGCACCGGTTCACGCACATTGGCGCGCACAATGCCCAGCAGATCCTCATTCATGCGCCCTTCGCGCGCTAGGTACATGAGAGGGATATAAAGCCCTTCATGATAAATCTGCCGTCCTTCGGCGCTGACACCCAAGCCTCCAATGTCCACCACATGCGTCGTGCAGGCAAAAAGCGCCACAGGCTTTCCATCAAGGAAAATCGGCGTCACCACCGTCAAATCAAAAAGATGTCCGGTACCCTTCCACGGATCATTCGTGATCAGGATATCGCCATCCATCAGTGTTTTTGCGGGAAAGGCATCCAGAAAATGCACCACAGAACGCGCCATGGAATTGATATGCCCTGGCGTGCCTGTTACCGCCTGCGCAAGCATCCGCCCCTTCATATCGAAAACACCAGCCGATATATCGCCGGCTTCACGCGCTGCGGTGGAAAAGGCCGTACGCACCAGGGTTTGTGCCTGTTCTTCCACCACCGAAAGTAGGCGGTTCCAAAGGATCTGTATCTCGATCTCGCCGATTGTCTTGTTCATTGGGCGATCCTCTCAATCAAGATATGGCCAGCCGCATTGGGCCCCGCGCGAAAGCCTTCTGGTACCAGCGTTGACGTCTCGGCTTCGACAATGACTGCCGGCCCAATGATACGCGCACCGGGTGACAGACTTGCACGATCATATATGGCGGCTTCAATCAGCCCACGCGTGCCTGGGTCCATAATTTGCCGCTTACCGGAAGGTGATGGCGCCGGAGCATCGGGTGGGTCCGCAATACGGGAAGGCAGCCGCTTGGCCTCTGCCAGCGACAAAGTCCAGGTGAGTACCTCAATCTCCAATTTCGGAATGGTACGTCCATAAAGTGCGCGATAGGTTGCTTCAAAAGCGGCGCGGAACACTGACTCACTCTCACGGCCATAAGGGCCTTCGGGGAGCGCCACGGCTACCTCATGCCCCTGTCCGCGATACCGCATAAAACCAGTGCGGATTTCCTGCAACTTCGCCCCTGGCGCGCCAAGGCGTATAACCGCCTCAGCTTCCGTCCGCATAGACGCATAAAGATCGTTGACCAATCTAGCATCGAACGCATTCAGGCTGACCAGGCGCGTGCGCACTACCTCATAGCCAATTGGCGCGGCAAGGAACCCATGAGCAGAACCAACGCCAGCGCCAACCGGCACCAAAACGCGATCCATGCCGAGTTTCTGCGCCATGCGTGCAGCATGCAATGGCGCCGCGCCACCAAAGGCGATCATGGTACGCCCACTTGTTTCCTTGCCATTTTCCACCGCATGCACGCGCGCGGCATTCGCCATGGTTTCGGTAACAATTTCAGTGATGCCGAGTGCTGCTTCTGTCACTACCATGCCAAGTGGCTTGGCCACGGCACCATCGCAGGCCCTATGCGATGCTTCTGCATCCAATGAGATATGCCCACCCGCGAAACGCGCAGGATCAATCCAGGAAAGCACCAAATCCGCATCGGTCACGGTGGGTAGCGTGCCGCCCCGCCCATAACAGGCTGGCCCGGGCATGGAACCGGCGCTGTCTGGACCAACAGTAATACGCCCAAGCCCATCCACCCGCGCGATAGAACCACCCCCCGCGCCGATTTCCACCATATCAATCACCGGAATCCGCACCGGAATACCGCTGCCCTTCACAAAACGTGCCGCACGAGCAATTTCGAAATGCCGCGCCTGCTGGGGCTTCATGTCATCAATCAGCGTGATCTTTGCCGTGGTACCGCCCATATCAAAAGAAAGCGCACGCGTAATGCCATTCTGTGCCGCGATCATCTGCGCCAGAATGGCGCCACCCGCGGGACCGCTTTCTACCAGCCGGATCGGAAACCGCCGCGCCGTTTCAACAGTAGTGATGCCACCAGAAGACATGATAAGCAATAAAGGCGCGTCACTACCAAGCCTCTTAAGCCCATCCTCCAATCGCCGTAGATAGCGCTCCATCAACGGCAAGACATAGGCATTGGCGACAGTAGTTGAGGTGCGTTCATATTCACGGATTTCTGGGCAGACTTCGCTTGAAATGGCAATGACATCAGGGGTGAAGTAGCGAGAGAGAATTTCCCGCGCGCGCTGCTCATGCACATCATTTTGGTATGAATGCAGAAAACACACCGCGATCGCTTCAGCGCCTTCCGCCTTGGCGGCCGCACCAATACGTTCTACCACTGCTTCATCCATGGCCAGCAATACGGTGCCATCGGCCGCGATGCGTTCCGGCACTTCGAAACGCCAAGGCCGCGCCACAAGCGGTTCCGGGCGTTCCATATAAAGATCATATTGCTCAAAACGATGTTCATAGGCGATTTCGAGGGAATCTCGAAAACCATCCGTGGTGATCAGGGCCGTCCGCGCGCCCTTACGTTCGATTAGTGCATTGGTGGCAAGTGTTGTACCGTGGATGATCAGCGCCAAATCGGCCGCCGTAATCCCGGCCTGAGCAAGAATGGCCGAAGTTCCTTCCAGCACCGCGCGCTCAGGCGCATCAGGCGTGGTCAATACCTTGGCGGAGAGTGTGCGTTCAGGCAGCTCAAGCACCAGGTCAGTAAAAGTGCCGCCTATATCGACAGCCAAACGCGCAGCCTTGCTCATGATGTCCTTCTTCATCTTTGCGTGATAACGCTATTCGATCGGAATATTGGCCGCTTTCACAACAGCACGCCAGGTTTCCAATTCTTGCCGCACAAACCCGGCGAAGGCGACCGGAGCCATCGGCATCGATTGAAAACCAATTCTGGCCAGCATTTCTTCTGTTTCCTTGCGGGCAAGAATGCGCGCAATTTCCGCGGCCATACGCTCGCGGATCGGAAGAGGTGTTTCCGGTGGCGCTACCATGCCATACCAATTTGCGATGTCGAATTCCGGTACAAGACTGGCGATTGGGGGCGTTTCTGGCGAGGTGGTCCAGCGTGCAGCGGAAGACACGCCAAGCAAACGTAGTTGACCCTGCTGCACCATTGGCCAGGCGGAGGAATCACTGAAGAAAATATCCACGTTATTGGCAATCAGATCGGTTAGCGCCGGCGCAGTACCACGATAAGGCACATGCACCATTTGTGTATCAAGCCGCAGGTTCATCAATTCACCCGCAAGATGAGTTGCGGTACCAACGCCGCCCGAAGCGAAGCGAATTTTATCAGGCTGCCTCCGCACCAAATCAAGAAAGCCGGCAAGATCACGCGCTTCAAGCGTATTGCGCGCCACCATCAGCAGCGGGCTGCTGCAAACCATACTCACAAAGCCGAGCGAACTCGGTTCATAAGGGGTACGGCGCACCAGAGGGCCTACAGTCACATTGCCAGCACTAACCATACTGAAAGCATATCCATCCGGCGGGGACTTCGCCACGGAATCAACACCAATGGCACCGCCGGCACCGGCACGATTTTCAACAATCACCGGTTGGCCGAGTGCTGCTGCAAGAGGCTCTGCCAGAATACGGCCGACCGCATCCACGCCACCACCTGGCGGAAAAGGCACAATCAGTCGGATCGGCCGCGTTGGCCATGCCTGTGCTAGGGCGCCGTTCAGGAAAGCCGTGCTTGTCATGATGCTCAACAAGCCGCGATTAACAAGACGGCGCGAGATAAAGCTACGCATCGACCTGATCTCCCTTTCTCGGTTCCACCCCGTGGTCGTGGCGCAAACTGAATAAGTGAATAGTCAAGCCTAGGCGCGGCATTCCAGCAGTGTCAAATCAGAAAGTAACGAGGATATTGGCCGTAATTTGCATAAACCAACGTCCAAATGCGCTATCTCACCGTTCCTTCCCGGGTCGCTTCAGCCTGAAAGCGGGCTTGACCTTATTCGCGGCGTTGTTGCAAGTTTAGTGCACAAAATCAGTCAAATAATATGACCAAGCAGGGGGCGGTCCAAATGATCATTCATCGTCGTACGATTTTTGGGCTGATGGCCGCGCCAGCGATCCTTAGTAGCGCTCAAGCGCAGGATTTTCCGACACAGGCCTTGCGCCTAATCCCGCCCTATCCCCCCGGGGGCGGCACGGATACCGTCGCGCGCCTTCTGCTGCCTCATCTCATTTCACAACTCGGCCAGAATATCGTGGTCGAAAATCGTGGTGGCGCGGGTGGCACGATCGGCGCGGCGGAAGTCGCTCGGTCCCCCAAGGACGGGCATACATTATTACTCGATAGCATGGGGCATGTTGTCAATTCCACTTTGATGCCCAATCTGCCATTTGACTACCCAACCGCATTTGCACCCATTTCTCAACTGACCTGGCAGCCACAGATGCTGGTTGTGCCTGCCGCTTCGCCATATCAAACGCTAAATGCGCTGGTTGCGGCGGCAAAAGCCCAGCCCGGAACACTCGCCTATGCCTCCTCTGGCAATGGCAGCGGCGCGCATCTTGCCATGGCGGCTTTCGCGAAGGAGGCCGGCATTGACGTTGTGCATGTGCCCTATCGTGGGGGCGGCCCCGCCATGACAGATCTGGTTGCTGGAAATGTTGCTATGGCTTTTGCTTCTGCCGCTGCCGCCACAGGGCATGTGCAGTCAGGACGGCTTCGCGCCTTGGGCGCCGCTGGCCTCCGGCGCATCAGCGCACTGCCCGATTTACCTACGATAGCGGAATTGGGCTATTCGGGCTTTGATTGGGATGAATGGAACGGCCTTTGGACCGTGGCGGGTACGCCTGCGGCGAGTATTTCCAAGCTTCATGCCGCGACTATCTTCGCGTTGAACCAGCCGGATGTTCGCACGCGGATGAATCAGATTGGCATTGTGCCACTTGGCACCAGCCCGGAACAATTCGGCACCTTTGTCGCCGACCAACGCGCACGGACCGCACGACTTATCCGCGAAGCCAATATCACACTGGGCTAAATCATGTACGGCGCACCCCCTTCCATCACCGCAGAAATTTACACAGAAGTACCAGAAGCGCTGCGGATACGCGGGCGCAGCAGCGAATGGCTTTATGGCCGTGGCGGAGCGGTGCCGCATTCTTTTCTTGAGGGCCCTTCTTTCGACAGGGAAGGAAACCTTTGGCTAACAGATATCGTTTTTGGCCGTATTTTCCGGGTAAACCCAGCGGGCGCATGGACCGTTGTCGCCGAATATGATGGGGAACCGAATGGACTTGCCTTTCACCGCGAAGGCTGGGCTGCCATCACTGATGCAAAACGCGGCCTACTCCGCCTTAATCCCCAAACAGGTGAAGTATCTTCGCTACTACCACGCGCCCGCAGGGAAGGGTTTCGTGGTGTGAATGATTGTACTTTTTCCAAAACCGGCGATTTGTTTTTTACCGATCAAGGGCAAACTGGTCTTCAGGATCCTGCCGGGCGTGTCTATCGGCTTCGTGCTGGCGCGCAGCAGGCGGATGCACTTGTCTCTAATGTACCAAGCCCGAACGGCCTTGTACTGACAGAAGATGGTCACACGCTTTATGTGGCTGCAACACGCGATAATGCGATTTGGCGTGTACCTATTACTGAAGATGGTGGCGTGATCCGCGTTGGGCGATTCATCGCGATGTCTGGCGGCTTGGCTGGACCTGATGGCATGGCCATGGATGTGGAAGGCAATATAGCTGTCGCTCATGCCGGCATGGGGAGTGTTTGGATATTCTCCCGCCTGGGCGAGCCATTATTGCGCATCCGTTCACCGCGCGGTTTGGCCACAACAAATCTCTGCTTTGGTGGGCCCAATAATTGCGATCTGTTCATCACAGAAAGCGATAGTGGTACTGTCTTGAAAGCACGTTGGCAGCACCCTGGACTGAAGCTGTATTCACACGCCTAGCCCAGCAAAGCAGAGCGATAGCTAGTTGCTGCTATAGCCCGCCTTGATATCCGCATCTTTTGCAGTTGCGCTCCGCAGCTCTGGGTCACCATGGCCACCACCACCCGGCGTTGCCAGAATGACCGTATCACCGCGTGACAATACATATTGCTTCTTGGGGTCAACCTTGGCGCCATTGATCCGCAGCACACCTGGCGCGCCTGCCTTGCCACCTTCAATGCCGAAGGCTGGAAAGATTGTGCGCTCAGCCAGGAAGGAAACGGCGATGGGTGAGTCAGACCGGCTTTCCAAGGCGATTTCCTGCCCCAATCCTCCACGATGGCGCCCTGCACCACCGCTGTCAGGGCGAAGGCGTTTGTATTGCACCCGCAGGGGCGCAATATGTTCGGTAATTTCTATTGCCGTTGACGATACATTCGATGGCCAGGAAAGGCAGGACAAGCCATCACCGCGGATATTAGCGCCCATACCACCATTGTAGAAGAACATATTCGCATAGGGCTTGCCATTGGCATTCACGCCGGACTGATTCATGCCCCACATTGGTGAACCACAAGCGGCCATAACCCGTTCAGGAACAACCTGCCCAAGGCAGCCAAAGACCAGCATCGGCAAATAATGTCCGATCAACATTCGTGAACCGCCCGAAGCCGGAAATACCGGATTCACAATGCACCCTTCAGGCGCAACAAGGGAAATGGGCCGCCAAGCACCTTCATTATTTGGCAGATTCGGGCTTGTGCAGACCTTCACCCCATACATCGTCATGGCGTAAGTGTAGCAAAGCGCACAATTGATCGCACGATCCACCTGTGGATCCGTACCGGTGTAATCGGCAGTGATCTGATCGCCACGGATGGTTAGGGCAAGCCTGATCGTCACCGGCTTATCCATCAGGCCATCTGTCTGTAATTCGCTGGTATAAGTCCCGTCTGGAAGTGCCGCGATGGCGGCGCGCATTGCGGTTTCGCAACGCGTATGAATTTCCGCCGCAAGTTTCTTCAAATCATCAAGCTTGGCCTGCTCCATCAGGATATGCAGCCGTTCTTCCATCAGATCCAAAGCGACAACCTGCGCCCATAAATCACCCATTGTCTGTTCTGGCGTGCGGACATTCTTGCGTAGAATCGCAACCAATGTCTCATCCACCTCGCCAGCTCGCATCAGCTTTAATGGCGGGATTTGTAGCCCTTCCTCAAAAACCTCCCGCGGTTCTGGGCTTCGAATTTTACCACCAATATCGGGCGCATGCGCGGTGGAGGCGCTGAATGCCACAAGCTTGCCATTACGGAATATCGGTTTGGCGACAGTAATGTCAGGCAAATGCCCGGTACCCAGCCAAAGATCATTGGTGATCAACACATCCCCGGGCTTGAGGGTTTCTGGCGGAAAAAACCTCAGGAAATGCTTCACCGTTTCGGGCAGCGTGCCGATGAAGCTTGGGATGCTTTCGGTCGCCTGCACAAGGCTTTGCCCAGCGGCATCGGTCACTACGCAGGAAAAATCATAGCTCTCTCGTACCAGGGTGGAAAAGCTGGTGCGCACCAAGGCCGCCGCCGCTTCATCAACAAGTGAAATCAACCGGCGCCAGAGCAATTCCAATTCAACGGCGTCAAAGCCTGGCTTTTCCTGATGCGTATCGCCGGTCATGCCACATACTCCGCCAGAATCGAACCTTCAGGCAGCAAGGATATGCGCGCACCCGGCCCAACCACGAAAGTGCTTTCATTTTCTTCGAAAACCGCTGGGCCCATAATGTCTGTTCCGACTTCCAAGGCATAACGATCATAAACAGGCGTTGGGACCCTCTCCCCACTATCTGCGAAAAAAACCTCTCGATAGCCTTTCAGGGCCGCATGGCTACCACCAGGTTTATCAAGCCGTAACTTACCACCGGCACCCGGCATAGGCGCAACTACGGAAACGCGCAGCGCCACAAATTGCGCGGCGGCGCCGGGTGGCGTGCGACCAAATAAGCCACGATAGGCGCTTTCAAAGGCCGCAAGGATATTTTGCTGATCCAATGACTGCGGCAAGGTAACGGTAATTTCGAAGCCTTGTCCGATATAGCGCATATCAGCCAATCGCCTGATGCGTGCCAGGCCCATTTCTGCGCCCGTCTCTTGAATGAGTTTCACCCCATCCGCCTCAAGCCGGGCGAAAATATCAGTCGCGAGCGCAAGATCAGTACCAATAAGCGGCATATTGAATGACGCCACGCGGTCAATACGCGCGGGCGCCATCAACATGCCAATCGTACTGCCCGCACCAGCACCCGGCGGGCATACCACATGCTTCACGCCGAGTTTTCGCGCCACATGCCACGCATGCACGGGCGCCGCACCGCCGGTTGCAAGTAAGGCGTAATCCTGGGGCACCCGCCCGCGCTCGGCAATCGCTACACGGGCTGCACCCGCCATGTTTTCATTGACCACATCATGGATACCAAAGGCCCCACGCAAGGCATCCAACCCCATGGTCGCAGATAATTGCCCAAGCGCTTGCTCGGCCTTGGCCTGGTCAATACGCATCGCGCCACCCAGGAAGAAATCCGCATTCAGATAGCCAAGTGAAAGATCGCTGTCGGTGACGGTCGGTTCTTTGCCGCCCCTTGCATAGCAAACCGGCCCAGGCTCAGCGCCCGCACTTTCTGGCCCAACATGAAGGGTTCCAAGTTCGCTGCGCCGCGCGATAGAACCGCCACCGGCACCAATTTCAATCAATTCCACAGTGGCGATTTGAATCGGCAAACCACTGCCGCGCAAAAAGCGTTTGGTCCGTGCGGCTTCAAAGCCCCAACCCACCAAGGGTTCACCATCATCTACCAGCGCAAGCTTGGCGGTGGTTCCACCCATGTCAAAGGCCAGCACCCGATCAAGCCCGGCATGACGCCCAAACCAGGCACCGGCCAAAGCCCCCGCCGCCGGCCCACTTTCCAGAAGTTGCACAGGCGCACGTTTGGCTTCTGCCACATGGGTGAGACCGCCATTGGATAGCATCAAAAAAAGGCCGCCAGGAACGCCCGCCTTCTTCAATGCAGTCTCCAGATTATCAAGGTAGGTTTCCGCAATCGGCCGCACATAAGCATTGGCCACCGCCGTCACACAGCGGGGATATTCGCGAATTTCTGGCGCGATATCGGATGAAAGAGTAACGGACATTCCCGGAAAGTGACGTGCAATGAGTTCCGCTGCCAACTGCTCATGCGCTGGGTTTGCATAAGCGTGCAGAAAACATATGGCCAGGCTGGTAATGCCCTGCTGCGCGAGGAATTCTACCTCATGCAACATGGCCTTTGTATCCAGCGGCGTTTCCACCTTTCCGTCTGGGGCTAGTCTTTCAATCGCCTCACGCCGCCAGGGGCGTGGTACCAAGGGCTTCGGCATTTCCAGGAAAAGATCGTAAAGTTCGTATTTGCGTTCACGCCCTATTTCAAGCACATCGGCGAAGCCTGCTGTTGTTAAAAGGCCTGTAGCCGCACCCTTTCTTTCGATCAGCGCATTGGTAAAAAGCGTTGTTGCATGAACAACCCTACCAATGGATGCGGGGGTGATACCGCCCTTTTCAAGCAACCGCGCCAACCCCAGCATGGCGCCCCGCGAAGGGTCGTCAGGCGTGGTGCTTTCCTTCCAAATGACAGCGCGCCCATCACTAGGATCGAGAATAACAAGATCAGTAAAAGTACCGCCGATATCAATACCAAGCGAAAGGGGCGCAACCATGTTTCAGATCCAACAGAAAAGGAGAAAGCCCAAGCGGGCGATAATTTACTCAATCGCCACGGATATTATTGACCTGGACCACGCGCCGCCAAGCGTCTCGGTCGCGCTTGATGCGTTCTTCGAAAACGGCGCCACTTTCGCTGAGGGGTAGCAAGCCGCGTTCTGTCAGCGTGCGGGCGGTTTGCGGATCGGCCAAGGTATCGGCAAACAAGGCAGCCAAGCCTTCACGAATTTCCCTTGGCAAGCCTGCCGGCCCCGCCAGGCCGAACCAATTGTTGATCTCAAGCACCGGTAATTTGCCGGCAAGGGGCTGCAGTTCCGGCATCAACGGCGAGGGTTCCTTGGCCGTCACGCCAATGCCTTTCAATTGGCCCGCACGAATGGCGGGCGCCACTTCAGCGACATTGGCGACCATAATGTCAATTCGGCCGGCCGAAACATCCAAGGCCGCAGGCGCACCACCGCGATAGGATACATGCGTCATCTGCACACCAAGCGCCCCCGCGATCAGCGCACCCCCCAGATGGTTGATGGACCCATTGCCGGCCGAGGAATAGGTCGCCGCGCCATTACGGGTACGCGCATAGGCAGCGAGCCCATCAATATCGCTAAAAGGCGCATCAGGGCGTGCGACGAGTGCCATCGGCGTGCCAGCAAGCACAGAAACCGGCGTCAGATCCCGGTCCAGATCAAGCGGAATGGGAATGCCGGGAATGGCTGGCGCCACGCACATCATGCCCATAATTGCACTTGCCAATGTATAGCCGTCAGGTGCAGCGCGGGCGGCGGTTTGCGCTGCGATAAAGCCATAAGCACCGCTGCGGATTTCTGGTATTACGCTCACGCCACGCACGCGCTGAAGCCCCTCAGCGACGATCCGGACAAGGATATCCACCGCGCCACCAGGCGCATAGCCAATCAAAATGCGAATAGGCTGCTGCGGCGCCCATCTTGGTTGGGCGTTAGCCTTTGCACCCGCGCAGATGAATGGCGCGGACATCAAAAACGAACGTCTTGCCATACCGGCATTCATGGTGTGCATATCTGCCTCCAGAACAGGGGGGGGGAATTGCGCTTTCCCCCAGTCTCGGGCGGATTGCTCTGCTTCGTCAATCAGCCTATCGGCTGTGTCAGGTGCGTTGTCCTCACTAACAGCACGCAGTAACAGCGATCATTCAGGACGAATATTGGCGCGGCGAATCACCTCAGACCAGCGGGTCTTGTCGGCGCGGATCAGATTGGCCAGCTCAGCCCTGCTGCTGCCGACAGGATCAATACCCTGTTCATTGAGTGTTCGTATCACTTCCGGGTCTTGCAAGGATGCCACGGCAGCCGCATTCAACCGATCAAGAATTGCGTCTGGCACGCCTGCTGCGGTCACCAACCCATGCCAATTGCTGGTCTCCACCCCTGTTATGCCAGCCTCTGCCAGGGTTGGAACATCGGGCAAATAGGGCAAACGCTGCGCGCTCCCAACAGCAAGAATACGCATGGTCCCGGCGCGATGATGGGCAAGAAAAACGGACATATCACTCATGCCCATATCCACTTCGGCCTGCAGCAGCGCCGTGCCAACAGGCCCGCCGCCGCGATAAGGCACATGCACCATTTGCACGCCGGCCACTTGGTTCAGCAATTCGCCTGCCAGATGCGGCATGCCGCCAGTACCACTAGAACCAAAGGTTATCTTGCCGGGTTGTGCTTTCGCCGCAGCCAGCAATTCCTGCAGGCTGCGATAGGGGGATTGCGCCGGCACCACGATTGGCACTTGCACATTGATCGCGAGAGTAATGGGCGCAAGATCACGTTCCGCCACGAAAGGTGGGTTTCGGGTCAGACTTGGGCCAATAACAATGGCGCCCGTGGTGCCAAGAGCAACCGTGTAGCCATCTGCTGGCGCTTTGGCTGCCACATCCACGCCTGTCATGCCCCCAGCACCTGAACGGGTTTCAATAACCACGGGCTGACCCAGGCGCGCCGCCATGCGCGGCGCCATGAGCCGTGCGGTAAAATCATTCGACCCGCCAGGTGCAAAGGGCACAATGAAGCGGATGGGGCGCGTTGGGTATGGCGCCTGCGCCATCGCTGGTGCGGCCAATAGTAATGCCAGGGCGGCCAAAAAGAAGCGCAGCATATGAAATCCTCCCCCTCATCGGCGGTCTCAACGCCGCCTCTTATTGCTCAGGCTAGGTAATTTAATCGGGGATGGCTAGAGAAATTCCTTCGCCTGCAGCAGAAGGGTTTTTCTGACATCAGGTGTCTCCGATACGCATGAAGCTAAGCTTAGCCCTCCTCCTCCATGGCAATGACTCGGGCAGGGGCGCCATCCGAATCCGGGATGCGAATGGGCAGGGCAATCACCTGATTCCGCGCCTGGCGTAGCGCGCCCATATTGCGCAGATATTCGAACATGATGACGCCCTGCTTCAACAGATGATAATGCGTCACATGTTCGGGCAAGGGCGGTCGCGCTTCTCCCGTGATGAAGAAGCGAATGCAATAATCCTGGGGGAAATCGAAACCCACAGCCTTGATGCCGCGTTCGCGCAGCCATATCGCTGCCTCTGCCGTCATCCAGGGTGCATTCAGCCAGAATTCCGGCTTACCAATATCCGCCCTTTCATCCCAGCACGCGCGTATCAGCGCGATATCGCCATGCCGGAGATGCGCGCCGGCCGCAGCGATTGCTTCGCAACTTATCGGGCTATTGGCCGGTACATGAGAAATATCCACCACCGCACCAGGACCAATTGTCATGTCGAGTGTTATGGCATCCGTCGTGAAGCCATCAGGATCAACGTGGCGGGGGCTATCCATATGCGTGAACGCATGCAGGTTCCAGCCGGCCCAGGTGGCTTGGCCGGCGCCAGAGGCGTGGCTCTTGATAAGGCGGCGTTCAACATCCCAGCGGAAATGGCCGGTTTCCACCGGCGTGGAAAGATCAATCAGCCTTGTCATTATGGTACCCTTTCGCTGGAGATCACGCGGACGCGGCATTCTATAAAGTCACGGCGTGCCCTGGCGCCAAATTCCTATTGGATCAGCATAGCAAGGACTGAATCACCCACCTTCAGCCGTGATGCGCGCCGCAGTGATAAGTGTGCGCCAACGTTCCAAATCCTCAACCAGAAACTCGCGGAAGCCCTGGGGCGTTGAACCAGCCACCACAGCGCCCAGCGAACGCAGCCGCGCATTGATTTCTGGTTTCCCAAGCGCAGTACGAACGGCATTATTCAAGCGTTCAACAAGCTGCGGCGGCGTTTCGGCTGGCGCCACCAAACCAATGCCCTGGATGTAGCGTTCATATCCTGCAAAGCCTGCTTCAACCATGGTGGGCACATTCGGGAAATCCGGATGCCGTTCAGCCGTGCTTACCGCAAGGCCGCGCAATTGCCCGCGCTGGATATGCTCGGCGATACCAACCATTGGGTAGAACATGAAAGAAAGACGGCCGGACATTACCTCAGCCAGGGCCGGCGCATTACCGCGGAAGGGCACATGCGTCATTTCAGTATTGGTCATCACGGCAAGCAGCGCGGCGGAAAGATGCGCGGACCCGCCATTGCCGGCGGAACCATAGGTTACAGAACCGGGCCGCACCCGCGCCGCCTCCACCACGGCATTGATGTCAGCATAGGGCGCATTGCTTGCCGTGACTGCAATCAGCGGCAAGGTGGCAATAAGCGATACCGGCGCAAAATCCTCCAAAGGCCGATAACGCGCATTTGGAAGGAGTAGGGCGTTCACACTATGCGCGAGGGTTGTCACCAAAAGGCTATGGCCATCCGGCGCATCGCGCATCACAGCTTCAGTTGCGATCAGCGAATTGGCGCCGGCGCGGTTTTCCACGACAACGGGCTGCCCGAGTAGCGCTTGCATTTCCTGCCCAAGAACACGGGCGATGACATCAGTTGGCCCACCAGCCGCAAACCCCACAACCAGCCGAATGGGCCGCCCCTGCTGCGCCGCCGCAGGCTTAAGCTGCGTGCCCAGGCCAAGACCAGAAAGCGTGGCGGCGCCAAGGGATCGGCGGGTGAGCGTGTTGGGCATGGACTTCCTTCCGGTCTTGAACGTGTTCTTTTGTATGAAGCGAATTCGTCACCCCTGGAATTCAGAAGGTCAAGCCAGCCAAGTGCCCATCGCCGCCAGCCCAGCATCCAGGCGGTGACCCCAGTCTGCACTCATTATTTTTGCATTATTTTTGCGCAATTGTCTTTTTTGGCGCCAGTTATGCCGCTAAACGCGCCAAACTCCCTGGGAGGCCTCCCACCCCATGGCTGGCACATAATTTGCTGCCTTCCCACCCATCTGGGAGGTTTAAACCCTGTCTGCTTTGTCAAAGTCTTCAAGCTCACAGCAGCTTTTGTTGAATGGCGTGACGCATAGCTACGGCAATGCGCGTGCCGTTGATGACGTAACGCTTGAGGTCAAAGCTGGGGAGCTGGTGGCTCTGCTCGGCCCTTCAGGCTGCGGCAAGACAACGTTGCTGCGCATTGTCGCAGGCTTCATTCGGCAATCCGCCGGCCAAGTCGTCATTGGTGACCGCGCCATAGATGATCTTCCGCCGAATATGCGGGAAGTCGGCATCGTCTTCCAGAATTATGCGCTTTTTCCGCATATGACAGTCGCCGAAAACATCGCTTACGGCTTGGTTGCCCGGGGTGTGAATAAGGCGGATCAGCGCGCGCGGGTTGCGGAAATGCTCGCCACGGTGCGCATGGAAGGCTTTGCGGATCGCAAGCCGCGGCAATTATCCGGCGGTCAGCAGCAGCGCATCGCGCTTGCGCGCGCTCTCGCGATCCAGCCGCGCATTTTATTGCTGGATGAACCATTTGCCGCGCTGGATAAGAATTTGCGCCTTGATATGCAAATTGAAATCAAGCGCCTGCAGCGGCAATTCGGCCTAACCGCCATTCTGGTGACCCATGACCAGGAAGAGGCAATGTCGATTGCTGATCGAATCGCCGTCATGAATCGCGGCAAGATTGAACAATTGGGCAGCCCAATCGCGATTTATGATGAACCAGCAACACCCTTTGTGAATAGCTTCATCGGTTCGTCCAATATTCTGGATGGCGTGGTGGAAGATGGCCGTATCAGGCTTTCCGTTGGCGCCACCCTGCCATGCAGCGTGCAGAACTTACCCCAAGGCAGGCCCGTGCAGGTTTCAATCAGGCCAGAACAATTGATGCTGGTGCGGGAAGCCGCACCGGATCGCTTTCCGGTAACGCTCACGCTCAGCCTGCCGATCGGCGGGCAGCTTATTCATGATGTGGCCGCCGCCGATGGCACCACAATCAAGGTTGCAACCGCGCGCCATCCTGGTGCGGTTTCAAGCCTTTCCGGCACTTGGCATTGCGCCCTGACGCCCGAGGCAAAGCCTTCTGTCTTTCCGCTCCCCCCTACCTGAACCGCAAGGAGATTTCCATGGCTTCCAGACGCCTCTTTCTCGCCGGCATGGCCGGCGCCTTGGCTGCACCAAGTATCGCGCGCGCTTCCGGTTCCATGACGGCCGCGATTTATCCCGGTACCTGGGATGAAGCCTATCGCGAAATCGTCGCGCCGTTGCTGCGCCAACGCCATAATGTTGGTGTGTCCTTCGATCCCCTTTTCGCGGTTGATCAGGTGGCCAAGGTGCGTGCTGCACGCGGTGTTTCGCCATTTGATTGCTTCGTGCTGGATCCTGGGCCGGCCGCGGCGGCGCGTCAGGCGGGTCTCTTTGAACCGATTGACCCCAAGCTCATCACCAATGCCGCGAAGCTGCCTGCCGGCATGCTGACCGCGGATGCGGCAACGGTGAATGTCCAGGTTGTCGGCATTTGCTACAATCCCAAGAAGTTTCCAGAACCACCGAAAAGCTGGGCAGATCTTTTCCGCTCCCCCTATGTGGAACGTCTGGGTCTGACGGGCTTCCAGACCACCTTCGGGACAGTTTCCTTGATTGAAATGGCCAAGGCCTTCGGTGGTTCGGTTGATAACATCGAACCGATCTTCGCCAAGCTACGCGAAGCCCTGCCCAAGGTTGCTGCAGTTGCAACGCCCGCAGCTCTGCCTGGCCTGTTCCAGCAAGGCCAGATCGACATAATGTATACAAATACAAATAATGCTGCGACCTTAAAGGCGCGCGGCGTTGATATTGCCTTTATCGCACCAACTGAAGGGGCGATTACCTTCGCCACCACGCTACACATCGTGAAGGGCGCCGAAAACAAGGCGAATGCGCATCGCTATATTGATGTCGCGCTTTCCGCTGAAGCGCAAAGCAAACTGCAATTGTCGCCCTACAATATGATTCCGGTGAACAAGGATGTGCAGCTGACACCCAATCTCGACATCAAATCGCTTGATGAGTTGTCGAAAATGGTCACGCATGATTGGAGTGTGATCAACCCACGGCGCGCAGGCTGGATTGATCGCTTCAATCGCGAAATCACGAAGTAGTATTATGCGCACAGCAGCGGTGGATTGGCGCCTGGCCGCGCCTTTGGGTATTGTCTACCTCGCGTTATTCGCGGCACCGTTGCTGCTTCTTCTTGGTATCTCTCTCCATTCCGATCAGGATTTGCAGCAATGGGGGGTAGATAACTGGGTTAAATTCTGGAGTGATGCCTTCTATCGTGGCGTCGTCTGGGACACCTTACGCCTTGGCTTGGCGGCGGTTTTGGCGACCTCACTTTTCGCCTGGCCGCTGGCTGTATTTTTCTGTGCATCCAGTGCGCGCACCCAGAAGATCTTGTTGTTCATCATCCTTTTGCCACTTCTGACTTCCGTTGTGATCCGCACCTTCGCCTGGATCGTCATTCTGGCGCGGGAAGGGTTGATCAATCAGGTGGTCTTGGCACTTGGGCTCAGCGCAACGCCGCTCAGGCTGCTGCAAACGGAAACAGGCCTGATCCTGGCGTTGATGCAAATTGAAATGCCGCTGATGCTATTGCCCTTGATCTCGGTTATGCGGGGCCTTGACCCGAATCTGCTGGATGCATCCCGCGCCTTGGGGGCTGGCCATTGGCGCAGCTTTTTTCGGGTTATTCTGCCGCTGAGCTTGCCTGGTTGGATTGCCGGCGCAACTCTGGTCTTTGCTTCCGCCTGCACGGCATTCATTTCTCAATCCGTGATCGGTGGGGCGCGTCTTGTCTATCTCCCGTCACTCATCTGGCAACAGGCTATGGTGGTTTATGATTGGCCCTTCGCTGCAGTCTGTTCGGTGACGCTTCTATTCACCGTACTTGCCGGGGTCATGGTGCTCAATTGGCTTGGTCGCTATGCGAGGACCGATTAAATGAATCAACGCAAGAGTTTTGCTGATCAAAGCTATTCCGTCGTCTTCGGTGGGCTGACCTTGCTTGGCCTTCTGATCCTGATCGGCCCCGTATTCATTGTGTTGATCACCAGCTTTACAACATCCGCCTCGCTGCGTTTTCCACCGCCAGATTTATCCCTGCGCTGGTATCAGGCGCTTTTTGATACTGCGCGTTCAGCGCATATTCATCGTGCAGCGGGCAATTCACTTTGGGTCGCCAGTATGGCGACATTGGGCGCCAGCATCCTTGCCGTATTTGCCGCCCTTGCCATTGGGCGTTCCCGCAAGCCAGCGGCCCGCGCATTGGAGGCCGCCTTCCTTTCACCTTTGATTTTGCCAAGCCTTGCCTATGGTCTTGCAACGCTCATGTTCTTTGCGCTGCTTGGTCTGCGGCCATCGCTCACACATCTGATTGGCGGGCATCTTGTTGTCATTGCGCCCTTCATTTTCCGAACAACGCTTGCCACGATCACGCAGTTAGACCCAGCCCTAATCGAAAGCTCTGCCAGCCTTGGCGCAGGGCGCTTCATGACTTTTCGGCGCATTACCCTGCCGCTGATCGCCCCTGGTATTTTTGCCGGCGCCTTCCTGGCTTTTGTGGCTTCCATGGATAACGTCCCGGTGTCGCTTTTCCTTTCAAATGCCAGAACGGATATGCTGCCCATCCGCATGTGGGGCATGATGGAAAGCACGCTGGATGTGCGCGTGGCCGCGGTTTCTGGCGTTCTCATTCTGGTCATTCTTGTGCTGATGTTTGTCATGGATCGCCTGACCGGGCTTACGCGGCGCATGAGTGGCTGAACCAAGTATATCCGCCCCACAGGGCCCTTTGCCAAAGGGGCGCATTCATTCGGCGCACGCCACATAATTTCGCATAAATGCCAGGGTATTCAGGCTTGGTTTGATGCGCAGCGCCTTGAATTATACGCGTCAATGGCCTTTTATGATTTCTCCAAAGCATCGGGCTTTATGGCAAATAACGCCCATAGAGCCGCGGCACTTTACCGCTCATGTCACAGATAGGGGACGATCATGGCTGAATTTGATCTGGTAATACGCGGCGGAGAAGTCGCGACCGGCTTCGGAACCACGCGCTGCGATATTGGCGTCAAGGATGGCCGCATTGTCGCAATGGCCGAGCGCCTCACTGATGGCACAAAGCTGGTGGATGCGGCCGGAACATTGGTGCTGCCAGGCGGCGTTGATAGCCATTGCCATATCGAAGAACCATCACCCTTCGGCGCGGTGCATGAAGATAGCTTCATTACTGCAAGCGCTTCTGCCTTTGTGGGAGGCACAACTTCCGTTGTGTGCTTCGTGCCGCATTGGAAGGGGCATGGCATTTGGGATCGCTATCAGGATTATCGCCAACGCGCGGCCACTGGCATGTTGGACCACGCCTTTCATCAGGTTATCGCGGACCCAACCGATAGCGTGATTGAACAGGAAATACCGCGCATTGTCGCGGAAGGTGTGCGCAGCCTGAAGGTTTTTCTGACCTATGAACCGCTCCATCTTGGCGACCGCGAATATTTGAAGGTCTTGGTGGCTGCGCGCAAGAATGGCTGCCTGGTGACAGTCCATTGTGAGAATTATGATGCCATTGGCTGGCGGACTGAGGAATTGCTGAAAGCCGGGCTTACCGCGCCGAAATATCATGCCTGGTCGCGGCCTTCCGTTGTGGAACGTGAAGCCACCCATCGCGCCATTGCACTCGCTGAATTGGTGGATCAGCCCATTCAGATTTTCCATGTCTCCTGCGCGGAAGCCGCGGAGGAAATTGCGCGCGCCCAGGCGCGTGGTGTGAAGGTTTGGGGGGAAACCTGCCCGCAATACATCAGCCTGACAGCGTCTGATATGGATCGTCCTGGATTTGAAGGCGCCAAATTCATGTGCAGCCCCGCCCCGCGCGACACCGAAGAACATGCCCGCATTTGGGATATGATCAGGCGCGGGACTTTGGATATCGTTTCCTCAGACCATTGCGGCTTTTCCTATGATGGCACCAAGGGCAAGCGCCAGAACGGGTCGGACGCCAATTTCCGCGACATCCCGAATGGCATCCCTGGCATCGCTGCACGCCTGCCAATTCTGTTCAGCGAAGGCGTCTCGAAAGGCAGGATCAGCCTGGACGAATTCGTGCGCCTGACCAGCACAAATCCTGCGCGGCTGATGGGCCTTGCGCCACGCAAAGGCATGATCGCCATTGGCGCTGACGCAGATTTGGCGCTATGGGACCCAAAGAAGAAGGTGACCATCACCAATTCACTCATGCAACACGCCATTGACTATACGCCCTATGAGGGCCTGGAAGTGACGGGTTGGCCGGTAATGACCATTCGCCGTGGCGATGTTGTGATGCGTGATGGAAAGATGCAGGCAGAACCAGGTACAGGGCGTTTCCTGCCACGTGGGCCTTACGGCATGATCAAGCCGCGCGGCATCACACCCGATGGGTTCGACCCCGCGCCAGCGCCGTAATCAAGCCGTTTGCCCACATGATTCGATCTGGTGCACCATCAGATCGAATTACGATGTGGGTGTTTTTATTGAAGGGTCGATGCGCATTGTCAGCGGTCTGCTCCTTCCAGCATTTGTGAATGCCCAACAAGATATATCTGGCATACTTTAGATAATTTTATGTTTTCGTGCAGAATTTTAATCATATTCAATGAACTTTTACTGAAACACGTGATACCATTGAAGTCTTCTTCCCCTGCCTTTATTGATAGCCCGTATCCCCCAAAATGTTTCGGAGTGACCCATGTTAAAGATGCGTAGTCTTGCTTTCGCCCTTTGCTGCTTCATGGCCTTGCCGGTTTTGGCGCAACAGAAATCACCGGCGCGCCAAGCAACACCTGATGTTGCCGCGCAGCCACGCTATGCCACGGTCAATCTTCGGGCGGATTTTTCACCTGATCCTCATGAAACCCGCGTGGAAGCCGGCGGTGATCGTCAGGTGCAAGGCCTTGGCGCAGATTGTACAGGCTGGATTGATTACGCGCGTCCGGATGTGGATTTGAATTATCAGGCTGGTAGCCTGCCGCTGTATATTTCAGTGGTGGCGCAAGCCGATACAACGCTCATCATCAACGATCCCTCGGGTCGCTGGCTTTGCAATGATGATATGGAAGGGCTCAACCCTGGCATCGTGATCCAGCGTCCTGCCAGCGGTAACTACAATATCTGGATCGGCACGGTAGATCGCGGCGCAGCGCAACCCGCCGTGCTTCGCATTTCTGAAGTGCCGCCAACCAATCGCAAGTAATGATCAACCACGCGGGGCACCATAATCGCCCCGCATGGTTTTCACTGCTTATTCCTTCACCACGTTGGCTTCTGCCGCGATGCGTGCCCAGAGTTCCAATTCACGCCGATTAAATTCACCAAGTGCTTCTGGCGTGCTGGTGGTAGAAACAATCCCAAGCGCACCGATATGGCGCTTTGCCTCATCACTTTGGCCAATGATCACCATTTCGCGGTTCAAGCGCGCGATAATGGCGGGCGGCGTACGAGCCGGCATCCATGAACCGTTCCAGGACGCGAAGTCAAAACCGGGCAGGCCGGATTCTGCCACCGTAGGCACGTCCGGCAGGGTTTCCACCCGCCGCGCAGTCGTCACGGCCAAGGCGCGAATGGTACCGGCCCGCAAATGCTCAACCGCCGGACCCAGGTCCGTAATGAAGAAATGCAACCGCCCCCCAAGAAGATCGGCCATGGCCTGCGGCGTGCCGCGATAGGAAATTTGCTCCGCCTTGAAGCCGGCCGCCTGGCTCAGCAAATGCGTACCCGCAAGCCCACCAGCATTGCCAATGCCGTAATTCAACGCTCCAGGATTGGCGCGCGCATGGGCGATAAAGCCTTGCAGATCGCGCGCCGGAAAATCCGCGCGTACAAGAACGCCAAGTGGATTTATGCTGATCATGGAAAGCGGGGAAAAATCGCGTAACGGATCATAGCCCGGCTCACGCATCAGATTCGGATTGGCGGCATGGGTTGAAACCGAACCGAAAAAGATGGTGTAGCCATCCGGCGCAGCACGCGCCGCGGCGCGCGCGCCAATGGCACCATTGGCACCGCCGATATTTTCAATAACGACATTCTGGCCAAAGACACGCCCAAGCCGCTCACCATAAAACCGCGCAAGACTATCCGTACCGCTGCCTGCGGGAAACGCCGCAATGATACGAATGGGACGATTTGGCCAATTCGCTTCCTGCGCGCGCGCAATGCTGGGCGCAATCAACGCCGCACCGGCGCCAAGCGCGAATAAAGAGCGGCGGGATAATGTGGTTTTCGGTTTCATCTGTTTTCCTCCCTTATCGTGTGGCGTTTCAGGCAAAGTTGAATTCGCGGTAGCCGCCCGCTGCCACCTCATCTGCCATACGGCGGTATTCCACGGCACCACCGTAATAGCCAAGGGTGCGCCGGATATCACGCCCTTCAACGTTTCGATTAATCCCAGTTTGCCAGGAATTCACTTCCGCGAATAGCAAACCAGCCACGGCTTCTTCAACCTTATCGCACCACCAATGGACCGCTTCGGGCTTTGGTTCCACCCGCTGCAAGCGATGCTTGCGCATATGGCTGACCAAGCCCGTAACCCAATCCACAATTTCTTCGATATTACGCGGAATATTGCCGCGCGCCGTATGGGGGCCCAATACCATCAGCATATTCGGAAAACCTTCCGCCATCACGCCCAGAAAGGTTTTTGGCGTGCCAATCCATTCCTGCTTCAGGCTCAGCCCACCGGACCCACGAATATCAATCCGATCATAAGGGCCAGTGACACCATCAAAGCCCGTGGAAAAAATCAGGATATCAAAAGCAAAAGCCTCGGCACTGGTCTGGATGCCTTCGGGTGTAATGCATTCAATCGGCGTTTCATTAATATCAACCAGCCGGACATTCGGTTGGTTGTAAACCTCGTAATAGCCACTTTCCAAAGGTAGCCGCCTGGTACCAAAGCCGTGATTTTTAGGAATGAGTTTTTCAGCAACCGTCTGTTCCTTCACCCTTTCCCTGATCTTGCGCGCCATGAAATCGCTCGCCAGCGCATTGGCTTCCTTATTGGTCAGCACATCGGCGAAATTGCCGACCCAAATACCAAAACCTGGTTCGGCATATAGCTTTTCCCAAAAGGCTTCGCGCTCCTCAGCCGAAACTTCCAGCGCCTTGCGCGGATCAGTCTGATGAATGAAGCAAGTCGCGGTCTCCCGACAGCGAGCGAAGATTTCCGGATAGCTTGCCTTGATCTTCATCTGTTCTTCCGGCGTGATCTTGCGGTTATGCAAGGGCGCGGCCCAATTCGGCGTACGTTGAAAGACCGTCAGATGGCCGACATCCTTGGCAATGGTTTGGATGATTTGGATGGCCGTCGCACCAGTGCCGATGATGCCAACGCGCTTACCCTTGAAATCCACTGGATCATGCGGCCAGCGCGCTGTATGGAAGGCCCTGCCCTTAAAGGAATCGCGGCCAGGGATATTGGGCAAGGTGGGCGCTGAAAGCGGGCCAAGCCCCGTGATCATGAGCGGCGCGCGGCATTGTTCACCGTTTTCCAGCGTCACGGTCCAAAGATTATGCGTATCATCGAAATGCGCTGATTTAACACGACTATTGAAGGTGATGTGCTTGCGCAGATCAAACTTATCCGCGACAAAATTCAGATAGCGCAGCGTATCCGGCTGTGCCGAAAAATGTTCTGTCCATTCCCATTCCTGAAGTAATTCTTCAGAAAAGGAATAGCCGTAGGACCAGCTTTCCGAATCAAACCGCGCGCCGGGATAGCGGTTCCAATACCAAGTGCCGCCCACATCTGACCCAGCTTCGAAAACGCGCAGCTTCATGCCAAGTTCGCGCAAGCGAATAAGCTGGTACATGCCAGAAATGCCAGCGCCAATGATGATAGCATCAGCATCGGCATAGGCGGATGGAGATTGCGCCTCGGTCATGGTTCACGCTTCCTCGGCCTGAAAATTGATCCCCGCCAAGCTTGCTGGCCGAAAGCCGCCTGGTCTGCCCACCATAACAGGACAAATCCGCCCGCGCCGCAATCGCACCGCGCCGCTTCACGTGCCGGCTTCTGGGTGCCATGCTGCCGCGAACACATGGAGACAAAAGATGGCACGCTTCGCAGGTAAGGTTATCCTGATTTCCGGTGCTGCACGCGGCCAGGGGGCGGCGGAAGCGCGGCTGCTGGTGGCGGAAGGCGCGCACGTGATTATGGGCGATGTGCTGGAAGCGGAAGGCCAGGCGCTGGCGCGCGAATTGGGCGATGCGGCGCAATTTCTGCGCCTCGATGTCACGGAAGAAGCCGATTGGGCGCGGGCCGTTGCGGCGGCCGAAGCGCGCGGGAAGCTGACCGGTCTGGTCAATAACGCTGGCATCTACGTGCCGAAGCTGATGATGGAAACCGATGCAGCGCTGTTCGAACGCCATACACGCATCAATCAATTCGGCTGTTTTCTTGGCATGAAAGCGGTGGTGCCAGCCATGGAAAAAGCGGGCGGAGGTTCGATTGTGAATATCTCCTCCACCGCTGGGCTGCGCGGTTCGGCGCGCGCCTTTGCCTATGGCGCCACAAAATGGGCGCTGCGCGGCATGACGAAATCTGCCGCACTGGAATTGGCGCCGCGCGGCATTCGCGTCAATTCCGTGCATCCCGGCCCGGTCGCGACACCGATGCTGGATATACGCTCGCCCGAGGAAAACTCGGCGCGTTTGAAATCCGTGCCTATGGGCAGGCAAGGCACGGCGGAAGAAGTGGCGCGGCTGGTGCTGTTCCTGCTTTCGGATGACAGCAGCTATATGACGGGTTCAGAGCTTGCCATTGATGGTGGCGCCACGCTTTGAAAATCCTCAGTAGCCCAGGCTGAAATCCACCAGATTGATCAGCGGGCGGCCGGCGCGCATGTTGTGGATATTCTCCACCACCTGCGGCGCGACGCTGGATGGGATGGTGATGCTGGCGGCATGCGGTGTCAGGAATACCTTGGGATGGGTCCAGAAGCGGCTTTCCGGCGGCAGCGGTTCCGGTTCAAACACATCCAGCGCCGCGCCAGCGATATGGCCTGAATCCAGCGCGGCCAGCATATCTTCCGCCACCATATGGCCGCCGCGTGCGCCATTGATCACGTAAGCGCCGCGCGGCAAGGTGGCGAGCAGCTTGGCATTCAGCACGCCGCGCGTTTCAGGTGTCAGCGGCAGCAGGCAGATCAGAATATCGCTTCGCGCCGCCATGGTCATCAGCCCATCCGCGCCGTAGAAGGTCTGCGCACCGGGTAAGGTTTTGGCGCTGCGCGACCAGCCCATCACCGGAAAACCAAGTGAGGTCAGCACACGCGCCGACGCACTGCCCAATTCGCCAATACCAAGAATGCCGATGCGCCGTTCCGTCGTGCTGGGCGCGGATAATTCCAGCCATTCCTTACGCTGTTGCAAGGCGCGGTATTCCGGGTCTTGCCGATGGAAGCGCAGCACGTTCAGCAAAACCCATTCCGCCATGGCGCTGGTCAGCAGCACATCCTTCAGTCGCGCCACCGGTATACCAGGCGGCGGCCCAGGCGGGCGCAACAAATGATCAACGCCGGCACCCATCGAGACAATCAGCTTCAAATTCGGATAGCGGCGCAATTCCATCATATCATGGGCGGTCCAAACCACGGCGGCTTCAATTTCCGCCGGCTCGCCCGCATCCGGAAATAGGCGGATATCGAGCGAAGGATCAACGGCAAGCAGCGCCGCCTTCCAATCCTGCATGGTATGCGCTTTTGTTGAAAGCAGAATAGCCATCACGAATTTTCCTTGGAAAGAGCTTCATCCAGCCGGCGCACAAAGGCGCGCCAATCATCCCGCCGCGCCGCCGCCCACTCAGTACCATCGGGCAGCTTGGCGTAAAGGCTAAGGATGCTTTTGGACCAGAGGAAATCAAATTGCTGCGGTGATGAAAGTGCCAGCGCAGCGGTGCGTTCAAACACGCCATCCTTGATTTTTGGCATGATTTTCGTGAGCCACCACCAGCAGCCAATGCCCAGCACAACCATGCCGGCCCAGGTGCCACCTTGCGTGATGCCAAGCGCTTCCAATGGCGTGCCGCCCCATTTCAGCGCGATGAAGCTCGTGATCAAGATGGTTGCGGTGGGCCAGACATTCTCCCAAGTTCGATATACAGGGGAGCCCGGCGAATTCATCCGGCGCAGACTGA
This sequence comes from Pseudomonadota bacterium, assembly GCA_041174145.1. GTDB lineage: Bacteria > Pseudomonadota > Alphaproteobacteria > Acetobacterales > Acetobacteraceae > Neoroseomonas. Next base: position 55,291 of record JBEDHL010000199.1, read on the forward strand.
CGCCAAGCTTCACCTGCTCCGCATCCAGCATGGCCTTCAAGCGTTCCAATTCATTCACGGCGCAGCATTCATCCTGTCATTGCTGGAAAGTTCAAAGGCGGCCTTCATCAATTGTTGCGTATAGGCTTCCCGAGGGTTTTGTACCAGCGCCTCCGCCTCACCTTCTTCCACCACGCGGCCATCCTTCAGGACAGCGATGCGATGGGCCATGGCGCGTACCACGCGAAGGTCGTGGGAAATGAACAAATAGGCAAGCCCATGGCGCGCCTGCAAATCGCGCAACAAATCCACCACCTGCGCCTGCACGCTGACATCCAACGCGCTGGTCGGTTCATCCAGCACCACCAGGCTTGGCTTCAGCACCATGGCGCGCGCAATCGCGATGCGTTGGCGCTGCCCGCCGGAGAATTCATGCGGGTAGCGTTCCGCCATGGCGGGGTCGAGCCCGACTTCGCGCAAAGCATCGGCAACACGCGCCATGCGTTCAGCGCGCGGCAGGCTGGCTTCATGGACTTCCAAACCCTCACCAATGATTTCGGCGACACTCAGGCGCGGGGAAAGCGCACCGAAGGGGTCTTGAAAAACAATCTGCATGCGCCGCCGCCAGGGACGCAGCGCTCGGGTAGAGAGCGCCTGGATATCCTGTCCGGCGAAACGGATGCTGCCCTCGCTATCAGTCATGCGCAGCAGCGCAAGGCCAAGGGTTGTCTTGCCGGAACCGCTTTCCCCCACCAGGCCAAGGGTTTCACCTTCCCGCAACGCAAGCGAAACGCCATTCACCGCCTTCACTTCCGCCACCACGCGTCGCAGCAGCCCGCGACGGATGGGAAAGGAAACGCGCATATCGCGCGCTTCCAGCGTGGGCGGCGCATCAGCGGCGAAGGGCGCTGGCCTGCCGCGCGGTTCGGTCGCCAGCAGCATGCGCGTATATTCATGGCGCGGCGCGGCAAATACCTCGGCAACCTCGCCCTGTTCCACCGCATTGCCATCCTTCATCACCACCACACGATCCGCATGGCGGCGCACGATGGAAAGATCATGCGTGATGAGCAGCATCGCCATGCCAAGCCGTTGCTTGAGCGCCGCGAGCAAATCCAGAATCTGCGCCTGGATCGTCACATCCAAGGCCGTGGTGGGTTCATCAGCAATCAGCAGCTTGGGATCATTCGCGAGCGCTGCGGCGATCATCACGCGCTGACGCTGCCCGCCGGAAAGCTGATGCGGATAGGCGCCCAGGCGTTCCTCGGCCTGCGGAAAACCAGCAAGGCGCAGCAATTCAATCACGCGCGCGCGCAGGGCATCGCCGGCCAAGGGGCGATGTAGGGTTATGGCCTCGGCGATCTGGCGTTCAATCGTGTGCAAGGGGTTAAGCGAGGTCATGGGTTCCTGGAACACCATCCCCGCCACACCACCACGCAGCGCGCGCAATTGCCTGTCATCCGCATCCAGCACGGAAACGCCATCCAAAGTGATGGACCCAGACGGATTGCTGCCAGCGCTGGAGAGCAAGCGCAGACAGGAAAGCGCAGTCACGGATTTGCCGCTGCCGCTTTCACCGACCAGCGCCACGGTTTCGCCGGGCTGCACCTCAAAGGAAACACCGCGCACCACTTCGCGTCTGCGAAAAGCAACCGACAAATCGCGCACCGAAAGCAGCGCCATCAACCCTGCCCTCCGGGTAGTTTGCGCGGATCAAAAGCATCGCGCACCGCCTCACCGACAAAAATCAGCAATGTCAGCATGCCGCCCAGTACCAGAAAACTGGTCAGCGCCAGCCATGGTGCATTTAGATTATTCTTGCCCTGATTGACCAATTCGCCGAGCGATGGCGAACCCGGCGGCAGACCAAAGCCCAGAAAATCGAGCGAGGCCAACACCGTCACGCTGCCGGACAGAATGAAGGGCAGGAAGGTCAGCGTGGCGACCATGGCATTGGGCAGGATATGGCGCTGCATGATACGCGCATCAGAAACGCCAAGCGCCTTGGCAGCGCGCACATAATCGAAATTGCGCCCGCGCAGAAATTCGGCGCGGACCACGCCGGTCAGGTTCATCCAGGAAAACAGCAGCAGGAAGATCAGCAGCACCCAGAAGCTGGGTTCGATGACACTGGCCAGGATGATCAGAAGGAAAAGCTGCGGCATGCCGGACCAGATTTCGATGAAGCGCTGAAACAGCAAATCCACCCTGCCGCCATAAAATCCTTGCACCGCGCCCGCCGCGATGCCGATGGCAGAACTGATGATGGTCAGCGTGAAACCGAACAGCACAGAAATGCGAAAGCCATAAATCACCCGCGCCAGCACATCCCGTGCCTGATCATCCGTACCAAGCCAATTGCGCGCTGAAGGCGGCGCTGGCGCGGGCCGGCCCAAATCACGTACCACGGTGCGGTAAGAATAAGGGATCAACGGCCAGATCAGGCTCGCCCCCTTGGCGTCAATCTCCTCACGAAAGCCGCGGTCATGCCAATCAACCAGTGTCGGCAGGCCGTCTTCAACAATATCGCTTTCCGCGTAATCCACCAGCACGGGCGCATACCAGCGCCCATCAATGCGCGCGAGAATGGGGCGGTCATTCGCCAGGAATTCGGCAAAAAGCGTAATGAAGAACAACACTCCGAAAATGATCAGTGACCAATAGCCGCGCTTATTGGCACAGAAATTTGCAAGCCGTCGCTGCGTAAGCGGGGAGAGCATCAGCGCCGCGCCTCAAAATCAATGCGCGGGTCCACCAGCGTATAGGTGAAATCGCCGATGATCTGCATCACCAGCCCCATCAGGGTAAAGATGTAAAGCGTTGCGAACATCACCGGGTAATCGCGGCGAATGGCACTTTCAAAGCCAAGCAACCCAAGCCCATCAAGCGAGAATACAATCTCAACCAGCAGCGCGCCGGTGAACAAGATGCCGATGAATGCCGCCGGGAAGCCAGCAATGATCAGCATCATGGCATTACGGAAAATATGGCCATACAGCACGCGCCGTTCCGTATTGCCCTTGGCGCGCGCGGTCAGCACATACTGCTTGCCGATTTCATCCAGGAAGGCGTTTTTCGTCAGCATGGTCAGCGTGGCGAAGCCGCCAATCACCAGCGCAATGGTGGGCAACACCATATGCCAAGCGTAATCCATGATACGGGCGCCAAGCGTCCAGGCTTCAGACCCTGGGCTGTTCAACCCGCGCAACGGGAACCATTGGAAGAAGGAACCGCCAGCGAAGAATACCACAAGTATAATCGCAAACAGGAAGCCCGGTATGGCATAGCCAATCAGCACCACCGCCGATGTCGCGACATCAAAGCGCGATCCATCACGTACCGCCTTCCTGATGCCAAGCGGGATGGAGATCAGGTAAATCAGCAGCGTGGACCAAAGCCCCAGCGAAATGGACACCGGCATTTTTTCGATAATCAGGTCGATCACCGGCCGGTCACGAAACAGCGATCGCCCGAAATCGAATTGCAGATAGCCCAGGATCATTTCCTTGAAGCGGGTGCTCGCTGGTTTATCGAAGCCAAAGGCCCGTTCAATTTCCGCGACAATGGCAGGATCAAGCCCGCGCGCACCGCGATAAGACCCAACCGGCCCATCACCGCCGCCGCCCGTGTTGCGCTGTTCCAAGGCATTGGGCGTGCGGATTTCGCCACCGCCTTCGCCGGTGATGCGCCCCATGGTCTGGCCTTCGCCGCGCAATTCCGCGAGCATCTGTTCCACCGGGCCACCCGGGGCGAATTGCACCACGGCGAAATTGATCAGGATGATTCCAAACAGGGTTGGAATCACCAGCAAAAGCCGGCGAAGAAGATAAGCGGCCATGCCTATTGGTTACGCCGGGCTTCTGCCAGCGCGGCATCCCGCGCGGGATCAATCCACCAGCCACCCGGAAAGCCCAAGCCATAGCGCGGGGTTTTTTCCGGCCTGCCGAAACGTTCCCAGAAGGCGATGCGGAAGCTGCGGCTATGCCATTGCGGGATGGTGTAATTATGCTGCAGCAGCACCCGATCCAGCGCGCGTGTGCGCGCCACAAGTTCTGCCTGATTGGGCGCGGCGATCACCATTTCCACCAATTCATCCACTACCGGGTCGCAAATGCCGGCGACATTCTGGCTGCCATTTTCGCGCGCCTTGGCGCAGGTCCAATAATCGCGCTGTTCATTGCCGGGGTGGAAACCCTGGCCCATGCTATCAATCGTCATGTCGTAATCAAAGGCATCCACCCGCACCTGGTATTGCGCGGGGTCAACGGTCCGCACGCGCGCAGCAATGCCAAGCCGTTCCAGCCATTGCACATAAGGCAGCGCCACGCGTTCAAAAGTGGCGCCCTGCAACAGGATTTCAAATTCAAAGCGCTTGCCTTCGGCATTCACCAAGCGGCGATCCCGCACTACCCAGCCCGCTTCACGCAGTAGCGCCAGCGCACGGCGCAGCCCTTCGCGATTGTTACCGGAGCCATCGGTTTTTGGCAGGCGATATTCCTCGGTAAACACTGTCTCAGGCACGCGCCCGCGATATTGGCTCAAAATTTCCAATTCACGCCCTTCCGGCAAGCCGCGGGAAGCGAAATCGGAATTGGAGAAATAGGATTCGGTACGCGTATAGGCGCCATAGAACAGATTGATATTCATCCATTCATAGTCAAAAACCTCAATCAGCGCGCGGCGCACCCGCGCATCCTGAAATAGCGGCCGGCGCAGATTCATCGCAAAAGCCTGCATACCGGTCGGGATTTCGTGGCGGATTTCCTGCTTGGTCGCCAGACCCCGCCGCGCGGCCGGGAAATCATAACCCGTTGCCCAATCGCGCGCGACATTCTCCTGCCGGAAATCGATCTGCCCAGCCTTGAAGGCTTCAAACGCGACTGTTGTATCGCGGAAATATTCATAGCGAATGGTATCGAAATTCGACATGCCACGCATGGTCGGCAAATCGCGCCCCCAGTAATCAGGCACGCGGCGCAGCACCACGCTGCGGTTGGGGTCAAACCGTTCAATACGATAAGCAGCGGAACCCAATGGCAGATCAAGGCTTGGGCGGGTGAAGTCGCGCGCTTCCCAATAATGCTTGGGCAGGACCGACATTTCACCCAGAATCAACGGCAATTCGCGATTTTCATCGGTACGGAAACGATAAGTGATGCGCCGCGGATCTTCGGCCACTACTTCCGTCACATCCGCCCAATAGGAACGAAAGAAGGGCCGGCCATTGGCGCGCAGCGCATTAAAGCTGAAGACCACATCTTCGGCGGTGATCGGCCGGCCATCATGCCAGCGGGCACCTTCGCGCAATTCAAATGTCACGCCCTTGCGGTCTGCCGGCAATTCAATGATGCGCGCCAGATGTCCGTATTGGGAAAGCGGTTCATCCAAATTGCGCGCCAGCAGCGTATCGTAAATCAAATTGCTGCCAACGGCCGGCGTGCCGCGCAGGATGAAGGGGTTGAAACTGTCGAAGGACCCAAGCGCGGTCAGCGTCACTTCGCCACCTTTTGGGGCGTTCGGGTTCACCCAGGGCCAATGCGCGAAATCCGCCGGAAGGGCCGGTTCGCCCAATAGCGCCATGGCATGGGTACGCACCACCTGGCCCGGCCTATCGCCCCCGGCGGGCATGGCGGCGCGGGCGGCTTGGGGCAGGCTGGCAAAAGCGGCGCCAAGCGCCAGAAGGTCACGACGTTGCATAGGCATCAGGATGGGGGTTCGTTGCCCCGGCGGCAATGGCAGATGGCTTCAGCTACGCAGAAGTTGAACCGCTTCCGTAAGTAGCCTTGCATCGCCCAGCGCAATCACGCGCCCATCACTGCCAGGGTGCAGCGGCGCACCAGACCAATCCGTGACGCACCCGCCCGCCCCTTCAATCACCGGCACCAGGGCTGCCCAATCCCAGATTTTGAGGTCACTTTCCGCCACCACATCAATCAGGCCAAGCGCCACCAACCCATAGGCATAGCAATCGCCGCCCCAGGTAACGCGGCGCGCGCCCTGGCGCAGCCGGTCAAAGCCGGGGCGATTGGCCGGGCTGAACATATCGGGACTGGTGCTGGAAAGCTCGGCCTCGGCCAGGCTGGCGCAGGGGCGGCAGCGCGGGGTTCCAGCAAAGGGGCCGGTAAAGCGCGTCGGATGGCCGGCCACACCCAACCAGCGTTCCCCGGTGATGGGTTGGTCAATAATGCCAAGCACCGGCTTGCCGCGATGCAACAGGCCCAGCAGGCTGCCGAAAATCGGGCGTCCGGTAACGAAAGCGCGGGTGCCATCAATCGGGTCCAGCACCCAGACCCATTCAGCATCCGGGCGTTCCGACCCATGTTCTTCGCCAATCACGCCATGATCCGGCAGGGCTTCGGCCAAAAGAGCGCGAATCGCTTCCTCGGCTTCCTTGTCGGCGCGCGTGACTGGGCTGGCATCGCCCTTGGCCTCCACCAGCAGGGCGGAACGAAACAGCGGCCGGATCACGGCCGCTGCCCGATCAGCGGCGGCTTCCGCCACCGCGATGAAATCCGCCGGGATCAGGGCGCGGGCGCGTTCGGCGAAATCGAACGCAAATACGCGATCAGATCGGCACGGCTTTGTACACTGGCCATGCCCGCATAGGTCATTTTATTGCCGGGCGCATAGGCACGGGGGTTGGCGATCCAGGCGTTCAATTCTTCATAAGTCCAGGGCTTGCTGGCCATGCCACGAATGGCGGCTGAGTAATTGAAACCTTCGCTATGCGCGTGCTTGGAGCCCACAATGCCATACAAATTCGGCCCAACAGCGTTACGGCCACCTTCGTTGAAGCTATGGCAGGAAGCACATTGGCGCTGGGCCAATTGCTGGCCATTCTGCACATTGGCTGCCGCCAGAAGCGGCGAAATCGGTTCAAGGGCAGGCGCCGCAACCGCCGCAACCGCCTGCGCGGGGGCAGGTTCGCCCACTTGGATGGCGCTTTCATGCGGCATTTTCGGGTGAACGATCAGTCGGCCAACCACGCCGGCTACCCCGAAGGTGATGCCAGCCGTCAGGATCGCGGCGAAAACCTTGTTCAGTTCAAGACTGTTACTCATGGCCAAGTTCTTCCTCACACCGCAAACTGCACGCCGGTTTGCACCTATGCGCGCGCTTCTTTAGAACGCCCGGACCATACAGATCACCCTAACCGCCGACAAGGCGGCAGGAGCGTTTTTCCTTGCGTCCCATCATTGTCATCCCAGCCCGTATGGCCGCGACCCGCCTGCCCGGCAAGCCGCTGGCCGATATTCATGGCCGCCCCATGATCGCCCATGTGCTGGACCGCGCCCGCGAAGCGGGCATCGGCCCCCTTGCCGTGGCCTGTGCCGAGGCGGAAATTGCCGAAGCCGCCCGCGCCGCCGGCGCCCGCGCCGTATTGGTGGCGGATGATGTGCCTTCCGGCACAGACCGCGTGCAGCGCGCCATGAAAACCCTGGACCCGGCCGGGGAATTCGATGTGGTGGTCAATCTGCAGGGCGATTTCCCGACCATCCGGCCGGAAACACTCCGCGCCGTTTTGGCGCCCCTGGAAGACCCGAGCGTGGATATCGGCACCCTGGTCTGCCCCATCGCCAATGAAACCGAAGCGCGCACCGATTCCTTCGTGAAATGCGCCTGCGCCTTCACCGGGGATGCCGTGGTGGCGCCGGCGCTTTATTTCTCCCGCCTGCCGATCCCCTGGGGGGAAGGGCCGCGCTGGCACCATATCGGCGTTTATGCCTATCGCCGTGCCGCGTTGGATCGCTTCGTGACCCTACCCGCCAGCCCGCTGGAATTGCGCGAAAAGCTGGAACAGCTTCGCGCGCTCGAAGCCGGCATGAAGATCAGCGCTGCCCGCGTGGAACACGGCCCCTTCGGCGTGGATACGCCCGAAGACCTTGAACGCGCCCGCGCCTTGCTTGCCCCTTGAAGGAAACCCCCATGTCCAACCATCGCATCGCCTTCCAGGGAGTCCTCGGCGCCTATTCGGACCTGGCCTGCCGTGCCGCCTATCCGGGCTCTGAGACCTTGCCCTGTCCATCTTTTGAAGCGGCCATGGCAGCGCTGCGTGATGGGCAATGTGACCTGGCCATGCTGCCCTGCGAGAATTCCTTGGCGGGCCGCGTGCCCGATATTCACCGCATGTTGCCCGATTCCGGGCTTTTCGTGGTGGGCGAGCATTTCCAGCGCGTAGAACATTGCCTGCTGGCCCCCAAGGGCGCGAGCCTGGCCACGCTGAAGCGCGCCCATAGCCACCCGGTCGCTCTGGGCCAGGTGCTGCGCCTGCTGAAAGACATGTCCCTGACCCCGGTGATTGAAGCCGATACGGCTGGCGCGGCAGCGCTAATTGCCGAACGCGGCGGCGTGGAAGACGCCGCCATTGCCAGCGAATTGGCCGCCGAAATCTACGGCCTGGAAGTGCTGAAGCGGAACGTGGAGGATGAGGCCCATAACACCACGCGCTTTTACGTCATGTCTCGCGATCGGGCCGATGCGCCGGTGGATGCACCGAATGTCGTGACCACTTTTGTGTTTCAGGTCCGTTCCATCCCCGCGGCGCTTTATAAGGCGCTTGGCGGCTTCGCCACCAATGGCATCAATATGACCAAGCTGGAAAGCTATA
>JBEDHL010000200.1:0-11176 GCA_041174145.1 Pseudomonadota bacterium
ATGTAAGACAGGATGGCACCAGAAGCACCCACCAGCGCGCCGGTGACGATCAGCAGCAGATTGCCGATGGTGAAGCCAATGCCCGCCGCCGCCCAGCCGGAATAGCTGTTCAGCATGGATACAACCACGGGCATATCGGCGCCACCAATCGGAATGATCAGCAGGAAGCCCAGCGCAAAGGACAGGATCGCAATCAGCCAGAACAGCACATCGCTGCCCGTAATGACGAAAAGCAGCACCAGCAGCGCCAGCAAAATGCCAAGCCCAAGGTTCAGCATATGCTGACCCTTGAACATGATGGGCGCGCCAGACATGCGGCCATCCAGCTTGGCGAAGGCAATCACAGAGCCCGAGAAGGTGATGGCACCAATCGCAAGGCCGAGTGACATTTCCACCAGCGACGCGCCTTTGATGTTGCCGCGCACGCCAATGCCGAAGCTTTCCGGTGCGTAAAAAGCCGCCGCCGCCACGAATACGGCTGCCAAACCCACCAGCGAATGGAAGGCCGCGACAAGCTGCGGCAGTGACGTCATTTGAATGCGCTGCGCGACAATGGTGCCGATGCCGCCACCAATGGCCAGGCCCGCAATCACCAGGCCTATGCCCGCGATATCCATGCCGGGCTTCAACAGCGTCGCGACAATGGCAATCGCCATGCCGATCATGCCGAACATATTGCCCTGGCGGCTGGTTTCAGGATGGCTCAGCCCGCGCAGCGCCAGGATGAACAGCACCGAGGCGACAAGATATGCCAGTGTCAGAAGAGTGGTCGCCATGATCTCAGCTCCCCTTCTTCTTGAACATGGCCAACATTCGGCGCGTCACCATGAAGCCGCCAAAGATGTTCACGGCGGCGAGTGTCACGGCGATGAAGCCGAAAATCCGCGCCACCCAGCCATCAGCCGTCCCGGCGGCGAGGATAGCGCCCACCACGATCACTGATGAAATGGCGTTCGTCACACCCATCAGCGGCGAATGCAGCGCGGGGGTTACGTTCCAGACCACATGATAGCCCACGAAGCAGGCCAGCAAGAAGATCGTCAGCAGATACAAAAACGGCTCAGCCGCCGCGGCCACCGGGGCCACGGCTTCCGCCGCACGGCGGGCCTGTTCCGCCAGTTCCAGCGCGCGCTGTGCCGTGCTGGCCGCCTGAGTGGCGAGTTCGGTCGCGTTCATCCGAATTTTCCTTAGCCTGCCTGGGCCGGCTTCATTTGCGGGTGCACCACGGCCCCGCCGCGCGTCAGCGCAACACCCTTCACAATCTCATCCTCTTCCGAAAGCTTGGGCGCCTTGGCGTCCTTGTCCCAGAAGGTGGAAAGGAAGGTCAGCAGATTGCGCGCATAAAGCGCGGAAGCTGCCGCCGGAATGCGTCCGGGCCAATTCGTGTAGCCCAGGATCTTCACGCCATTTTCGGTAACGAAAAGCTCACCGGGCTTGGTCAGCGCGCAATTGCCGCCGGCATCGGATGCGATATCCACAATCACGGAACCGGGCTTCATGGCGGCAACCATTTCCGCCGTCACCAGAATGGGCGCGCGGCGGCCCTGCACCAGCGCGGTGCAGACAACCACATCCTGCTTGGCGATATGCGCCGCCACCACTTCCGCCTGCTTGGCATAGAAGGCGGCGGAAAGCTGCTTCGCATAGCCGCCCGAGGTTTGCGCGGCCTTGCTTTCCTCATCCTCGTAACCGACGAAGCTGGCGCCGAGGGATTTGATTTCTTCCTTGGCGGCAGGGCGCACATCGGTCGCGGAAACACGGCCCCCAAGGCGGCGCGCGGTGGCAATGGCCTGCAAGCCGGCAACACCGGCGCCCATGATGAAGGCATTGGCCGCGGGCACGGTGCCGGCGGCGGTCATCATCATGGGAAAGCCCTTGTCATAGGCGGTCGAGGCTTCAACCACGGCCCGGTAGCCTGCCAGATTGGCCTGGGAAGAAAGCACATCCATGGATTGTGCGCGGGTGATGCGCGGCAGCAATTCCATGGCACAGGCATCAATCCCAGCAGCGGCATAGCGCGCGGCGGCATCCGCATCCGCGCCAAGGGTCGCGATCAGCAGCGCACCGCGCGGGATCAGCGCCAGCTCATCCACCGCGCCTTCCCCGGCAGCCAAGGGGGAGCGCACCTTCAGCACGATTTGCGCGCCAGCCAGTGCGGCGGCGGCATCGGCAGCGATGCTTGCCCCGGCTTCGGCATAGGCGGCATCAGTCATGCCCGAGGCCATGCCCGCGCCTGCTTCAACCGTCAGGGCGCAGCCCAAGGCGATAAGCTTTTTAACGGTCTCGGGTGTCGCGGCGACCCGCGTCTCCCCGCCCCGGCGTTCCTTAAGAACGGCCACTTTCATAATGGGATTCCCCCAAAGGATCGGATGTTGCGCCGCACTACAGGCGCAGCGCCCGGGTGTCCACCCGGACTTGTCCGCTCCAAAAGGGGTCGATCGGTGAAATTGCAAGGTTTTGCCCAAAAAATAGGCTGGGACTGGGCTTGCTTGGCGGTGCGAGGGGTTCCAGACTTCGTCTTGAACTGCGGATAACCGCAGCGGGAGGAAAAGCTATGACCATGAAACGTCGCCATATGGCGCTGGCCGGGGCCGCCCTGGCCCTATCCCCCTTGGCCGCTCTGCCGACCCAGGCTCAGGGCAGCGATGCCGCCGCCGTTGCCGCCGCGGTGGAGGCACTGACCAAGGCCATGCTGGCCGGGGACCGGGCCGGGCTGATGGCCGTGACCCATGAAAGACTAAGCTACGGCCATTCGGCGGGGCGTATTGAAAACCGCCAGCAATTCATTGATCCGCTGGCGAATAAGACCTCGATCTTCCGGTCCATGACCGTGTCCGACCAGACGATTGATGTGGTGGGCGATGATGCCATTGTGCGCCATGTGCTGCGCGGTGAATCAGAAAGCAATGGCCGCGTGAACCCGGTGAATATCGGCATTCTGCAAGTATGGAAGAAGCAGCCGGATGGTTGGAAGCTGCTCGCGCGGCAGGCGTTCACGCGGCCGAATTGACCTTCAGGCGATCCGCTCGGGATCGCCGGAGAAGCCAATCTCGCAGACACTGCCGCCGTGAAATAGCGCGGCAGGGCTGCCGGGCGCTGCGATCTTGCCTGCCAGGCTGACCGCAAAGACTTCCGCATTATCGCGCGGCGCATAGCCGATATGCGCGCGCGCCGCGGCATCGCCACCCCATTTGGCGCGGCTATTGGCAGATACGCCGTAAAGCACCAGGAAGTGAAACGGCGGCGCTTGGACCACCGCCTTGGCCAGCGCGGCCATATCGCCATGGCTGATCCAGGCGCCCAATTCGCGCGCATTGCCCGGCGCGGCGCGGAAGGCGCCGATCCTGAGGCAGGCAACCTCCATGCCGAATTTATCCGCATGCAGCCGGCCCAACGCCTCGCCATAGGCTTTGCTGGCGCCGTAAAAGCCGCTTGGGCGCGGCGGTACATCCGGGCCGATATCGGCTTCCGCGCGGTAGAAGCCGATCACGTGATTGCTGGACGCAAAAATGAAGCGCTTGACGCCATGCTTGCGCGCGGCGGCGAAAACGCCATGCGTGCCGATAACATTGGTGTGCAGGATTTCATCCGGCGATCCACCGGTTTCGCGCGGAATGCCGGCCAGATGAAAAACGCAATCAACCCCCGCCATGGCGCCGTCCAGAAAACTGGCATCATTGATGTCACCAACCAAGGCCTCTGCGCCAGCCGGATTTGTGATCGGGCGCTGGTCAAGCAGGCGGAGCGCTTCCGCCGTATCGGCTAGGGCAGGGCGGATGACACTTCCGATTTCGCCTGCTGCACCAGTGATCAGCAGGCGGTGCCATTTGGACAGGGGCGCATTCATTCAGCGGTAATCTTGGCTTCGTTCACGATGCGGCCAAGCTTTTCGCTTTCCGTCACCATGAAGCGCTGGCTTTCTTCCAAGCTGAAGCCTTGCACCTGCAGCCCCTGATCTTCAAAGCGCGCCCGCAGCCCTGGTTCGCGCATGGCGTTCAGCACAATGCCATGCAGCTTTTGCATGATGGGCGCCGGCACGCCTGTGGGGGCGAAAAGACCGAAGAAATTGACCAATTCATAGCTCGCCATTGGCGCGTACTCGGCCACGGCCGCCACATCGGGCAATTGCGCCATGCGTTCACGCGATGTCACGCCAATGGCGCGGATGCGCCCTTCACGAATCAGGGAAAGCCCGGAGGCGAGCGAATTGTAGCCGAATTGCACCTGCCCGGCTGCAATATCCAAAACGGCAGGACCAGAACCGCGATAGGGCACATGCAGCGTATCCACCCCGGCGACGCGGTTGAACAATTCCCCAGCCAGATGCTGCGGATTGCCAATGCCGGAGGAGGAATAGGAGAATTTCCCCGGATTGGCCCGCGCCGCCGCAACCAATTCGGGCACATTGGCAAAAGGCGCGCCGGGGAAGCCCATGATCACGATGGGCACCTTTACCATAACCATCACTGCGCGCATGTCTCGCCCAGGGTTATAGGGCAGGCGTTCCTTGTACATATGCGGATTGATCGCAGTTTCGCCCGCGCCGCCAAGCATCAGCGTATAGCCATCCGCCGGCGCCTGGCAGAGCGCCTGCGCCCCGATAATCCCTGCCGCGCCGGAACGGTTTTCCACCACCACAGGCTGGCCAAGCGCGGCGCGCAGCGGTTCCGCGATCAGCCGCGCTGTTATGTCCTGCCCGCCGCCTGCGGCATAAGGCACAAGAATACGCACAGGACGATTGGGGTAGGCATCCTGGGCGCGCAAAATGCGGGGGCTTGCCAGAATGCCGGCGCCCAAAAGCGCCGCGTGGCGTCTGTTGATCATGCTTCCTCCTGCCGCCTGTGCTTGATCCCAGGCTTATCGGTGGAAGGTTAGATCAGTTTTGCCTAAGCAGGAAATCAACCCGCGCTTGTCGCCACCGGCACGCCCGCTTCCGTCAGCGCGGCCTGCTGACGTTCGGCGATTTTTGCGACATCGAAATCGGCGATCAATTCCTGAAATAGCTGATGCCAATTCAGCTTGGCATTCAGTCTGAGGAACACCGCACCAAGCCCAATCGCCGCACGGTCCATCAGCGGGAATTCGCGCGGGATGCGCACGCCCCCGGTGCGCTTCAGCCCGGCATGCACTTCCTCGGCGACCTTGCGGCCATATTGCGGATCATCGCTTTCCTGAATGGGGCGCACACGGTCTTGCAGCAGCGGTTCATAAAGGAAGCGCGCCCAAAGGTTCAGCACTTCCATGGTTTCCCGCTTCAGATCCTTGAAGCCCCAAACGCGGTAGGCTTCGGCTGCCTTGTCAAAATCCCCATCACGCATGGCTTCATAAAGCATGATCACACCGCCCACGAAGCGCGGTTCAAATACCCGCACCACGCCGAAATCGAGCAGATTGATCCCGAAGCCATCATTATCCGGCGCATCGGCGCGCACCTGATAATTGCCAAGATGCGGGTCGCCATGGATCACGGCATAGCGGTAAAACGGCACATACCAGGCGCGGAACAGCGCGCGCGCATAGGCCGCGCGTTCTTCTTCCGGCGGGTCTTCATCAATGCGCGCCTGAATGGCCCGTCCATCGAGCCAAGACATGGTGAGCAAGCGCTTGGTGCAAAAGGCTTCCACCGGCACGGGCACGCGCACACCGGGAATATCGCGCAGCATAATGCCGTAAAGCCGCTGCTGCGATGCTTCGCGCAGGTAATCCAATTCCTCACGCAACCTGTCGGAAAGCTCGATATAGGCTTCCTCATTCTCAAGCGCACTATCCATGCGCCGATAAAGGCTCATGGCGAGTTTCAATTGCCTGAGATCAGCTTCCACCACGCTTGCCATATCAGGGTATTGCAACTTGCAGGCAACGCGCTGGCCATCCGGCAGAATGGCGCGATGCACCTGGCCAAGCGAAGCGGCGGCGGCGGCTTCCCGTTCAAAGGATTTGAATTTGCTTTCCCAATTCGGGCCCAATTCACTCGCCATGCGTCGGCGCACAAAGGGCCAGCCCATGGGCGGCGCATTGGCCTGAAGGGTTGCCAATTCCTTGGCGATTTCGGGCGGCAGCGCATCCGGCACGGTGGAGAGGAATTGCGCGATTTTCATCATGGGCCCCTTCAAGGACCCAAGTACTGCCTTCAAATCCTCGGCATGTTTTTCGGTGGAGGACAGGCCGAACAGCTTATGGCCCGCAACACGTGCCGCGATGCCCGTGACCGCGCCGGAAGTGCGCACCATGCGGCGCACCTCCCCAAAAATCGAATGCGCTTCGCGATCTTCAGCCATCCGCGCGCTCGATCTCATCAATGAAGCCTGAAATCACATCAAGCCCGCGCGTCCAGAAAGCGGGGTCAGCGGCGTTCAGCCCGAAGGGCGCGAGCAATTCCTTGTGCCGCAATGTCCCGCCGGCCCGCAGCATTGCGATGTACTTCGCCTCAAAATCCTTCACGCCGCCATCGCGATAAACGCCGTAAAGCGCATTCACCAGGCAATCGCCAAAGGCATAGGCATAGACATAGAAGGGCGTGTGGATGAAATGCGGAATATAGGACCAATAGACGCTGTAATCCGGCGAAAATTCAAAGGCCGGCCCCAGGCTTTCCGTCTGCACCTGCATCCAAAGCGCGCCGATTTCCTCCGAAGACAATTCGCCCTTGGCGCGCGCATCATGCAGCAGGGTTTCGAACCGGTAGAAGGCAATCTGCCGTACCACCGTATTCAGCATATCCTCAACCTTGGCGGCGAGAAGGCCGCGGCGTCGGCGAGGGTCGGGTTCGGCATCCAAGACCGCGCGGAAGGTCATCATCTCACCAAAGACCGAGGCGGTTTCCGCCAAGGTCAGCGGCGTTGAGGACATCAGATAACCCTGCTCGGCGGCCAGCACCTGATGCACGCCATGGCCCAATTCATGCGCCAGCGTCATCACATCCCGCGCCTTGCCGTGGTAATTCACCAGCAGATAGGGATGCGCCGATGGCACGGTTGGGTGCGCGAAGGCGCCGGATGCCTTGCCGGGGCGCAGTGCCGCATCAATCCAGGGCTTGTCAAAGAATTGCCGGCCAACCTCGGCCAACCGCGGGCTGAAGGCAGCATAGGAATCGAGCACTTGGGAGACAGCCTTGGGCCAGGGGATCAGGCTATCATCCTGATCCGGCAGCGGCGCATTGCGGTCCCAATGCTGCAGCTTTTCGAGGCCAAGCCACTTTGCCTTCATGGCGTAATAGCGATGCGAAAGCCGCGGGAAGCTGGCGCTGACGGCGGAAACCAAGGCTTCCACCACCTCATCTTCCACCATATTGGCGCGGTTGCGCGCGGAGCCGGGGCGCGGATAGCGCCGCCAATTATCAATAATCGCCTTATCCTTGGCGAGCGTATTCGTGATCAGCGTGAAAAGCCGTCCCTTTTCCGCGAAGGCCGCCGAAACGCCCTTGGCGGCGGCTTCCCGCACCGCGCGATCCCCATCGGAAAGTCTGTTGAGCGCATCAGAAACCGTGAGGCTTTCTGCACCTGATGGCAGTGGCACATTCACCTTCATGGTGGCGATAGTTTCATCAAACAGCCGGTTCCAGGCGGCGCGGCCTGTCATTTCTTTTTCATGCAGCAGCTTTTCCACCTCATCGGACAATTGATGCGGGCGGAATACGCGCAAATCGCGCAGCCAGGGCTTGAAGCGGGTAAGTGCAGCAGATTCCGCGCATTTGCCGTCAAGCACGGCATCTTCCAGCCGGTTTAACTCCAGCGTGAAGAAGATCAGGTGGCTGCTGACCGCGGTCGCGCGTTCCTGCATAGTTTGATAGAAGCGCCCATTGGCCGCGTCTTCCGCATCGCCGCTGAACACCAACTGAGCATAGGACATGACGCGGCCCAGGATTTCCTCAATCGCCTCATATTCTGCAATCGCAGATGCCAATTCATTGCCCGAAATGGCAGCCAGCTTGCCGGCCAGCCTGGCCGAGAAGGCGCGGGCATTGGCCTCGGCGCGGTCAAGGTCGCGCGCGAGCGCAGGGTCATCCGGCGCCTTATAGAGATCAGACAGATCCCAGGAAGGCAGGTTGGCGACGGCGGCACCGCCATCAAGCGGGGCGCGGAGCGGGGTGGGGATGGTGTTTCTGGTCACCCCTCTCATATAGACCGAAGCGGCGCGCGGCCAAGCGCCCAAGCGGGAGAAGGGGAGGCGAATGCCCTATACGGATCAAGGATGGCCCAATCTGCCGGCCATGATGCTGGCGCGGGCGCGGGAATGGCCGACCAAGCCGCTGTTTCGCTATTGGCGCAATAAGGCGTGGCAAAGCCTGCATTGGGCCGAATTCGCGGGCCAGGTGGCGGCGCTGGCGGCGTTTTTGCGCACACATGGTGTTGCGCCTGGGGATCGGGTGCTGCTGGTGTCGGAAAACCGGCCGGAATTCCCCATCGCCGATACCGCCATCATGGCCATCGGCGCCATGACCGTGCCGACCTATGTGACCAATTTGCCGAGCGATCACGCCCATATCCTGCGCGATTCCGGGGCGCGTTTTGCCATTGTCTCCACCAGCGCTCTTGCTGCCCGCGTGCTGGAAGGCGCGGCCCTGGCACATGGGCTGGATGGCTTGCTCTGCTGCGAGGCCCCGCCCGAAGCACCAGGGCTTGCCACGCATCTTTGGGATGATGCGCTGGCCACCCCTGCCGATCCCTTGGCGCTGGAGGCTGAGACCCATCTGATTGCCTCAGAGGCCCTGGCCTGCCTGATCTATACTTCCGGCACGGGCGGCGCGCCCAAGGGGGTGATGCTGCCGCATCGGGCGTTATTGGCCAATCGTCATGGCGTGCTGCCGCTCGCGGAAAGGCTGGAACTTGATGGCAAGCCCTATCTGTCCTTCCTTCCGCTATCCCACAGTTATGAACACACGGTGGGCGGGTTCCTGCTGCCGTCTTACGGCATGGAGGTAGTCTATTCGCGCGGCGCGGATCGGCTGGTGCAGGAAATGGCGGAAATACGTCCCGCCATCATGACCGCCGTGCCCCGCCTATTCGAAGTGCTGCGCGCCAGGCTTTTGGGCGCGCTTGAGAAGGAAAAGCCCATCAAGCGCTGGCTTTTCGATCGCGCCTTGCTGCGCGGGCAGCAACGCATGGCGGGTGCCTCGCTTGGCCTGTTCGGCGGCATTGAAGATGCGTTGCTTGAAAAACTGGTGCGCGAGAAAGTGCGCGCGCGCTTCGGCGGTGCTTTGCGCGCCTTGGTTTCCGGTGGCGCGCGGCTTGATCCCGATTTGGCGGCGTTTTTCATCGCGCTCGGCTTGCCGGTGCTGCAAGGTTATGGCCAGACCGAGGCAGGCCCAGTGGTAAGCGTGAACCTGCCCTGGGCCAATCGGCATGAAAGTGTCGGCATGCCGCTGGAAGGTGTGGCGTGCCGCATCGCCGCCGATGGTGAAATCCTGATCCAGGGTGATCTGGTCATGACCGGCTATTGGGGCAATGCGGAAGCCACCGCCGCGACCCTGCGCACCGAAGGCGATGATGCGCGCCCTTGGCTGCATACCGGCGATATCGGCGAATTACGCGATGGCTTTCTCTATATCACCGATCGCAAGCGCGATTTCATCAAGCTCTTGGGCGGCGATATGATCAGCCCGGCCAAGATCGAAGGCCAGTTGATGGCTGAACCGGAAATCCAGCAGGCACTGGTGGCCGGTGAGGGCAAGGCGGGCCTGGTCGCGCTGATTGTTCCCGCTGAGGGGCAGGAGGCTGCTGTGCCTGCCGCCGTGGCGCGGGTGAATGCGCGGCTCGCGATTATCGAACGCATCCGCCGGCACGGGGTGACGACGCCCTTCACGATTGAAAACGGGCTATTGACGCCAACGATGAAATTGAAGCGCCGCGCGGCACTTCAGGAACGCGCGGCGGAAGTTGAAAGGCTTGGCGATTAGCGCGGGGGCCAATGCAAGCCGCCGCGAATAGCCGTGCTATCTTCCCCGGCAGCCGGCACGCCGCGCGCGGGCGTTGGGCGTTCGCCTTCAAAGCTGATCGGCAAGCCGATGGCCCGCACCGGAAGGCCGGGCACGGGCGCCACGATGCCAAGCGCTTCCACCTGCTGATCCACCGCGATTTCACGCATGGTATTGATGGGGCCAGAAGGAATGCCGGCCTTTTCCAAAAGCGGCAGCCATTCTTCCGCCGGGCGCGCGCGAAAGGCCGGTTCCATCACCGCCATCAGCGCGGGCTTATTGGCCACACGCAAGCGGTTGCTGGCAAAGCGTTCATCGGCGCCCAATTCCGACAGGCCCATCGTGTCACATAATTTGCGAAACAGCCGATCATTGGCCGCCGCCACCATCACTGGCGCGGTCGCGGTCTCAAAAGATTGGAACACCACTGTATTTGGGTTGCCGGAAAGATTACGCGGCGGCGGGCGGCCGGAAACTGTGAAGCCCGCGAAATGCGGCCCCATCCAACCAAGGGCGGTTTCCAAAAGTGAGGTATCAACAATCCCGCCCTTGCCGGTTGTGTGGCGCCGTTCGATTGCCGCCAGAATGCCAATCGTGGCCCACATCCCCGTGCCAAGATCCAGGATTTGCACACCGCTTCGCGTCGGCGGGCCGCCTTCCGCGCCATTCATCATCATCAGGCCGGAATAGCCTTGCAGGATCGGCTCATAGCCCGGGTGCAGCGCCTTCGGCCCCTTGGCGCCAAAGGCACCGAGTGAACAATAGATCAGCTGCGGGAAGCGCGCCGTCAGCGCGGCACCGCCAAGGCCCAAATCCTCCAAAGCGCCGGGGCGCATATTTTGGACCAGCACATCGGCCTCACTCAGTAATTCCATCAGCAGCGCGCGATCCGCATCGCTGCGCAAATCAAGGCTGAGAGAGCGTTTTCCGCGATTGACGGCGATGAAGGTGGTGGCGGTGCCTTCATGCATGGGCGGCCCCCAGCCACGCGCATCATCACCGCCTTCGGGGCGTTCCAGCTTGATCACCTCGGCCCCCAACATGGCAAGGATCTGGCCGGCGAAAGGCCCCGCCAGATTCTGTGCGATTTCAACCACCCGGATGCCGGCCAAAGGAGACATGCGAAAACCCTTTTCAAACGCGGCGAAGAGTAGGGCTTTGCCCGGCAGACGAGCAAGTTGGGGGCTGGACCACAAGCCGGCTTGGGTGAAAGCTGGCGCCATGAATGCATCGTCTTCCGAAATCCTGTCCGCGTTGTTGTAT
>JBEDHL010000201.1:0-25718 GCA_041174145.1 Pseudomonadota bacterium
GGCGGGGAAGGGGACGATGATGCGGATGGGCCGCGTTGGAAAGTCCTGCGCGCGCAAGGTTGCTGGCGCTGCCAGCGCGGCACCTGCGATCAAGACAAGACGACGATTGAGTTTCATTCCCGGTTCCTTCCCTTGTTAAAGTTAAAGGAACCGTATCCCAAACTTGCGCCCCGCCTCAATGCCCCGCATTGGCGCCGGAGAAATCCGGCACCGCCAAGCCGCTTGCGGTAATCTGCTGCGCCAGATCGGCCTTCAGCCGTTCCAGCCCGGCCTCGCTGGAAGCTTCCACGCGCGCCACCAGCACGGCCTGGGTATTGGAAGCGCGCAACAGCCACCAGCCATCATTGGTCAGCACGCGCACGCCATCCACATCCTGCACCTTGGCGCCCGCGGCGGCCAGGCGTTCCTTCACTTCACGCACCACTTCAAACTTGCGCTCCTCGGTGCAATCAAAACGAAGTTCCGGCGTATTGATCACCTGCGGCAAAGCGGCGCGGAGCGCCGAAAGCGGGCCGGAAAGCCGCGCCACAATGCCAAGCAGCCGCACGGCGGAATATGGCGCATCGTCAAAGCCGTACCATTTATCGGCAAAGAAGATATGGCCGGACATTTCACCGGCCAGCGGGCTGCCCGTTTCGGCCATTTTAGCCTTAATCAGCGAATGCCCGGTTTTCCACATCAGCGGATTACCACCGGCCTTGGCGATTTCATCAAACAACACCTGAGAAGCCTTCACATCCGCAATGATGGTGGCCCCTGGTTTTGCTTTCAGCACATCACGCGCCAGCACGATCATCAATTGATCGCCAAACAGCACATGGCCTTCATTATCAACAATACCGATCCGGTCCCCATCGCCGTCAAAGGCAATGCCAAGATCAGCACCTTCACGCGCAACCGCGGTGATCAATTGTTCAAGGTTTTTCGGCACGGTTGGGTCGGGGTGATGGTTCGGGAAGCGCCCATCCACATCGGCATTGATCACCATGTGATGCCCCGGCAGCCGTGCGGCCAGTGCCTTCACAATCGGCCCGGCCGAGCCATTGCCCGGATCCCACACCACTTTCAGTGCGCGGTCCCCGCCATCCCAATCCTGCAATACGCGGTCAGCATAGCGTGTTGCGATATCCACGGCGCGGTCGCTGCCGGCCGCTTCCGGCACCACATCTCCATCTGACGCCATGCGGCCAATTTGTTGAATCTGCGCGCCATAAAACGGCTTCTTGCCGATCATCATCTTGAAGCCGTTATAATCGGGCGGGTTGTGGCTGCCGGTCACCATCGCCGCGCCATCAGCTTCGAGCGCATAGGCCGCGAAATAGAGCATCGGTGTCGCGCACAACCCAATCCGCACCACTTCCAGCCCGCAAGCGCGCAAGCCTGACACAAGCTGCGCTTCCATCTCGGGTGAATGCAGCCGGCCATCATAGCCCACCGCTACACGCTTCCCGCCGCCCCGGCTTACGATGCTGCCAAAGCAGCGGCCAATGGCATAGGCATCTTCCGGGTTCAGGGTTTTGCCGACAATGCCGCGAATATCATATTCGCGCAGTACGGTGGGGTCGAAGCGATGATTGAATCCGGTCATGGTGTGGGTTCTCAGGGTCGGCCAATGGATGAATAGGTGAAGCCGGCAGCGCGCATCGCTGCTGGCTCCCAGATATTGCGAAGGTCCAGAATAATATCGCCCTTCATGGCGGATTTCAGGCGGGCCGGTGCAAGGGCGCGAAATTCATTCCATTCCGTCAGCACCACCAGCGCATCAGCGCCTTCGGCCGCAGCCAGTGGGCTTTCGGCATAATGCACCGCTTGCGGCAGCACCTGGCGCGCATGGCCGGGCTGCGGGTCAAAGGCGCGCAGCGCCACACCCGCCGCAGCCAGCTTGGGCAGGATGACCAAGGATGGCGCATCGCGCATGTCATCGGTTTCTGGCTTGAAGGTCAGGCCCAGCACGGCGACGGTCTTGCCAGCTGGGTTCGGGCCCAGCGCGGCCAGAATGCGGTCCGCCATTTGCATCTTGCGGGCGTCGTTCACAGCAATGGTGGCTTCCACCAGTTTGATCGGCGCGCCAGCATCCTGTGCGGTACGGGCCAGCGCCAGCGTGTCCTTCGGGAAGCAGGAACCGCCATAGCCCGGGCCGGGGTGGAGGAATTTGCGCCCGATCCGCCCATCAAGCCCCATGCCGCGCGCTACATCATGCACATCGGCGCCAACCTTTTCACACAGATCGGCGATTTCATTGATGAAGGTGATCTTGGTCGCCAGGAAGGCATTGGCGGCGTATTTGATCAGCTCCGCGGTTTCAAGGCTGGTGGCCAGTACCGGCGTTTCAATCAGATAAAGCGGGCGATAAAGCCGCTTCAGTACCGCCAAGCCTTGCTCATCCTCGGTGCCAATCACCACGCGATCAGGCCGCATGAAATCGCCAATCGCGCTGCCTTCGCGCAGAAATTCGGGGTTGGAGGCAACGCTGATGGCAAGGTCGGGCCGCGCCTTGCGCACAATGGCGCGCACTTCGCGCCCGGTGCCCACCGGCACGGTGGATTTCGTCACCAGCACCAGGGGCCCTGTCGCGGCGCGCGCCACTTCTTCGGCCGCGGCATAAACATAGGAAAGGTCGGCATGGCCATCGCCGCGGCGGGTTGGCGTTCCAACCGCCAGAAAAACCGCATCGGCGCCGGCAATGGCGGCCTTCAAATCCGTGGTGAAGCCAAGCCGCCCGGCGGCGACATTTTCCGCAACCAGCTTATCCAGCCCCGGCTCATAAATCGGCATCCGCCCTTCATGCAGGGCGGAGATCTTGGCGGGATCAACATCCATCACCGTCACATCCACGCCGAATTCGGCGAAGCAGGCGCCTGAAACCAAGCCAACATAGCCGGCCCCGATCATGGCAACGCGCATCTGCTCCTCCTTTGATTTGAAGCGCGCCTGCAATGGCGCGGCCGGGCGTTACTTGCAAGTAGTTTAGGCTGCCTCGCCACCCGCGCCGCCATGCGGCAAAAGGGCGCGCAGATTGTCCAAATCACGCTCTGCCCGGCAGACCAGGTAGCGCGGCGCGGTGCCATCGGGCTCCAAGGCCAGGGCGGTCAGGCCAATATCGCTGTAAATACGCAATAATTCCGGCCCAACGCGCCAGAAGGCCGGGTCCACCTGCGCTGCTTCGCAAAGGTCCCGGAAGCGCCAAATGGCGGAAACCCGGTCCCGAGGCTCTCCGACCGGATCGCCCAAGGCAAGCCAAACCCCATCGCGGCGCAAAAAGGCAAAGCCAGCGCGCCCTGCTTCGCCGAACACCGCCCCATCCGCTGCCGTCAGCCCAGGCGCCATGCCGCCGAGTGCCAAAAGCCGCTCGCGCGCCGCTTCCGTATAGGCCATGGAGGGCGGGCGGGCCGGTAGCAGCAGCCGAAAGGCCGCAACCAGTAACAGCACCGCCGCCAGCCCCACGGTGAATCGGAGCGACTCCGGCGCATCGGCCGCCAGCACCACCCCCCACCAGGACCGGTCCGCCAGATCGCTTTGATAGGCCACAGTCGCGAGCGTCAGCCCGCAAATCGCCCCGGCCGCGAGCGCGCCAAGCCCATCGGCGGAGATCGCCTCCCCAATCAACTGCGCGCGGCGATAAAAGGCGGCACGCGCGGTCATCAGCAGCAGTGGCACCAGCAGGAAGGCTGCGATCAGCCAAAGCGGTTCGCCGCGCAGCACCAGAATCAACGCGCCATTCAACAGCAGAAAAATTGAGGCCCACCACGCCAGCGTCAGCCGTCGCACCAGCCCATAAGCGGCGGCCAATAACAGTGAGCCCACAACGGAAGCGGCGAAATGGCTGGCGGCTTCTTCCAGAATATCAGGCACGGGGCCAAGCAGGCTTGGCTTGGGCGGCAGCGCGCCGATGAAAATCAGCGCCAAGGCGGCAAGGCCGGTGAGCCCAGCCAGGGCCGAAACTTCAAAGGAAACCGCAATGCCGCGATCAGGCGCCAAGCGCGCGACGAGTTTGCGGCGCTGGCTGATTTCAAACCCCGCGAAAAGCGCGCCGGCCAGAAACAGCGGAATAATGTAATAGAATAGCCGAAACAGCAGCAGCGCGCCCACAACTACTGGGGTTGGCATGAAGCCCGCCAGGGCAAATAAAATGGCGCCATCAAATACCCCGATGCCGCCCGGCACATTAGCCGCCAGCCCCGCCATATAGGCAGCGATGTAAATGCCGAGGAAATACAAAAAGCTGAGACCATCAGCCGGTGGCAGCAGGGCGTAGAAAATCATGGCCGTGACAGCGACATCCGACGTTGCCAGTGCCACCTGGGCAATCGCGATACGAAAGCCGGGCAGATCAATCTCATGCCCGAAAAGCCGGATATGCGGCACGAAGCGCGCCAGCACCACATAGGTGATGACAATCGACCAACACAAAAACCCGATGAGTGGCAAAATCCAGCGCGGTGCGCCCTGCCCCAGAAAGGCGAGCAAATCAGGTTCCAGCACCAGCACCGTACCCGCTATGGCAAAGCCGCCCAACCCGAAGGTGAGCGAGGTAATGGCAATGACTTTCGCAATGGCAACCGGCGCCAGCCCCCAACTGGTATAGAAGCGATAGCGCACCGCAGCCCCGGAAACTGTGGCGACGCCGATATTATTCGCGAGCGAATAAGCGCAGAAGGAAGCCAGCAGAGATCGCCGCCAGGAAACCGGATGCCCGGCATAAATGGAGCCTAAGCGATCATAAGCCGACAGCAATAGATAGGCGCCCACGGTGCAGCCCGCCGCCAGCCATAGCCCTGCGGCTGGCGTAGCATGCAGCGCGGTTTGAATATCCTGCCAGGAAAGCCCGCGAAATTCGCGCTGCACCACATAAAGCGCGCCTACCAGCAGCAGCAGGCCGAAGCAGGTCGGGCCGAAACGCTTGAGCAGGGAAAGCGCGCTCTGTCGCGTCACGCCTCGGCGTTCTCCGCGCGCGTCAGCGCGGTTTCAATCAGGCCAATCGTGCCGGCCACGCCGTAAAGCGCGATGAAGCCGCCAAAGCGCGGGCCTTCTTCCTGACCAAGCAGCACCTGATACAGTGCATTGAACCAGGCGCGCGACACGCCCATGCGCCCATCCTTGCCTGCTTCCAGGAAGGGCTCTCGGCGTCCCGCATCAAACACCAAATCCTGCGCAACCTTGGCGCGTTCTTCCGCCGGCATGGCTTCCAGATCCGCCGCGCGGTCGCGCAGTGCCACCATCAGCGCTGACAGCGCTTCCCGCTCAGCCTCGTTTGCGTTGCGGAAGCGCTTCGTGGGGGCGACGAAATCGCGGTAATAGGCCACTGCATAGGAAACGAGTTTGCCAAGCAAAGGCTGCGTCGCCGGCGTGGCGCCCGGCGCGTAGCGGGCAAGGAAACCCCATAGCAAATCCGGGTCATCCGCATTCACCACACTCGCCAAATTCAGCAACATGGTGAAGGAAACCGGTGGTTCCGGGTCATTCGGCGCGGCGCCAGCATGCAGATGCCAGGCCGGATTGGCGGCATCCGGCGCGGTGCGGAGCCGCGTGCGATGTTGCAGATATTCATCCACGGCGCGCGGGATTTGATCAAAGTAAAGCCGCTTCGCACGCTGCGGCTGGTTAAACATGAATAGGGATAGGCTTTCCGGTGGCGCATAGCGTAGCCATTCTTCAATCGTCAGGCCATTGCCCTTGGATTTGGAAATCTTCTGCCCCTGTTCATCCAGGAAATGCTCGTAAGTAAAGCCCTCAGGCGGCTTGCCACCCAGCACGCGGCAAATGGCGGATGAAAGCCGGACGCTATCAATCAAATCCTTGCCCGACATTTCATAATCGACGCCCAGCGCAAACCAGCGCAACGCCCAATCCGCCTTCCATTGCGCCTTGCAATGCCCACCCGTGATACGCGTGCCGTAACGCTCTCCACTATCGGGATCGCGCCAGACCAGCATGTCCTGATCGGGGCGGATTTCCTCCATCGGCACCTGCATGACCACGCCGGTTTTCGGGTGGATGGGCAGGAAGGGCGAATAGGTGGCGCGACGATCTGGCCCAAGTGTTGGCAGGATCACGTCCAGCACCTTGGCGTGATTTTCCGCCATCTTCAGCAGTGCCGCGTCGAACTTGCCGGAACGGTAGTAATCGGACGAGGACGCGAATTCATAGTCAAAGCCGAAAGCATCCAAAAAAGCGCGCAGCCGCGCGTTATTATGGTGCCCGAAGCTTTCATGCGTGCCGAAAGGATCAGGAATGGCCGTGACGGGGCGGCCGAGATGCGCCGCCAGCATTTCCTTATTCGGCACATTATCCGGCACCTTGCGCAGCCCATCCATGTCATCGCTGAAGGCGAGCAAGCGTGATGGCAGGCCGGTAAGCTGCCCGAAGGCGTGGCGGATCCAGCTTGTGCGCGCCACTTCGCCAAAGGTGCCGATATGCGGCAGGCCGGAAGGGCCATAGCCCGTTTCAAACAGCGCCGTGCTTTTGCCCGAAGCGGCCAGGCGCGCGGCGACCTTGCGCGCTTCCTCAAAGGGCCAGGCCTTCACGGCGGAAAAATCAGCGGCGGCGGACATTGGCTGCGGCAATCCTCTCAAGCGGGAGGGGCGTTATAGGCAGACCAAGCGCAAGAGGCGAGGGCCAGTGGCTTCAGGGTGTTCCCCCTTTGGCTTTTCTGCTCTAAACCGCCCGCTTCCAAGCTTTACCATGGGATTTTTGCAATGCGTGTCGGCGTGATTGGGGCCTCCGGTGCGGTGGGCCGCGAATTGGTGGATGTTCTGGGGCGTCGGGCCTTCCCGATGACCTCGCTCAGGCTGTTTGCCTCTGCCCGCAGCGCCGGCACCAAAGTCAAAACCCCGCTGGGTGAGGCGGAGATTGAGCCCTTCAGCGATGCTGCTATGCGCGATCTCGATCTGGCGCTGCTCGCGGTTTCCGGCGATTTCGCTAAGGCGCATGCGCCGGCCATGGTCGCGGCCGGGGTCAATGTGGTGGATAATTCCTCGGCCTTCCGCCTGCAGGATGATGTGCCGCTGGTGGTGCCGGAGGTGAATGCGGGTGCCATCGGAAAGGCCAAGCTGATCGCCAACCCCAATTGCACCACGGCGATTCTGGTGGTGGCGCTGGAGCCGCTGCGCCAGGCTTTCGGCCTGAAGCGCGTGATTGTTTCCACCTATCAGGCGGCTTCCGGCGCCGGGGCGGAAGGTATGACAGAGCTTGAACGCGAAACCCGCCGCGTGCTGGTGGATGGGGTGAAGGCCGGGCATGAAGTGTTCCGCTACCCGCTGCCCTTCAACGTTATCCCGCAGATCGATAGCTTCCAGCCCAATGGCTATACGCGCGAAGAAATGAAGGTGGTTTGGGAAAGCCGGAAGATCATGGGCATGCCGGATTTGCCAATCTCCTGCACCGCTGTCCGTATCCCAACCTTCCGCGTGCATGCCGAAGCCGTGACGATTGAAACGGAACGCCCGGTAACGCCCGAAGCCGCGCGCGAAGTGCTGCGCAAGGCCGCCGGCGTGAAGGTGGTGGATGACCCGGAGGCGGGCCTCTACCCCATGCCGCTGACCGCGACGGGCCAGGATGATGTGGAAGCCGGGCGCATCCGCGCCAATCCCGTGTTTGGGGATTGTGGCCTCGATTTCTTCCTTTGCGGCGATCAATTGTTGAAGGGTGCGGCGCTGAACGCGGTACAAATCGCCGAAAAGCTGCCCCGCGCGTGAAGCCTGGGCTTCCCGCCCATATGGTCTGACGGGCATGGCTGAAACGCCAAGCCCGCCGCGCTTGCTGCTGCCGGATGTACCTGCCCTGGTCGCGGGGCAGGGCCGCGCTGTGCTGTTGGATAGTGACGGCAGCATCGAAACCCTGCCTGCGCGCGCCGTGGCGGCGCGCCTGGTGGATACCGCGCCGCTTCTGGTCCATGCCCCGGCCATGGCGCGGCGGCTTGGCGTGCCGGGCATTGCCCCAGCGCATGATTTGCTTGAACTTTTCGCCTTTGTGCTGCCCGCCGCATCCTGCGCGCCCACGCCGCGCGGCCTGGCTTTGACGCTTGGCCTGCCCGTGCCGCGCGATGATGAAGCCGCTGTCGCGTTACTGCCCGATATCGCCAGCGAATTGCTGCGCCGCCTCGCGGAAGATCGTGCGGCGCCTTTGAACCGCGATGCCGCAGGCCTCGCCGCCCGCATGGGCGAAGCGGGCTGGCCCTGGGCGCGTTCGGTGCTGGCCGCGCTTGGCGCCCCCGCGGCGCGTTCGGGCATGGAAGGCTTGCGAGTCTGGCGCCGCTTGCCGGAATGGACGGAAGCCGCACCCCCCAATCCGCCATCTTCTTTTGGCATTGCAGCGAATGAGGCGCGCGCCAGGCTCGCGCAGATTTTGGGGGAAGGGGCGGAACAACGCCCGCAACAAGCGGATTATGCCTCGGCCGCCGCAGCGGCCTTCGCGCCGCGCGAAGACCAGGGCGCGCCTGCCTTGGTGCTGGCGGAAGCTGGCACGGGCACAGGCAAGACTCTCGGCTATGTGGCGCCGGCCTGCCTTTGGGCGGAACGCAATGGCGCGCCGGTGTGGATTTCCACCTTCACGCGGAATCTGCAACGCCAGATTGATCAAGAAACCGCGCGGCTTTTCCCCGATGCGGAAGAACGCCGCCGCCGCGTGGTGCTGCGCAAGGGGCGCGAGAACTACCTTTGCCTGTTGAACCTGGAAGATGCTTTGGGCTTTTCCGCCATGCCGGGGCAGGGCGTGGCTTTGGGCCTAGTCGCACGCTGGGCAGTGGCGACCCGGGATGGCGATATTCTGGGTGGTGATTTCCCAGGCTGGATCACGGAATTATTCGGCGCGGCCAATATCTTGCCGCTCGCGGATCGGCGCGGTGAATGCATCCATGCAGCTTGCCCGCATTATCGCAAATGCTTTGTGGAACATTCCATTCGCCGCGCGGAAAGTGCCTCCATCGTTATTGCCAATCACGCGCTGGTGATGATCCAGGCAGCACTCGGTGGCGGTGAGGATGGCCGCGCGCTGCGCCTGGTATTCGATGAAGGGCACCATCTGTTCGACGCCGCCGATAGCGCCTTTTCCGCCGATCTGACCGGCGCGGAAATGGCGGAGCTACGCCGCTGGATTTTGGGTGCCGAAGGCGGGCGTTCCCGTGCGCGCGGCCTCAAGCGCCGGTTGGAGGAATTGGTGGGCGATCGCCCGGAATTGCAGGCGCCGCTGGAAGCCGCCCTGCAAGCCGCGCGCGCGCTGCCGGCGGGCGGCTGGTCTGGCCGTTTGGGCGAAGAAGCCGCGCCCGCCTTGGTGGCCGAACCCGCCAATCCGGCTGAGGGTTTTCTGCGCGCCGTGCGTCGCCAGGTGCGTGCGCGCAATGCAGAAGCCGAGGAAGCCGGGCTTTACGATGCGGATTGTGATCTTTTCCCGCTGAATGCTGATATGGCAGAAATCGCCGGCGCGCTTGAACGCGCGCTGCAACGCCTGGAAGCGCCTGTGCGGCATTTGCGCGAAAAGCTGCTCGCACGCATGGAAGATGAAGCCGCCGAGGTTGAAAGCAATGATCGCCAGCGGATTGAGGCGATTTGCGGCTCACTTGAACGCCGCGTGTTGATGCCGCTGACTGCCTGGCGCGCCATGCTCGGGCGGGTTGGTGGCGAAGAACCCACACCCGGCGCGCGGCCCGATATGGTGGATTGGCTTTCGATTGAACGGCGCGGCGGGCAGGATTTGGATGCGGGGATGCACCGGCATTGGCTTGACCCCACCATACCCTTCGCCATGCAGGTCGCTGCCCCCGCGCATGGCGTGCTGATCACCTCCGCCACACTGCGCGATGCCGCCGAGGCTGATGAAGAAGACCCCGAAGCCGCCTGGCGCGAAGCGGAAGCCCGCACAGGTGCGGCGCATTTGCCGCTGCCCGCTATTCGCGCCGCGGTTGCTTCACCCTTCGATTACGCCGCGCGCACGCGCTGCATTGTGGTGACCGATGTGGCGCGGGAAAACACCGCGCAAATCGCGGGTGCTATGAGGGATTTGTTTCTGGCATCCGGTGGCGGTGCGCTTGGGCTTTTCACCGCCATCCGCCGCTTGCGCGATGTGCATGGCCGCATCGCGCCCGCTTTGGAAGAAGCCGGCCTGCCGCTTTACGCGCAGCATATTGATGCCATGGATAACGCGACTTTGGTGGATGTGTTTCGCGCCGAGGAAAATTCATGTCTGCTCGGCACGGATGCCATGCGCGACGGCGTGGATGTGCCCGGCCGTTCCTTGCGCTTGCTGGTATTTGACCGCGTGCCCTGGCCGCGCCCGAGCATCCTCCATCGCGAACGCCGCCTGCATTTATCGGAGGGCAGGCCCAAGGAATATGATGACCGTATCACGCGCCACAGGCTGCGTCAGGCTTTTGGTCGCTTGATCAGACGCGCCGATGACAAGGGCGTTTTCGTGATGCTGGATCGGTCCTGCCCATCGCGGCTTTTGGCCGGCCTGCCTTCCGGCGTGCTGCTGCGCCGCATGGGCCTGGCCGATGCGGCGCGCGAAGTGCGGGAGTTCCTTGCCTAATCCTGCTCAATATCCGGCATGCGATAGCGATCAGCCGGATCAAGCCAGCCCTTGAAATTCGGCGCGCGTTTTTCCACGAAGGCGGCGCGGCTTTCCAATAGATCACTCTTGTCGCCATGTTCATGCAGCTTGGCGGCCAAGGCTTGTTGTGCCGGCGTTGGCGCGGGGCGCATCCGGCGCATCATATGAATGGTATTGACCCGCGCGGCGGGCGGCAGGGTCAGCATGTGGCGGGCCATCTCCATCGCTGTTTCCATCAGCGCTTCCGGCGCCACCAGGCGGTTGATGAAGCCAAGCTGATGGAAGCGTTCCGCCGTGAAGCGAAAGCCCAGCGCCATTTCCATCGCGATGGGATAAGCCAGATTGGCAAGATGGCCGTGATTATAGCCCCCCAGCAGCCAGCGCTTGGCTTCCGAGACCTCAAAAACCGCCTCATGCACCGCAACGCGCAAATCGGTGCGTTCCACCAGCATGAAGCCGCCACCCATGGCAAAGCCATTCACCGCCGCAATCACAGGCTTTTCCAAAGTGCCGTCATTGAAAGGGTTTTCCAGATCAATCCGCCGTCCGCCCGGGCTTTTATCGGCGAGCGATTCCTTCATATCCTCACCAGCGCAAAAGCCGCGCCCGGTGCCGGTCAGGATGGCGACTTCCAGCTTTTCATCGGTGCGAAAGGCGGACCAGATGCGCGCCAATTCCAGGCGCATTTCATGGTTCAGCGCATTCAGCCGCTCCGGTCGGTTCATGCGCACCACCAGAATCTGCCCGTGGGTTTCGGTTTCAACAACGGCCATGACGTTCCCCCTTGATTTGACCCCCATGATGGGCGGGGCGGGCAATATTGGCCAGGGGGCACTTCCAGGGTTAGGCTTCTGTAACGGAGGAAACCCGATGCGCCTGAAACCCCTGGCCCTGGCCATGCTCATGCTTGGCGGCCTGATCAATTTCGCCGCCGCTGAGGTTGTGGAATTCGCCATCACCACGCCGGCGCAGCCGGCCTTTGCTGGCCGCGAATTCGGCAATACGGGCCGTTATGAAAGGCTTATGGCACGCGCGCGGTTTGCTCTGGATCCGGCCGATCCGCGCAATGCCATCATCGCCGATATTGCCATGGCGCCGCGCAATGCCGCCGGGCGCGTGGAAGCCGTCGCTGAAGTGGTGATCCTGCGCCCCGCCGAACCCTTTCGCGGCAATGGCACGCTGTTCGTGGAAGTGCCCAATCGCGGGCGCGAATTGGCGGGCCAGCTTTATCACGATCATGAAGCGAATGCGCTGATGCTGGGGCGCGATCCGGGCAATGGCTTCCTGCTGCGCCAGGGCTATACGCTGGTGTGGATTGGCTGGCAGGCGGATATCCCGGCGGGTGATGCGCGCGGCGCTGGCCTCAGGCTTGAAGCGCCCATCCTGCCCAATATCACTGGCCTTTCGCGTGAAGAATTCCTCTTTGATCACATGACCAGCCCGGTGACGGTGCCGCTGACCTATCAGGCGGCAAATGATCAGGGCGCGCGGCTGACGGTGCGTGCCCAGGCCGGTGATGAACGGCAAAGCCCCGCTGGTTTGGGCTTTCGGTTTCTAGATGCCAATCGCATTGAAATCACGCGCCCGGCTGGCTTTGATGCCGGCGCGCTCTATGAATTCATCTATACCGCCAAGGATCCCACGGTGCAGGGAATGGCCTTCGCCGCCTTTCGCGATGTGGCGGCCTTTCTGCGTTGGGAAAAGGGGGCGGCGAATCCTTTGGCGTCAGCCGGGCGCGTGACGGTGGATCGCGCCATGCTGCATGGCATTTCGCAATCCGGGCGCTTTGTGCGCGATTACCTCTACCTTGGCTTCAATGAGGATGTTCAAGGCCGCCAAGTCTATGATGCCATGCTGCCCCATATTCCGGGCACGCGACGCACTTATACCAATGCGCGCTTTGCCCAGCCGGGGCGCAACCCAACGCCGCATGGGGATAGGCATTACCCCGCCGATCAATTCCCCTTCACCTATGGCGTGACGGAAGATCATTTGACCGGCAAGCGCGATGGGCTGCTGCTGCGTTGCCGCATCAGCAATACCTGCCCGCGCATCATGCAGACCGATAGCGAATATGAATTCTGGGGCGCGCGGGCTTCGCTGCTGGTGACGGATACGCAAGGGCGCCACACTGATCTGCCGCCCGAAGTCCGCGCCTATGCGCTTTCTGGCTTGCCGCATTTTGCGCCTGCCAGCGCCGCCATCAGCCGGCTTGATCGCTGCGCCCTGCCGGTTAATCCCCTGCAAGGTGGCGCGTTGATGAGGGCGCTGCTGGTGGCGATGGAAAGCTGGATGCGTGATGGGCGGGAACCCCCGGCAAGTCGCTTCCCGATGCGCGGCCAAGGCACCTTGGTTGAATTGGCGGGGGCTTATCCTGCCCTGCCGGGCTTGCCCTATCGCGGCACCATCGGCCCGGCGCAATTGGTGGATAATAACGTCATGCCCCCCGTGGTGCGCGGCGAATACACCGTGCTGGTGCCGCGCGTGGATGCGGATGGCAATGCGATTGGCGGGCTGCGCGGCCCGGTGATCGAAGTGCCCAAAGCCACCTACACGGGTTGGAATCCGCGCAGCGAAGGCTTCGCGCCCGGCGCGCTTTGCTACAATACCGGCGCGGTGCTGCCCCTCGCTGCCACCAAGGCAGAACGCGAAGCCGCGCGCGACCCGCGGCCATCCCTGGAAGAACGCTATCCGACAGCCGATGCTTATGTCGCTGCGGTGCGTGCCTCAGCGGCGCGTCTGGCGTCGGAAAGGCTGTTATTGGCCGAGGATGTTGCGGCGATTACCGCCGCCGCCAGCGCCGATACCCTCGCCCGGTTGCGACGCTGAAAAGGGGCGGGGATGATTTCCCAAACCCCCGCTTCCTGTTCTAGCCTTCCCCAACAACCCAACCAGGCAGGAAACCCATGCGCAAACTCACCATTGGCGATGTCACCATCACCAGCATCATCGAACGCGATGGCCCCTGGCGCGCGCCGGGGCAGATGTTCCCCGATGCGCCGGCGGAGCAAATCGAAGCGACGCTGAAGGAATTGGAACCGGAAACCTATGATGTTGCTTCCGGCAAGATGGTGATCACCTATCAAACTTATGTCGTGCGCACGCCGCGCCATACGATTCTGGTGGATACCTGCACGGGTGAGGATAAGGGCTATCCCGCGCCGATGGATTTCCCAAAGCAGCCTTGGCTTGATGGGCTGAAGGCGGAGGGGCTTTCCGTCAACGATATTGATTACGTCATGTGCACGCATTTGCACATTGACCATTCCGGCTGGAATACCGTGCTGCGCGATGGCCGCTGGGTGCCAACCTTCCCGCGCGCCAAATACGTGTTTCACAAGCGCGAATACGCGGCGTGGGAAGCTTCAACCAAGGCTGGCGAAACGCGCCCGGGTGGCGGCGGTTCCGTTTTCACCATGAATTGCGAACCCGTGGTGGCGGCGGGGCAGGCGATGCTGGTGGATGATGATTTCAGCCTGGATGATTGCATCACCATCGAACCCACCCCCGGCCACACGCCCTGCCATTGCTGCGTGCATATCAAAAGCCGTGGCCAGCACGCCGTGATCACCGGCGATTTGATGCATCACGCGCTGCAAATCCACCGGCCTTCCTGGTCCACCATGTTCTGCTGGGACCCGAATGAGGCTGCCGATAGCCGCACGCGCTTCCTCAGCCAGGTGGCTGATACGGATACCAAGTTACTGCCGATCCATTTCCCCAACCCATCCGTGGGGCGCGTGGAATCAAATGGTGATCGCTTCCGCTGGCGATATGTGCGTTAATCCAAGGGGATGACTATCCCCCCGCTGCAAGGCCTGCGCGTGCTGGATTTGGCACGCGTGCTGGCCTGCCCGTTTTCGGCGATGATCCTGGCCGAATTGGGTGCGGAAGTGATCAAGGTGGAACAACCGGGCAGTGGCGATGAAAGCCGCAGCTATGAACCGGTTGCGGAACAGAATGGCCAGCGCGACAGCGCCTATTTCTTCGCGTGCAATCGCGGCAAGCGGAGTGTGACGGTCAATCTGCGTCATAAGGATGGCCAGGCGCTGGTGCGTGATTTGATCCGGCATTGCGATGCGGTGCTGGAGAATTTCCCAACCGGTACGCTGAAACGCTATGGGCTGGATTGGGAAGCGCTCCGCGCCATCAATCCGCGCTTGGTGATGTTGTCTTGCACCGGCTTTGGGCAGACCGGGCCTTATGCCAAGCGCAAAGGCTATGACACGGTGTTCCAGGCCATGTCGGGGTTGATGGCGCTTACGGGTGAACGCGGCGGCGGGCCGGTGAAGCCTGGGCTGCCCGTTGCTGATCTCACTTCCGGGCTTTGGATCACCATCGGGCTTTTGGCGGCTTTGCGTGGGCGCGATGCAACGGGGCAGGGCGCCTATATTGATTTCTCCATGTTGGATGGGCAGGTGGCTTTGTTGACCTCCGCCGCCGCGCGGTTTTTCGCGCTGGGCGAAGTGCCGCCGCGTCTTGGCACGGAACATCCAGGCCGCGTGCCAACAGCTTCCTTCCGCTGCGCTGATGGGCGGTTTTTGCATATCACCTGTTCGGATCAGCATTGGGCGCCGCTCTGCCGCGCGCTTGGCCTTGATGAATTGGGCGCCGATCCCGTGCTGGCCGCCAATGCTGCGCGCGTCGCGCAGCGTGAACGTGTGATGGCCGGTATTACGGCTGCGATGGCACAGCTGACGCGCGCCGAAGCCGTTGCGGCCTTGGACGCGCTGGATGTGCCCAATGGCTCGGTGCTGACCATGGATGAAACCTTCGCGGACCCGCATGTGCAGGCGCGCGGTTCAGTCGGCGAATTCATCCATCCCTTGCTCGGCGCTTTCCCGGCCTTGCGCCTGCCCTATCGCTTTGAAGGTCTGGCGGACCCCGCCATTCAGCGCCCGCCCCTATTGGGAGAGGATACGGATGCGGTGCTGCGGGATTTGCTGGGCTATGCGCCAGGCCGGATCGAGGCCTTGCGCGCGGAAGGGGCGATATGACCGAAGCTGTCTTATACGATTTCACTGATGGCTTGGCGCGCATTACGCTGAACCGGACGGATGCACGCAATGCGCTGAATATCGCCATGTGCGAAGCCTTGGTGGCTGCCACGCGCCGCGCGTGCGAAGATGGCGCGCGTTGCGTGCTGGTGCGGGCTTTGGGGCCAGTCTTTTGCGCCGGTGCCGATTTGAAGGAGCGCCAGGGCATGGGCGATGACGCAGTGCGCGCGCGCCGCCTCAAATCCTTTGCCGCCTATGATGCGCTGGAACGCCTGCCCATGCCGGCCATCGCCGTGGTGGAAGGCCCTGCCGTTGGATCAGGCGTTGAAATCGCCGCGTCGTGCGATTTCATCATCGCAACCCCTGCCGCTTCCTTCCGCACACCGGAAGCGCTGTGGGGCACGGTGGGCGCCACACAGCGCTTGCCGCGCATCATCGGCAAACGGCTTGCCAAGGATTTGATGTTCACGGGCCGCGCCTTGGGGGCAGAGGAAGCGCGCGAAGCGGGGCTGGTGGCGCGGTTGGTAGCACCGGAAGCGCTTGAGGCCACGATTGCCGAGATTACCGCCACCATCCTGAAGGCACCCCCCGCCGCGATGGCCTTGGCAAAGCGCTGCGTGGATGAGGGGCTGGAACGCGACCCGCGCGGCGCCTTGGCGACCGAGATTCTCGCCATTGAGGAAAGCCTGGCGGCCGCAGAATGGCGGAAGAAAATGCAGGAATTTGGCTGAGGCAGGCCCGGCGATCCCTGGCTGAAGGGGCACGGACCCTTGCCATGCGCCTTTGCCCCTTGTGCCCGGCCAAAAGCGGGCTGGACAGGGCGGGGGCGCTTCGCTAGGAGAAGGTTTCTGGCGTTGCTGCGGCGGCGCCGGGGCCCAGATAGCTCAGTTGGTAGAGCATGCGACTGAAAATCGCAGTGTCGCTGGTTCGATTCCGGCTCTGGGCACCACCCCCCTAATCCATCCCCGTATCCCAAAATCCATAGCGCGCTGTGCCGCAAGCGCTGCCCCATTCTGCGCTGGCCTGCCGCCTGGCGATGACCGGCAAATAAGGCCTGCCTTCTGATTGGATTGTCTGCTGGGCGGAAATGCCCCCGACTATGTCATCATCATTGCATTCTCTGATATTATTAATTTAGAAATATTAACCATTAAATCAGGGAGTGAAAAACATGTCTTTGGAGCGTGCGATCCTGCTCGTTGTCGGCCTGGTTGTGGTCGGAAGCCTGTTGCTGGGTATCTACCAAAGCCCAAGCTGGTTTTGGGTGACCGGCTTGATGGGCGCGCATCTTATACAGGCGTCGTTCACGGGGATGTGCCCGGTTGTGCGACTGTTTCAGAAACTCGGCCTGCCGCAGCGCGCGGGCTTTGGCTGATCCTAGCACCCTTCGGGGCGAGATTTTTGATCCGCGGTGAACAGGCCAATTTGTTCGTATTGGCCTGATCACGTGCGGCGCGCGGCGGCCTAAACCGTCGACGCGCCTCCCAAAATCACGCTGCTTTGCGCGGAAAGCACGCCGCCATTGCCATGCACAATCGCGGTATCATGCTTGGCCACCTGGCGCTTGCCGCATTCGCCGCGGATTTGCCGCACGGCTTCAATCAGCAAATAAAGCCCGTACATGCCGGGGTGGCAGTAAGAAAGCCCGCCGCCATTGGTATTCACCGCAAGCGCGCCGCCGGGCGCGATGCGGCCATGGTCCACAAAGCCGCCGCCTTCGCCCTTTTTGCAAAAGCCAAGATCTTCCAGGAACAGGATCGTATTGATGGTGAAGGCATCATAAAGCTGCGCCATATCCATATCCCGCGCTTGCAGCCCCGCCGCCTGATAGGCGCGCGCGCCGGACGCAATCGCGCCGGTGCGCGTGAGGTCCGGCATATTGGAAATGGTCGCATGCGTGATGCAGGTGCCGGTGCCCAGCACATAAACCGGGGGCTTTTTCAGCGTTTTCGCGCGCTCGGCCGAAGTCAGCACAACCGCCCCGCCGCCATCCGTCACCAGGCAGCAATCGCGCACGGTAAAGGGGTAGGACACCATCTTGGCATTGAGCACACCCGCGATATCCAGCGGCCTTTGATCGAAGGCCACAGGATTGAGCTGCGCCCACTTGCGCGCCGCCACCGCCACTTCCGCCAATTGTTCGCGCGTGGTGCCATATTCATGCATGTGCCGGTTGGCTGCCATGGCATAGGCGGTGGAAGGCATGAAGGGCTTGAACGGCGTTTCATAAGGGTTGAATTCGCGCGGCGACGCATTCTTCCGCCCCGCCGAACGCTGCGTGCTGCCATAAGCAACAACCGCCACCGAACAAAGCCCCGCTTCAATCGCGGCCTGCGCGTGTGCGACATGAATTTCAAAGGATGAACCACCAACAATGGTGGAATCCACATAAGCATCCGGCTTTTTAAGATATTCCGCCAAGGACATGGCCGATGTCCGCGCCTGGGTGGTGGCGCAGAAAATCCCATCCACATCGGAAAGCGTCAGCCCCGCATCCCGCAGCGCGCGGACCGTGCCCTGCGCCATCAAATCAATCACCGACATATCAGCGGCGACGCTGCCGATATCTGATTCCGCCACGCCAACAATGGCCGCGCTGCCGCGCTTCATGCTGCTCATTGCCTCAGCCCTCCAGCGCCGTGAAAACCGGAATCGGGGCTTCATCCCCGCCCGGATGGTGGGCGCGGAAGCGCACGCGCTGGCCGATTTTCACCGCCATCGGGTCCATATCCTCAACCCGGCTCATCAGGCGGAAGCCTTCATCCAGATCAACCAGGCAAACATTATAGGGCTCGCCCTGTGCCGGATGCACCACGGTTGTGGCATGCACCGTGCCCAGCCCCTTGGAGATACGCCATTCCAGATTTTCGCTGCCGGTATAAGGGCAGATCACACGCGGATAAAATACCGGCTGCCCCGCTTCGGGGCTGAATTGATAGGCAAGCTCTCCGCGTTGCAGATGCTCATTATAAACACCGAGCGGCGATTTTTTGGCGTTTTCCATCAGATCCTACCCATCGGGCTGCAAGATGGGCAGAAGTCTGCGACCAATGGCGGCAGCCGGCAAGCCGCCCTTCAGCTATCCATTTTCAGCGCGGCAATGAAGGCGCTTTGTGGGATTTCCACCTTGCCGAATTGCCGCATGCGCTTCTTGCCTTCCTTCTGCTTTTCCAGAAGCTTGCGCTTGCGTGAAATGTCACCGCCATAGCACTTGGCTGTCACATCCTTGGAAAGGGCCGAGATGGTTTCACGCGCAATCACGCGCCCGCCAATCGCCGCCTGAATGGGGATTTTGAACAGCTGGCGGGGGATCAATTCCTTCAGCTTTTCGCAAATCTGCCGCCCACGCCTATCCGCCTGGCTTCGATGGGCCATGAAGGACAGCGCATCCACCGGTTCATTATTCACCAGGATGGAAATCTTCACCAGATCGCCTTCGTCATAGCCATCCATCTGGTAATCGAAGGAAGCATAGCCGCGCGACACCGACTTCAGCCGATCATAGAAATCGAACACCACCTCATTCAACGGTATCCGATAGACCAGCATGGCGCGGGAACCGACATAGGTCAGTTCCACCTGCTGCCCGCGCCGTTCATTACAAAGCGCCAGCACCGAGCCTAGATAATCATCGGGCAGCATGATGGTGGCTTTGATCCAGGGTTCCTCAATATGATCCAGCACGCTGCCATCGGGCATATCGGCGGGATTGTGCAATTCGAACATTGCGCCATTCGTCTGATGGATTTTGTAGACAACCGAAGGCGCGGTCGCGATCAAATCCAGATCAAATTCACGCGATAGCCTTTCCTGCACAATTTCCAGATGCAAAAGCCCAAGGAAGCCGCAGCGGAATCCAAAGCCAAGCGCGGCGCTGGTTTCCGGTTCATAATGGAAGGATGCGTCGTTCAAGCGCAGCTTGCCGAGTGATTCGCGCAGCTTTTCAAAATCATCAGCATCCACCGGGTAAAGCCCGCACCACACCACAGGGATGGAAGGCTTGAAGCCGGCCAAAGCCTCGGCCGCCGGATTGCGGTCATCGGTGATGGTATCGCCAACATTGGTATCGGCGACGGTCTTGATGGCTGCTGTCAGATAGCCCATCTCACCCGGGCCCAGGCTTTCCACCGGCACCAGTTTCGGCGTGAAGACACCCACCTGTTCAATGGTATGCACCGAACCGGATGACATCATGCGAATGCGCTGGCCCTTGCGCAAATGCCCATCCTTCACGCGCACCAGAATAATGACGCCAAGGTAAGCATCATACCAGCTATCAACCAGCAGCGCTTTGGTGGTGGCGGATGCATCGCCTTTCGGCGGCGGCAGGCGTTCCACAATGGCATCCAACACGCCTTCAATATTCAGCCCTGTCTTGGCGCTGATCATCACAGCGTCTGACGCATCAAGCCCGATCACATCTTCAATTTGCTGCTTCACGCGGTCCGGTTCCGCCGCCGGCAGGTCGATCTTGTTCAGCACGGGCACAATTTCATGCCCCGCATCAATCGCCTGGTAGACATTGGCGAGTGTTTGCGCCTCCACGCCCTGCGACGCATCCACGACAAGCAGCGAACCTTCACAAGCGGCGAGCGACCGGCTGACTTCATAGGCGAAGTCCACATGGCCGGGCGTGTCCATGAGGTTCAGCACATAGGTCTTGCCATCCTTGGCGGGGTAGGTCAGGCGAACCGTCTGCGCCTTGATGGTGATGCCGCGCTCCCGCTCCAGCTCCATATTATCCAGTACCTGTTCCTTCATTTCGCGCGCGGAAAGCGCGCCGGTCTGCTGGATCAGCCGGTCAGCAAGCGTGGATTTCCCATGATCGATATGGGCGATGATCGAGAAATTGCGGATCAGCGAAAGCGGCGTGTCAGTCATGATGGTCCCGGGGGTGCGGGCGCGGAGTAGCGCCAGCGTTTTCAAAGGCGGAGATAAGGCAGCAGGGCCGGAAGTCAAACGCCCGGTGGCCGGACCCTGGCATTGCCTGGATCAGGGGGTCATGCGCGTAGCACCGCCCCGGTCGCTTTCGCTACCGCCGCGACGATCTTTTCCGCCACGGCTTCAATTTGCGGGTCGGTCAGCGTCGCCTCACGCGGCTGGAGGGTTACCTGCAAAGCCAGGCTTACCTTACCCGCAGGCAGCTTATCCCCAGCATAGCGGTCAAACAGCACGACATCGGTGATCAATGTGCGTTCTGCCCCACGTGCGGCGCGCAGCAGCGCTTCCGCCGCGACGCCCTCATCCACCAGGAAGGCGAAATCGCGCCGCAGCGGCTGGAAGGCAGGCAGATCGGGCGCGCCCTTCTTGCGGCGCTTCGGTTCCGGCACGGCATCCAGAAACACCTCAAAAGCCACGGCGGGGCCGGGCAGGTCGAGCGCCGCCAGAACGCGCGGATGGATTTCGCCAAAGCGGGCTAGCACGGACTTCGGCCCTTGCCGCACCTGGCCGGACCGGCCCGGATGATAAAAGCCCGGCGCATCGGCAGTCACGGAAAGCGCTGCCATGGGGAGGCCAAGCGCGGCCAGTACCGCCATGGCATCGCCCTTGGCATCCAGAGCATCCACGCCGCGTGACGCTTCCGCCCAATGGCGCGGCGTGGCGCCATGGCGCACGCCCGCAGCAATCGCGGCCTGACCATCCGGCGTCACATCCTGATAGGCAGCGCCGATTTCACAGAGCGCCACATCGGCAAAACCGCGCGCCGCATTGCGCCCCGCCGCCAGCAGCAGGGAAGCCACCGGCGTTGGGCGCATCTGGTCCAGATCCTCCGCAATCGGGTTTTCCAGCCGCAGCGCTGCGGGTGTTTCACCAAACAGCGCGGCGGTTTTCGATTCCATGAAGGCGAAGGTCACCGCTTCCTGCATGCCGCGCGCGGCCAGCACGCGCCGCGCCAAGGATGCCCGCGCCTGTTTCGCTGTGAAGGCCGGTGGCGGGATGATGCCGCTGACGGGCAGCGAGACCGGGGCGATGGTATTCAACCCGCGAATGCGCAGCACTTCTTCGATCAAATCGCATTCCGGTTCAATTTCGGCGCAGCCTTCGGCAGCCGCCTTGGCGCGTTCCGGTGACAATTCAGGCGCCTGAGCCAAGGCGCCCTTGCCCGCCACATCATTGCGCCAGCTTGGCACATTGACCGTCACGCGCGCCGCATCACGCGCCGCCACGCTGAAGCCCAGGCTTTGCAGGATCTCAACCGCGCGATCCGGCGCCACATCATCGCCGCCATAACTCGCGAGCCGTTCAAAACGCAGGCTGGCCTGGCGCTGCCAGGCGGGTTCCGGCCCGGCGCCGACCACTTCGCTGGCCTCACCACCGCAAATTTCCATCATGGCTTGCGTGGCAAGGTCGAGCGCCAAGCGCGGCAGCGCCTGATCCACGCCGCGTTCAAAGCGCGCGCGCGCATCGGTGCGAACATCATGCCGCCGGCCTGACAGCGCGATGCGCACGGGGTCAAAAATCGCGCATTCGATGAAGCATTCGGTGGTGGCTTCATCGCAGCCTGTCGCCTCACCACCGATAATGCCGCCAAGCGCTTCCGGCCCGGCTTCATCGGCAATGATGCCATCTTCCGAAGTCAGCGCGTAGGTCTTGCCATTCAGCGCCAGCAGGCTTTCGCCTTCACGTGCCATGCGCATCGTCAGCGTCTTGCCCTTCACCTTTGCCACATCAAAGACATGCAGCGGGCGGCCAAGGCCATAGGTGAAAAGATTGGTCACATCCACCAGCGCATTGATCGGGCGTTGGCCAATCGCGGTCAGCCAATCCTGCAGCCATTTCGGCGAAGGCCCATTCTTCACGCCACGAATGGCGCGGCCCAGCACGTAATCGCAGGCACGCGGATCGGCGATTTCCCAATTAAGCGGCGAAGCATAGGCGGGTTTGATCGCGGGTTGCGGCAGCGGCTTCAACCGCCCAAGCCCGGCTGCGGCCAAATCCCGCGCCACGCCATGGACGGAAAGCGCATCGCCGCGATTTGGCGTCACGCTGATTTCAATAATCGGGTCATCCAGCCCGGCCCAGCGCACATAGGCTTCACCGAGTGGTGCTTCCGCCGGCAAATCAACAATGCCGGAATGATCATCGCCCAGGCCCATCTCGCGCGCGGAAAGCATCATGGCTTCCGATTTCACGCCGCGAATTTCGCCTGCCTTCAGCGTAATGCCGGTGCCGGGAATGAAGGCGCCAGGCAGCGCCGCCACCCCCTTCATGCCGGCGCGCGCATTGGGCGCACCGCAAACCACGGAAAGCAGCTTGCCATCGCCGGTATCAACTTTCAGTGCGCGCAGCCGATCCGCATTCGGGTGCTGTTCGGCTTCCACCACATGGGCAATGCGGAAATTCGCGAGCGCCGCGCCGCGGTCTTCCACGCCTTCAACTTCAAGCCCGATGGTGTTCAGCGCGGCCAAAATCTCATCAAGCGAGGCTTCGGTATCAAGGTGTGCCTTCAGCCAGGAAAAGGTGAATTTCATCGCCTTACACTCCTTCCACCAAAGAAGGTGGGGAAAGCGGATCGGCGCCGTAATGCCTCAGCCAGCGAATATCGGCTTCATAGAACGGCCGCAGATCAGGAATGCCGTGTTTCAGCATGGTGATGCGTTCAATCCCCATGCCGAAGGCGAAGCCCTGCCATTCGCGCGGATCAATGCCGCAATTCGCCAGCACCTTCGGATGCACCATGCCAGAGCCCAAAATCTCCAGCCAATCGCCACCCTTGCCCAATTCGCCGGTTTTGCGGCTCCAGCCGATATCCACTTCCATGGAAGGTTCCGTGAAGGGGAAATAGGAAGCGCGGAACCGCACCGGCAAATCAGCAATGCCGAAAAAGGCGCGCAGGAAATCAATCAGACAGCCCTTCAAATGGCCAAGATGGATGTTCCGATCAATCACCAGCCCTTCCACCTGGTGGAACATGGGCGAATGCGTCGCATCATGATCGGCGCGATAGGTGCGCCCTGGCACGATCACGCGAATGGGCGGCGCTTCGGTCAGCATGGTGCGGATTTGCACCGGCGATGTGTGCGTGCGCAGCACCGGGCGGCGGCCATCCACCGCTGGCACATAGAAAGTATCATGATCCTGCCGCGCCGGATGGTGATCCGGGATATTGAGCGCGCCGAAATTATGCCAATCGCTTTCGATATCCGGCCCTTCCGCCACCTTGAAGCCCATGGCGCCAAATAGCGTGGTGAGTTCTTCCATGGTGCGGGCAATGGGGTGAATGCCGCCATCGGCTGCCGTGCCGGGCGCGAAGGGGCGCGGCGGCAGGGATACATCCATGCGTTCCGCGGCCAGCCGCGCATCCAAGGCGCGGGCTTCCACCACGGCGCGTTGCGCTTCCAAAGCTGCTTCAATCGCGGATTTTACCTGGTTCAGCGCCGCGC
This sequence comes from Pseudomonadota bacterium, assembly GCA_041174145.1. GTDB lineage: Bacteria > Pseudomonadota > Alphaproteobacteria > Acetobacterales > Acetobacteraceae > Neoroseomonas. Next base: position 23,924 of record JBEDHL010000201.1, read on the forward strand.
CGCGTTCCTTGCGCGCTTCGGGGGCGACGGCACCAAGGCCCTTTAGCAGCGCGGTCAGGCTGCCGGATTTGCCCAAGATGGCCACACGCACCGCGTCCAGCGCGCGCGGATCGGCGGCGGCGGCAATCGCGGTTTCGGTTTCGGCCCTAAGGGCGGCAAGATCATCGGTCATGCGGGCAGGTCCAAATGAACAAAGGGCCGCATCCCCGGCTTAGCCAGGAAGCGGCCCTTGCGTGATGCTGGGTCGCCGCCCCGGATAGCCCCGGGGCGGGGGTAATCAGGCGGCGCCTGCCGCCTTCGCCTTTTCCACCAGCGCCGCGAAGGCCGCCGGTTCGTCAAAGGCGAGCGCCGCCATAACTTTGCGGTCCATCTCAATCCCCGCCGCCTTGATGCCGGCGATGAAGCGGGAATAGGTCAGGCCATGTTCACGGACAGCGGCATTGATGCGCTGGATCCAAAGCCCACGGAAATCGCGCTTCTTGTTGCGACGGTCGCGATAGGCATACTGCAGCGCCTTTTCCACCCGCTCCAAAGCGGGGCGATAGGCGGTGCCGGACCGGCCGACATAGCCTTCCGAAAGCTTGAGAACCTTCTTGTGGCGGGCGTGCTTCGTAACGCCGCGTTTTACACGAGCCATTTTGCGAACCCTCCCTTACCGGTCCAGCCCATAGGGCAGCCACTGCTTCACGGTATCACCATCCTGCTTGTCCAGCACGAAGGTCCCGCGGTTCTGGCGCTTCATCTTGGAAGCCTTGGAGGATAGCATGTGGCGCTTGAAGCCACCGCCTGCCTTGACCTTGCCGGTCGCGGTCAGACGGAAGCGCTTCTTGACGCTCGATTTCGTCTTCATCTTGGACATTTGGCCCTCCTATAGGGTCAGCCCTTCCGCCTTGCACCCATTGCTGGGGCCGCACCATGCGGCGGGAAGGGGGTTCCGGCCGGGCATGTCCATGGGGCCTCGGCGCGGGAGCGCGGCCTATAGCGCCCCAAAGTTTTCCACACAAGACCCGCGCCAGAGAAACGGAGATTTCACCTTTATGGGTGTTTAATGCCCCCGTGATCACCCGGCGCTTTGCCCGCCCTTGGACCGAGGATGAAGTCCCATGACCCGTGCGCAAGCGGATAAGCTGCCAGAGCCCGAAGCGCTGCGGGCTGCCATGGAACCTCTTTTTGGCGAATTGCGCGACTTCATGGACCGGCGGATCGCGGAGATTGGCGCCGAGGTTTCGGCCAGCGTACAGCTTTTGGGCCTGGAGCAGGATAATTTGGCCGGCCAAATCTCTGCCGCCCAGGAACACATCGCCAGCATGGGGGCGGGCGCCCAGCAAGGGAAGCACAGCCCAAGCCAGGAGCTTGAGGCGGCGATCCAGGCAACCGAGGCCGCGGCCAATACTATTTTAGAAGCGGCCGAGGCCATTCAGGATTGGCTTGAGAAGGGTTCAGGGCGCCCGGATGGCTTGCCGGCTATCTCCGAAAGGGTGAATGCCATTTTTGCGGCCTGTTCCTTCCAGGATCTGACTGGGCAAAGGATTGACCGTGCAGTGCGGGATTTGCAGCGGGTTGAAGCCATTCTTGAGGATATTCTGCCGGCAAACGCCCCACACCGGGCCGATACGGCCTCCACCAAGGGGGATTTGCAGGGCGTGGCGCAAAGCGCGTCTGACCCCAAAGTGCCGGGGTCTGACCTGGCGCAATATGAGATTGACCGCTTGCTGAGGGGCTAATTCGTTCTGGGGCGGCGGAAGCGGGTTTCGGTTCGGCGCGGGGCGGCTTATATCCCCGCCCATGCTTACCT
>JBEDHL010000202.1:0-4491 GCA_041174145.1 Pseudomonadota bacterium
GCCATGGCGTTGTTGATGCTGGCGTCACTTATCCCCGCACTGAAAAGCTGAAACGGTTAGGCTTCAGCCTTCAATCACATTGGAACGCTGGCCACCGATAATGGCCAGAAATTCGCGCCGCGTGCTGGCATCATCACGGAAGGCGCCAAGCATGCGGCTGGTCACCATGGTGACACCCGGCTTATGGATGCCGCGCGTGGTCATGCATTGATGCGCGGCTTCAATCACCACCGCAACGCCCTTCGGCTTCAGCACCTGTTCAATGGTGTTCGCGACTTGCGCCGTCAGTTTTTCCTGAATCTGCAAGCGCTTGGCATAGACTTCCAGCACGCGCGCCAGCTTGCTGATGCCAACCACACGGCCCTGCGGCAAATAGGCGATATGCGCGCGGCCAATGATCGGCACCATGTGGTGTTCGCAATGGCTTTCCATGCGGATGTCCCGCAGGATCACCATTTCATCATAGCCATCGGTTTCTTCGAAGGACCGCGCGAGCAAATCCACCGGGTCCGTTTCATAGCCGGCGAAGAATTCCTCATAAGCGCGGGCGACGCGCGCGGGCGTATCCACCAGGCCTTCACGGTCCGGATCATCGCCAGCCCAGCGCAGCAGGGTGCGTACCGCGGCTTCGGCTTCCGCGCGGGAGGGGCGCGGTTCCAAGGTGGCATTGGCCGTGGTGAGGCCAGACGCAGGGGTTTGAATATTCACGGTAATGGTCTTTCCAAAACGCAGACATGGCGCCGCTGGGCAGGGGGCTTGAAGGCGCCTTCGACCCCCTATGTGGGCGATATCCGCAGAATGGCAAGGATTTGCCCCCCGCTTGGCGCCCGGGGCTGGTGCGGGTTAGCTTGTGCCCCCTCAGGAACAACCAAGAAGATCCCGCCATGCTTGATGCCGTAAGCCCCCTTGCCGCCACCTCGACCGAGGCGAAGCTGTATGACGCGCTGATCATCGGCGCCGGCTTTGCGGGTATGTATCAACTCCATTCCCTGCGGGACCGCTTGGGGATTTCCGCCCATGTGCTGGAAGCGGGCGATGGCGTGGGCGGCACCTGGTATTGGAACCGCTACCCCGGCGCGCGCTGCGATTCCGAAAGCCATAGCTATTGCTATCATTTTTCGGATGAGCTGGTGCAGGGCTGGGAATGGTCCGAACGCTATCCAAGCCAGCCGGAAATTCTGCGCTATTTGAATTACGCTGCGGATAAGCTTGATTTGAAGCGCGACATTACCTTCAAGGCGCGGGTGGTCTCAGCCAGCTATGATGAGGGCGAAAATCTCTGGCATGTGCGGACCGAACAGGGCGGGCATTACGCTGCGCGCTTCCTGATCACGGCGGTTGGCTGCCTTTCTTCGGCCAATCTGCCGAAGATTGACGGCATCCCGGATTTTCAGGGCAAGTGGTATCACACCGGCGAATGGCCGCATGAAGGTGTGGATTTTTCCGGCAAGCGGGTTGGCGTGATTGGCACGGGTTCCACCGGCATTCAGGCCATTCCGGTGGTGGCCGCCGCCGCCAAACACCTGACGGTATTTCAGCGCACGGCAAATTATTCGATCCCCGCGCGCAATGCGCCGCTGACGGATGATTTCAAGAAATACGTGCGGGAGAATTTTGCCGAAATTCGCGATGTGATGCGTTCCACCGTCAATGGCCATCCTTGGCGCATTGCGGATCGTTCCGTTTTTGATGTTTCCGATGAAGAGCGGGACAAGATTTTCGAAATGGCCTGGGAAAAGGGCGGGCTGCGCCTGCGTGCCGAATTCCGCGATGTACTGACGAATGAGGAAGCGAATGAGGTTGTTTCAGCCTTCCTCAAGAAAAAGATCGGCCAGATTGTGAAAGACCCCGCCAAGGCCGCGATCCTTGCCGATATTGACCATGGCTTCGCCACCAAGCGCCCGCCGATCGATACCGGTTATTTTGAGACCTATAACCGCGACAATGTCGCGCTGGTGAATCTGCGCGCGGAGCCGATTGAGCGCATCACCGCAACCGGCGTGAAAACCAGCAAGGGCGAATACAAGCTGGATATCATTGTGTTTGCCACTGGCTTTGATGCCATGACGGGGCCCTTGTTCAATCTGAACATCGCCGGGCGTAATGGTTTGGCTTTGCGCGATGTGTGGCGCGAAGGCCCGCGCAGCTATCTGGGCCTGCAAGTGGTGGGCTTCCCCAATCTGTTTACCGTAACGGGGCCGGGCAGCCCTTCAGTGCTAACCAATATGCCGGTCGCGATTGAACAGCATGTAGATTGGATCAGCCGCTGCATCGCGGATATGCGCGCCGCCGGCCAAACCCGCATCGAAGCCAAGCCCGATGCGGTGGATGATTGGATGGTGCAGGTGCAGGAAGTGGCCAACCGCACACTTTTCCCGAAAACGCCGCATTCCTGGTATCTGGGGGCCAATGTGCCCGGCAAGCCGCGCGTCTTTATGCCTTATATCGGCGGGATGGCGCGTTATCGGCGGATTTGCGATGAGGTGGCCGATAAGGGGTATGAGGGGTTTGCCTTGGGGGCGTGAGTCCTTTCAGACCGGTTCCAACCCCTTGGCGCGGAGCAATTTGGCATCCGCGCCTTGCACCAGAAATTCCATGAAGGCGCGCGCTGCTTCCGGCTGGGGTGCTTCGGCGAAGATGGCGGCGGAGAAGGTCATCACCTCCCCAATCTCGGCGGGTAGCGTGCCGATAATGTCAATGCCAGGCACGGTCATCAATTCGCTCACTTGCTGAATGGCCAAAGCCACTTCGCCGCGCTTCAGCAATTCACCCGTGAAGCCCTGCGGGATGACGGTGGCTTTGGCATTCACTTCCGCCGCGATGCCAAGGCGTTCAATCAAGCCCGCGAAGAACAGCCCGCTTGCCCCGGCGCGGGAATAGGCGAGTGATGGTGTGGCCAGCAGCGTGGCGCGGAAGGCCTCAGGCGTGCTGATATCCGGCCGCTTCGCGCCGGCGGCAACCGCGACGCCAATGTGCGATAACGCCAAATCGCGCCTGCTGCCCGCCGCGAAAACCCCCTTGGCGATGAAATCATCAACGGCGGCGGCGGTCAGGATGGCGATATCGCCGCGCGCGCCATCGGCAATGCGCTGGGAAATGGATTTGGTCGGGTCGAACACCATGGCGGGGGCAGGGTTACGCTCAGCCCAAAGCGGTGCCAGCACATCCAAAACGCCATTGAGCGCGAGGGTGGACATGATGGAAAGCGGCTGGGTCATGGGGCGGTTCCTTGCAAAAAAAGCAGGGCCACAATGCCGCCTGCCAAGCCGCGCGGCAATGTGGCGCAGATCACCCTGAAATCGCCATGAAGCGATGCTTGATTAAAGGCAACCGAAGTGAAAGGAACACCCCATGTCGCGCATCAGCCTTGCCCTTGCGCTTCTGATCAGCGCCGCGCCTGCCGCTTCCTGGGCGCAGGCGCAAACCTCTCAACCACCGGAAGGCTGCGCGCAACATCAGGCGCGCTTTCCCGCGCTGCTTGGCAAGGCGCCGGAAGAAGTGCGCGCCGCGCTGCAAGCCATGCCGGGGATCACTACCGTGCGTATGGGCGGGCCGAATACGCCCATGACGCGGGATTACCGGATGGACCGCGCCACGGTGCTGATTGAAAACGGTGTGGTGACGCAGATCACCTGCGGGTGAGGCTACCCGCCGCCACCACCCCCAGCACCACCGCACAAAGCCCCGCCATGGCCGCGAAAATTCCTGCGCCAAAGGCCGCATAGCCCGGCCCGCAAGCCAGCGTCAGCAGTGTGGTCATCGCCCCCACCGCCGCCCCCAGCAGGGTTTGCGCCGTTGCGCCCAGATGCGCCGGCACATTGGCCTGGATCAGCCGTATCGCCGCCAGATGCATCGCGCCGAAGGTCAGCGCATGCAGGCTTTGCAGCAGGATCAGCGCCATCAGATCGCTCGTCATCGCCATGGCGGACCAGCGGACCAAGCCTGCCCCTGCCGCCGCCAGAATCAGGCCGCGCACGCCAAGCCAATCGGCGAAGCGCCGGCCCCAGGCGAAAAGCGCCACCTCGGCCACCACGCCCCAGCCCCACAGCAGGCCAATCACCCCCGCACTCAGCCCGGCCGCCTGCCAATGGATGGACCCGAAGGTGTAGTAAGCCGCATGGCTGCCCTGCATCAGCGCCGCCAGCAGCATCAAGCGCTTGAAGCCCGGCAGCGCAAATGCCGCGCGAAAGCCTGAAGCCCCGCCCTTGCCCCGGCCATCGGCGCGCGGCAGCAGAAACGCCGCTGCCGCCCCAATCCCGAGCATGGCGGCAATCAACCAGGCGGCGCTGCCCGCCCCCAGCACGCCCACCAGGGCGCCGGCCAGCACTGCCGCCAGAACATAGCTGACGGAACCTGCCGCCCGGGCGCGGCCATAATCAAAGCCAGGGGGTTCCCGCGCGGCGCGCAGCGCCATGGAATCGGCCAAGGCTGTGGTGGGCGCCAAGGCCACCGCCAGCGCCAAAGTCACCAAAAGCAGCGCCCAAAACCCGC
>JBEDHL010000203.1:0-5125 GCA_041174145.1 Pseudomonadota bacterium
CGCTACCCTGTGCGATGCGGCTTATTTGCGCCCCGACATGAAGGCAACGCCGCTTGGGCCCACTTGTTCCGCATGCGGGTAATTGGCCGCCACCGCGCAAGTATCGCCGGCGCGATAGCAAATTGCCTTGCCATCCTGGGTGATGGTGATCTCGCCGCCCAGAATGAACAGACGCGCATCCCAGGGATGCGTATGTTCCGGGTTTTCAAGCCCGGCCCGGAAGCCGCCATAAAAAACGCCATAGCCCTGCTTCAGCAGATCCGCTTCGAATTCATCCCGGGTCATGTCTTGGCCTTTCTGGGTGCGATGAATTGGCAGGCTAGCCCTGGCGTCTGCCCGCTGCCAAGCTGACGTGCCCGTGCATGAGGAGGCCAGCATGACCGCCACTGCAACCCCATTTCGCCTGCAAATACCCGATGCGGCGCTACAGGATTTGCAAACCCGCCTGGCGTTGACGCGCCTGCCGGATGAAGCGCCGGAAGCGCCCTGGAAATACGGCACAAGCGTCGCTTATTTGCGCGATCTGCTGGCCTATTGGCAGCAGGGTTTTGATTGGCGCGCCGAGGAAGCTGCGCTGAACGCCTTTCCGCAATTCCGCACCAAACTTCACGGCATTGATTTGCATTTCCTGCATGTGCGGGGCGAAGGGCCAAACCCTATGCCGCTGCTGCTTTCGCATGGTTGGCCGGGATCAATCTTTGAATTCCTCGATCTCATTCCGCGCTTGACCGAGCCTTCCCGCTTCGGTGGCGATCCCAAGGATGCCTTCACCATCGTCGCACCTTCCCTGCCTGGCTATGGCTTATCCTTCCAGCCGGGCCAGGCGCGGTTCAGCCTGGAAGCCATTGCCGATTGCCTGGCGGATTTGATGACGGACGTGCTTGGCTACCGGCGCTTCGGCGCGCAGGGCGGAGATTGGGGCGGCTTTGTATCGTCTCGGCTGGGGGCGGTGCATGCGGAAAAGCTGCTTGGGATTCACCTGAATTTGCTCGCGGTGCGGCGCGATCCCGCGCTGGTTCAGACGCAGGATGAGGACGAGCGACGTTATCTGGCGGAGCTTTCGGAATTCCTGAAGGAAGAAACAGGCTATCAATGGATACAAGGCACGCGGCCGCAAACCCTGGCCTTTGGCCTGACGGATTCACCCGCCGGTCTTGCCGCCTGGATCGCGGAAAAATTCAAGATCTGGACTGATAATAACGGCAGTCCAGAAAGTGCCGTCAATCGCGACAGGATGCTGGCCAATATCTCGCTCTATTGGTTTACGGGCTGCATTGGCGCGAGTTTCCATCCCTATTACGCGCGCATGCATGGCCCTTGGCCGATCCCCGGCACGGTTGATGTGCCGATGGGCTACTGCCAATTCCCGAAGGAAATTCTGCGCCCGCCGCAATCACTCGCCGCACGCACCTATACGGATATCCGCCGCTGGAGCGTGATGCCGAAAGGCGGGCATTTCGCGGCAATGGAACAGCCTGAAGTGCTGGCGCGCGAAATCCAGGCGTTTTTCCGAGCTTTGCGCTGATGGCACGCGCGCTTGCTTGAGGTTTCAGGATTTCCGCGCAAGATGCGCGATAGAAGCGATTTTTTAGGGAGGCGATGATGGATCTGACGCAAGCTCAAGAAGCCTCTCGGCTTTTGGTGGCGCATTGGCGCGCGGGTCAGGTGCTGGGCGCCTTGCCTGAGGCGCTCTGCCCGCGATCTCGGCTGGAAGGCTATGCGATCCAGGCGCAGCTAGAAAGGTTAAGCGCGAAGCCGCTATGGGGCTGGAAAATCGCCGCGACCAGTAGCGCGGGGCAGAAGCATATCGGTGTGGATGGGCCGCTTGCCGGCAGGATATTGGCGGAAATGGTCTATCCGAATGGTGCCATACTGCCCTTCGGCGCCAATCGCATGGCGGTGGCGGAAGCGGAATTCGCCTTTCGCATCGGCCATTCCATCCTGCCGCGCGAAAAGCCTTATTCCATGGACGAAGTCTTGAACGCGGTGGCGGCACTGCATCTGGGGATTGAGGTGCCTGATTCGCGCTTTGCGAATTTTGTCACCGCAGGTGCGGCGCAACTTATCGCGGATAATGCTTGCGCGCATCAATTCGTGCTGGGGCCTGAAGCGCCGGCTTATTGGCGCGGGATGGACCTTGCGCAGCATCGCGTGATTGGGCGCGTTGGCAAGCGTTATGAACGGGAAGGTGTGGGTGCCAATGTGCTCGGTGATCCCAGGATTGCGCTGACCTGGATTGCCAATGAATTGTCGCGCCATGGCGTGACGCTGGCGGCGGGGCAGATTGTCACCACGGGCACTTGCGTTGTGCCGCTTGAGATCTTGCCGGGTGATGAGGTGGTGGCGGATTTTGGTGCGCTTGGTGTGGCAAGCATGCGGATGGCTTCGACCTGACTGATAAGCGGCGTCCTTGGCGCCGCCATTCCGCTACACGCCCAGCAAATCCAACGTGCGGGCGATGATTTTCGCTTCATCAAAGCGTTCCAGCGCGCGCATGCGCGCCGCTTCGCCCATGCGGTGCCGGAGCGCTGCATCGGTGGCCAGGTGCGATAAGGCCTCGGCCAAGGGGGGCACCGTTGCGGGGGGCACCAGCAGCCCCGTTTCACCTGACACCACCTGTTCGCGCGGGCCGCGAATATCGGTGGCGACCACGGGCAGGCCGGTCAGCATGGCTTCAATCACGCTCATCGGCAGCCCTTCAAAATGGGAGGGCAGGCAAAACACATCCGCCGCCGCCAGCAGCCTTGCCACATCATGCCGATAGCCCAGCCTGGAAAGGCGCGGGCCAAGCGTGGCGGCAGCGCGGGTGAAATAGGGCTCCATATCCTCGCCATGGTCGGAAGCGAGCCGTTCGCCCACCACCCAAAGCCGCGCATTGGCCGGTGTTGCTTCCATGGCTTGCAGAAGCTCGGGAAAACCCTTGTGACGCACGAGGCGCGAGACGGCGATGATCACGCAATCATCCGGATGCGCGCCTAATTCAGCGCGGAGCATCTGCCGTGCTTCCGGATCAGGATGGAATTGCGCGGGCGCGCGCCCATTCAGCACCGCCGTGGCTTCAGGGTGAATGCCAAGCCGGCGCGCATCGGCGGCTTCTTCTTCGCTGACGGTCAAATAAATATCTGTGATGCGCCCGGCGGCGCGTTCAAGCTGCAAGGCCAAGCTGCGGCGCCACCAGGGGCCGGGCTGATTAAACAGAAAGCCATGGCAGGTATAGGCAATGCGGGGCACGCCTGCGGCCCGCGCTGCCGCACGGCCGATCAGCCCGCTGATTGGCATATGCGCATGCACAAGGTCGCAATTTTCGCGTTTGAGAAAATCACGCACAGCCTGATAGGCCTTGAATTGCACCAGGGGATTCATGCTGCGCGCCATGGGCATGGCTTCGATCCTGAAGCCTTCGGCGCGCGGTGCATCGAGCAAAGGGCCTTCTGCGCAAAGCCCCACCACTTCATGACCACGCGCGCGGGCACCCCGCATCAGCGGCAAAATGAAATGCCGCATGGCGAAATCCACATTCGCGATGAAGCAGATTTTCATGCGGCGTTGGCGCCTTCGCGCGCGGTCACGCGCTGGGGATCGCCGCCACGCCGGGCAGGCTCACGCGCGTGATGGCCCATTGCAGCGAAACCTCATTTTCTTCCGCGTAAAGCACGATTTGCAGGCTGCGCCGCGCCTCTCCGCCCAGGTAGATGCTGTCTTCCAAGGCCAAGCGGGCGCCTTTGGCGCGGAGTTTCCAGCCGGCACCAGAAGCAAGGCGCAACAGCACAGCACTTTCATCCTGCAACAGATTGGCCGTGACCGCGGGATGGAGGTGAAAGCGCACCACGAAGATGGGCACGGGCGCATCGGGCGGCATTTCCAGCACATCTTCGCCGCGCAGATCATCGCCTGATTCGGCCAAATAAAGCCGGCGGCGATGCACCGCGCCGAAGGGGCCGCGCCAGCCATCATGGCTGACTTCCAGCCATTGCGCGCCGGTGGCTTCCTGGCGTTCCGCCTCCACCGTCTCTGGCTTGCGGCCCAGGCCTTCGGGGCGAAGTTCGCTGGAATTGGTATCAGACAGCACCAGGGTGGAATGCGCGGCGGTCGCGCGTAGCGCATCGCGCCAGGCTTCCTCGCCCGCCGGTGCCGCGCCGCAATTCACAATCAGCCGATCACGGCCAACCGACATTTCGAAGGAGAGTGTCCCGGCATGGGCGGAACGATCTGCGCCGCTTGGCAGGCCACCAAGGCCGGTGGCGACCCCGCGCCCGCGTGGTGGCGCGCCCGCATCCATAATGATGACCGTGCGCCCGGCTTGCAGGCGCTGAAAGCCTGTATCTGGCAATTCCACGGCGCCGCGCCCGCGCGCCTGACCTTGTGTCAGCACCAGATCAAGCAGGGCAGAGCTTTCTTCCCGCGCACCATTGAAAAGCGCGAGGCCGCCATCGCCGTGGCGGAACAGGCGCAAGGCTGGCGCGGCACGATCCAGCGCGGCCAGCAGATGCGGCGGCGCTTCCACACCCACGCCATGCAGCAGGTTGCGGATTTCAATCAGATCCTGCAGCGCCGCGAGTTGCTGCGCCGGGGAACGTTCCACATGGCCGCCATCGGGCAGGAATTGGCGTTCAATTTCGGCCGGCAGAAAGCGGATGGCGCGTTGCAGATAGGCTTCTTCTTCCAAGGCAACGGCGGCGGCAAGCGCGCCCTTCAGCGCCACCAGAGCGCCGCGATGTTCGTCTTCCGCCGGCAGGGCGCCCACCAAATCCCGTGCATCCTGCGCCAAGCGCTGCATCACTTGGCGGCGAAATACATCTTCGGCGGTGGCGGCGAAGAAATCCCAATGGCCAAGCCAGGCGGAAATGCGCCCGCCCACCACTTCGGGCGCATCGGCGATGTCTTCTTCCCAGCCGATCTGCAGCCAATCGGACGTCAAGGCACGGGCACGCAGCCGCGCTGCATCCGTACCCAGGGCGCGCAAATCGCGCATCCAGGCAAAGCCATGCGCCGCCGCGCGCCAAGCGGGCGAAGCGCCCAGGGCGCCCCAGGGTTCGCCCCCTTCGCTGGAAAGCCGCATGGGGCGGATGGTGCCGGCGAAATCCGCTTCCCCGCGCAAAAGCCGCGCGCCGCGCGTAGCATCACC
>JBEDHL010000204.1:0-7504 GCA_041174145.1 Pseudomonadota bacterium
GCAGTCGAGTGGCGGCATCGAACTCCAGAGCGCGATGCGCGGGCGCGGCGTCGCTGGGCCCGCCGCAGCGCGCCAGCAGGCTACTGTAGCCTCGCCCAAGCGCCTGGCCTCGCCGAACATCGACGCACGCTCAAGCGCGGCCCGCCGCAAGGACGCGCGAGCGCCGGCGTCGGTCGCAAGCCGCCGGATCGCTGCTGCGCCGGCTCCGACATCGCTGGGGTCGAGCAGCAGCGCTGCGTCCCCGGTGATCTCGGGGATCGAGGCGGTGCGGGTCGCGACAACGGCCGCGCCGCAGGACATGGCCTCCGCTACCGGATATCCGAAGCCCTCGTAGAGCGAGGGCTGGAAGACGAACTCTGCTGCGGCGTAAAGGTCGCGGAGCGTCTCGTCGGACACCTCCGACAGCAGCACGACGTCAGGCGGCGAGCCGAACTTCTCGTGGAAGATATTGCGTGTCCAGTAGGTGGGGAGGACGATGACGAGTGGCAGCCCGGTCCAACCGCGTGTTTCACGCACGCGGGCGAAGGCGTCCAACAGAAAGCCCAGGTTCTTGCTACGGTGGATGCCGGTCACTGAAAGGAAGAAGCGTTCAGGCACCGTAGGGTGCGCACGCCGCGCCGCCGCGCGCCCGGCGGCGCGGGCTTCGTCGTCCACCATGCGGAGCTGGAAGACTTCGGCCACGAAGGGATAGGTGATGTCGATCTGCGAACGCCGATAGCCGGTGTAAAGGTGAAGGTCGGTCGCGGCGGAACGGGAAATCGCCGCGACGCGCGTCGCGGTGCGAAGGTTGCGCAGCATGCGGAGATAAGAATCGCGCTCGGCAAGGCCAGGGAGATAGTCGTACGGGAAGATCAGCGGGATCAGGTCGTAACATGTGGCGACGACAGGCGTCTGCGTGAGGGCGGTGTAGTAGGGCTGCAGGAAGGGCGTGGCGTCGTGGAACACGTCGGCGCCGAGCGCCCGCAGTTTCGCCTGCAGCCGATGGGAGTATAGCATCAGCCGTTCGTGCTCGGTCCGCGCGTCGGGCGCCTCGGCGTCGAGGGCCGGGTCGAGCCAGACCGGATGTGCGCGGTCCATCCGCTGCCAGTCATAGAGGCATTTGGTTGGATCGAGGGGCTTTTGGAGGATCAGGAACACCTCAAGCGAGGGGTCGGCACGCAGCGCTTCGAACACCTGCTGCTGGGCGAACCGGCCCATGCCGCGGTTTGCGGCCTCGGTGCCCATAACCTTGAAGTCGATCGCTACGCGCATCCGTTGCTCCACGTCCCGCCGCAGCGGTCAGATGATTTCGATCTCGGCGAAGGCGAAGGACAGCCGATCCGCGCTTTCCAATCCGCCAGCACGGTACGCAGCGTCGTCTCCCACGGCACCTGCGGCACCCAGCCCAGCGCCGCGCGCGCGGCGGCCGCGTCGCCCTCGGTCCGCGTCACATCGGTCGGGCGCAGAAGTGCAGGCTCCTGCTCGATGCACGGCGCGATGCCGCCCAGGCGGATGAGATCTGCAAGAATGCTGGCGACATGCTTGGGCGCGCCGTTCGCCAGGTTGAACACTGTCCCTGGAACCAGCCGGTCCGCATGGCGCAGCGCTGCGACATAGCCCGCGCAGACATCGGCCACATCCAGGAAGTCGCGCCAGCGATCTAGCGCGCCAACGCGCATAATCGGTTCCTGCCGGCCGGCGGCGATCAGCGCGACCTGACGCGCGAAGGCGGAAACGACGAAAGCCTCCGTCTGGCCAGCGCCGGTATGGTTGAAGGGCCGCACACGCACCGCGCGCAGCCCGCGCAGTGCCATTTCTCCCACGGCGATATCAGCCGCAGCCTTGGATGCCGCATAGGGGTTTGCCGGGCGCAGCAGCGCGTCCTCAGCCAGCGGGTGGCCGCTCTGGAAGGACAAGCCATAGACCTCGGCCGAGGAGGCGAAAACAAACAGCGCATCCGGTGCGGCAGCAAGCGTCGCGTTGCCTAGGGCGAGCGTACCGAACAGATTAGTACGCCATGTCAGGAAGGGATCGCGAAAGGAAGCCGCAACCTCAGCAAGCGCAGCCAAATGCACAACCGCATCCGGCTTGGTAGTCTGCAACGCTGTCATGCAGGAGGCGGGGTCGAGCAGGTCGATGACCACGGTCTCATCCCAGCCCAGAAGAGCTTCACCGCGCACGGCGGCGATAAGGCACGTGTCAGGGAAGGCTGCCCGAAGCGCAGTGTGCAGGTGCCCGCCGACAAAGCCGGAAGCACCGGTCACGAGAATGCGGCGCATCCGCAGTTTAGCGCATCCGCGCGCGGTGGCGAACCAGGTCGGCTTCAACCATCTCGGCGATCATCTCTTCGAGGGTGATACGAGGCTCCCAGCCAAGCTTCTCCTTCGCCTTGGCAGGGTCGCCGAGCAGCACATCTACCTCAGCTGGGCGTAGGAAGCGTTCATCCGCGCGCACGAAGTCTTGATAGTCGAGCCCGGCGCAGGCGAAGGCAATACGGCACATCTCCCGCACGCTAACGGTTCGGCCAGTGGCGACAACGTAGTCGTCCGGGACATCCTGCTGCAGCATCAGCCACATGGCGCGAACATAGTCCTTGGCGTGCCCCCAGTCGCGCGTGGCCTCAAGGTTGCCCAACGGAAGTTCTTGCGCGAGCCCCAACTTGATGCGCGCGACGCCGTCGGTGACCTTGCGCGTGACGAATTCAATGCCACGAAGCGGGCTTTCGTGATTAAAAAGGATGCCGGAGGAAGCGTGCATCCCGAAGCTCTCGCGATAGTTCACAGTAATCCAGTGCGCGTAAAGCTTGGCGGCCGCATAAGGGCTACGCGGGTAGAAGGGTGTCTTTTCGCTTTGCTTTTCCTGCTGGATCTTGCCAAACATCTCTGAGGAAGAGGCTTGGTAGAAACGCGCCTCCGGCGTGATCAGGCGAACCGCCTCGATCACGTTGTGCGCGCCTAACCCGGTTACTTGACCTGTCAGTAGCGGCTGGTCCCAAGAGGTTCTGACGAAGGATTGCGCCGCCAGATTATAAACCTCGCACGGCTTAGCACGTTGCAGGCTGCGCGTAATGGAGGAAAGGTCCAGTATGTCGGCATCTATGATCCGCACGTCGGCCTCGATGCCGAGCCATCGGAGGCGCTCCCCCATCATCTCCGAAGAGGATGAGCGGCGTAGCAAGCCGAAAACTTCGTAACCTTCTGAGAGCAGAAGCTCAGCGAGGTAGGCACCGTCCTGGCCGGTAACGCCTGTGATAAGGGCACGACGCATTAGTTTTCCTTCAGCATTTAATTGAGCAAAAGTTTAAAGGCGCTGCCGTCGGTCGAGTACAACACCTGAAAAACAGCCAACTTGTGTGGAAGTCAGACATTCGACGTCAGTCGAGAGTGGTTCGGTGAATTTGTATACTCCAACACTGCGCTCTTTTCCCATCCAGTAAGCACAATACTGCGGGCGCTCGGGTAGAGTTTTTCTGTGCCTGACATTAGGATTTTGCCTTTCGTTTAATGTGAGAAATTCGATGCCTCAAGGCCAGATGGAGACGGAGTAAGAATTTGCGTGGCCCCAAGGTGAATAATAGCTGGGGCATTCGCAGAATACGGCTGAGATAAAAGCCAAGATCTGTTATTACGTCCAAAATTAAATCAATTAACCTAAAGTTAAATCGCGGCGCAGAATGAGCATATCTGACTCCAGCACGATGGAAGGTCGTTATACGCTCCAACCGGGCCCGCATAATCTTTCCTACTTTTTCTTCGGAGAAGCGTTCTGACATCCGCCGCTGACCAGCGGCAGCTATGTCGTCTCTCCAGATAGGGTCGTCCAGCATCCTGCGCATTTGCCTGGCTGCGTGCATAATGCGTGGCTCGGCCCAGCTTGTGCCAGCAGGATAGGGACCATAAGCTTGATCAGTTAGAAAAAGATCATAATCGACCAAGGCGGCAGTCTCGGTATCAGTGAAATCAAGGTTACCAGACCAGGCCGTAACAATCACTGGTTTTCGATAAGCCATAGCCTCGGCAATTGAAAGCCCAAGCCCTTCGGCCCGATGCAATGAAACGAAACAATCAATACTGGCTAATAGTCGGAAGCGGTCGTTGCTATCCAGGGCGCTTTCAAGAAAAGAAACTCGAAACCCTTTTGCCAATGCCTTCAGGCGGAGCATAAGTTCGGGGTCTGAGCCACTATTTTGTATTTTAATTACGAGATGCACCGCTTCATTAGGCGCAAAGGCTGCAACAAAGGCCTTGATGGGGCCTTCGGGGTTTTTGCGAAACGGGACAGAGAGTGCGTCGAATTGAAATAGGAATACGAACTCCTCGGCAGCCAACCCTGGTACCAACTTCATTAACCAGCTGCGGTCCGGCTCTAAAGATGGAATTTTTACCGTAAAAGGGATAACTGCAACGGGCACCATTGCCTTGGCTCGAATTGCATCAGCCACGAATGTTGTTGAAGCCCAAACTTCATTCAGTAAGGCGAAACTATCGCACCATTCTTCGGGGATTTCTGGCGCTTCCCAATACCAGCAACCGATGCGGTAAGAGTCCTTAACATTTTTTGGAAGGACCAAGAGGCCCGCCGATAACTCCGGAGGATTTATCGCAATGATCGTGACTCTCGGGGAGACAGCGTCATTTGGTAAAGTCGGAACCGTATAATTACCTCGCGGCACAGGTAAAATTGAGGTTATATCATGACCCTTAACGCCAACATTTACCGAGGCAAGCGCAGAGATAGCATATCGAGCCGCCTGCGCAAGACCGAAATGGCCCCTCAGGAAGCCGACATAATGAACACTCATTGACCGCTGATTGTCGACCGCTTTCATCATGCATGCCGGCCGCCGCCAGGCTCGCGAGGTCAGCATCGCCCGTAGGTATCCTCAAAGCGCACGATATCATCCTCGCCAAGGTAGGAACCGGATTGCACTTCAATCAGCGTCAGCGGGATCTTGCCGGGGTTTTCCATGCGATGGATACAGCCAAGCGGCAGATAGACGCTTTCATTCTCCCGCAGCATGATTTCTTCCCCATCGCGCCGTACAATGGCAGTGCCAGAGACCACCACCCAATGCTCGGCACGGTGGAAATGCTTTTGCAGCGATAGCTTGGCGCCGGGGCGAACTTCGATCTTCTTGACCTGGAAGCGATCGCCCATGATCAGGCCTTCATAATGGCCCCAGGGGCGATAGGCACGGCGATGTTCGGTGGCTTCCTTGGCGCCGCGGGCCTTCAGCTGGTCCACCAGCTTTTTCACATCCTGCGCATGATCGCGATGCATGGCGAGTACGGCATCATCCGTCACCACCACCACGGCATCTTGCAGGCCAATCACGCCGGTCAGGATCGTTTCGCTGCGCACGTAGCAATTCTTGGCGTCCACCAATTGCACCGGGCCGAGCGTCGCATTGCCCGCAGCGTCCTTTGGCTGAATTTCCCACAATGCCGCCCAGGAACCGATATCGGACCAGCCTATGGCAGCCGGCACCACGGCGGCTTTTTGTGTGCGTTCCATCACCGCATAATCAATGCTGATGGATGGCGTCGCGGTGAAGGCGGCGGCTTCCAGGCGGATGAAATCGCCATCGCGTGTGGCGCCAGCAACCGCAGCGCGGACACCCTTGAGTACCTCAGGTGCATGGGCTTCCATCTCCGCCAGCATCGTGGCGGCCGAGGCGACAAACATGCCAGAATTCCACAAATGCCGGCCTGTCTTCAGGAATTCAGCAGCGCGGGCGGCGTCAGGCTTTTCGACAAAGTGCGCAATGCGCTGCACGCCAGTACTGCCCGGCAGGGCATCGCCGGCTTCGATATAGCCATAGCCGGTCTCAGGTGCGGTAGGCTGCATGCCAAAAGTCACAATCGCACCGGCAGCCGCGGCAGCGGCGGCCTTGCCAAGGGTGGTTTGCAGCGCCGCCACATCACCAATCGCGGCATCGGCAGCCATGAACCATAGCACCGCACCCGGCGCGGTTTCCTCGGCAATCAGGGCGGCGGCGGCGATGGCCGGCGCGCTATTGCGGCCCACCGGTTCCAGCACAATGACCGCACCCTTGTCGCGCAATTGCTCGGCCACCAGGAAGCGATGCGCTTCATTGCACACCACCACTGGCGGCAGGAAGCCCACGCCAGAACCGCGCGCGGCGGTTTCCGCCAGCATGGTCTTGTCGGAAGCGAGCGGCCAGAATTGCTTGGGATAGCTTTCGCGCGATAGCGGCCAAAGCCTGGTACCGGTACCACCGGACAGGATCACAGGCAGAATCGGGGGTATCGCTCTCATTCTAAAATGAACCGCTGCGCCAGCAGCTGCGGCACCACCGCAGAGCCGATGAAACCCATACCGCCTGTCAGAAGAATGACCATCATGTCGACAGCCCCTCCTGAATAGCAGCGCGGTTCCGATCTTTGTCGAGACACCAGAGAAGGAGCCAAAGCTTTAAGGCCACATTTTCGAGATGACCTTGCCGATAGAAATTCAGCGCAATCAAAAGCCGTATTTTGCGGAGGGCGCTGCCCTTTGGCAAAGAAGCCATACTCCGCAGTAAGGTCTCCGCTTCCATAGTCAGCCGTGGATGCTCAAGAAGTGCCCTTGAATGAGCAAAGAAAATTCTCATAAAGGGGACGTACCCACGTCGCTTAAATGCCGCAAAACGTTTCCAGAATCCCAATCGGGTTCCGACGGCGTTTAAGCCATGCTGCCGGTACAAAATCGACGGGCGTCGATCAAAAATAACAACCCCTCCGACCGCTGTAACAACAAGATAACACCACCAATCATGAAATGAATTTGCTGGCGCGGGTGCTGCCAGTATATCGCGGCGGGCGGCTTCGTTGATTAGGATCGTATTTCCAGTCGCTATGTTCTGGACAAGTGCATTGCTCAGCGATGGAGGCCGGGGCACGTCTGGCGATAAGCCCGATCTCCCTAGTGTCTCATCGACTATAACTTGGCGAGAACAGTAGAGTACTGGCACATGATTGGGATACCCACGGAACGCCTTCACAGCCCGCATGAGTTTATTGGGAAGCCACACATCGTCCTGATCACAAAATGCGTATCGGGCACCTATTGGGGCGTGAGCGAGCAGAGTCATAAAATTAGCTAAAAAACCAAGGCGTTCGGGGCCGCTTGGTATGATGACTACTTTTCCCGGCTCGCAGGCTGAGGCAAAGCGGGCCAAAATATCTGCCGTGCCGTCGGTAGAATGATCGTCGCGCGTGACTAATATCCAGTTTGTTTCGGTTTGCTCGCGCAAACTGCGCAATTGCTCACCCAAGTGGGCTGCGCCGTTGTAAGTCGCCATTAAAATCACCGTGCGGTGGTCCACGTCTTGGGAGGCGTGGTCAGCATCGGCCGAGAAAGCCAAATCTTGGATCATGCTGGTACGCGAAACGGCATGACAGACCTTGGATTTTCGGCCTCTCCAACCGCCCAGGCGGTGCAGCGCTTTAGCAAGACTGCGGCAATCCCATGGGCGCAAATGAAAGCCAGCGTGATGCAGGCCACTTGGATGAGGGCCCTATAC
>JBEDHL010000205.1:0-3428 GCA_041174145.1 Pseudomonadota bacterium
CTCCTTCGATGAAGATCCGCGTTTTTGCGCATGGGCGTCAGAGGCTTTCTTGCGCCCCATCAAGTGGGGATGCTGCTGCCATCACCTTGGCGTCAGGCAGCACCTACCCCGGCAAATGAATCTCGCCCTTGGCGTAAAGCACCGCATCGCCTGCCATCCGCACACGGTCTCCGCGCCATTCGCACCATAATGTGCCACCGCGCGCACTTGCTTGGTGGCAAACCAAGCTTTTGCGCCCAAGCCGCGCCGCCCAGAAGGGCACCAATTGCACATGGGCCGTGCCCGTCACGGGGTCTTCCGGCACGCCAACCTTCACCGCGAAAAAGCGTGAGGTGATATCCACCCCATCGCCCCCCGCTGCGGTCACAATCACGCGTTCTGTGCCCGGCAACGCGGCCAGCGCCGCATGATCAGGCGTGAGTGCGGCGACTTCTTCCGGGCTTTGCATAACGCAAATCCAATCCCGCGCGCGATGCACTTCGCGCGGCGCAGCGCCAAGGGCCGCGGCAAGGCCGGCGGGCGGTGTAGCGGGCGCCGAAAGCCGCGCGGGGAAATCCAGAATAAAGCGCGAGCCATCGGCTTCCACCACCAAGGGCCCCGAAAGCGTATGGAAGGTGAAGGGCGGCCTTTGTCCCAATTCCCGCGCCAGCACATAGGCGGTGGCGAGTGTCGCATGGCCGCACATCTCAACCTCGGCCTTGGGCGTGAACCAGCGGAGCCGCCAATCAGCGCCCTCACGCAGCACGAAAGCGGTTTCGGAAAGGTTATGCTCGGCCGCCATGGCCTGCATCACATCATCAGGCAAGGGCGCGTCCAGCGGCACCACGGCGGCG
Source organism: Pseudomonadota bacterium (assembly GCA_041174145.1). Taxonomy (GTDB): domain Bacteria; phylum Pseudomonadota; class Alphaproteobacteria; order Acetobacterales; family Acetobacteraceae; genus Neoroseomonas. Next base: position 834 of record JBEDHL010000205.1, read on the forward strand.
GGGTTGCCGGCGAAAGGGCGCGTGGTGAAGGCATCAATCTGGAAAAGGGGAAGCTTCATGATGGCGCGACATAGAACGGGTGCATCAGCACCGCAAATCGCGGCCCGTCGCCTGCCAGGCTTCAGCGCTGCCTATCATCTTTTTGTATGAACAGCCGATGCGAACCTCGGCCCACGCAAGAAAATCAGATTTCTATACGCGAATGGAAAGCCCCGCGATCAACGCAAAAGGATCACTCGTCGTGCCCGCATTTGCCGCAGCCTTATCCGCTTCAGCCATCAAATAGCGTTCCGCCAAGGCACGAATCTTATCGGGCTTCTGCAAATCAGCCATCTTCAGCCGCGCTTCCACCGCACGCGCCTGGGTTTCGACCGGCTGAATCGCAATCTGATCCGGCAGGCCAAGCGCCCCCATCACAACGCGGCGCAGCACCTTATTTCCCAGGACATTATACGTGCTTTTCGCATCCTTGGCGTTTTCGATGAAATACATCGCGTCCGCCATGCCGGGGTTGGCTTCACTCAGCCCCGTTCGGTATTCGTATTTCGTATAACCATTGATGAGAATATCGATCATCTTCGGATCAGCAAGGCTACCCAGCGGGCTTATCGCCTTCATCGCCTCGGTGATCTTCACCGCCTCCGTCCGGGAAATCCGCGGCACGGGATTAGCCGATGCCGCCAAAGCCGAAACCTTTCCATCCCGGCTGCTCAATACCTGGCTCGAACGGCTGATCAAACTGACCGCTTCGCTCACTTCCGAAGCATTGGTCGCCACGCTCAGGCGGCGGCTCGCGAGCGCCGATGCAACTTCCAGTGGGAAATTGACGTTCTTGTCCACACCATCCTTATGCAAGGCATCAATGCGCGCCTTAAAGGCAGCGCTCATCGCCGGCCGATCCGGTGTATCCAATGCCACCAAGGCTTCACTACGCGTCACAACACCGGATGCATTGCGGCGCAATTGTTCCAGCGAAATGCCCGCTTCCATCAGGGCCACGCGCCCTTTTTTCAAATCCGCTGCTGTAATGCCTGTCGCCTGATCAAGCGCAACCAGCCCAGCATCCACCTGCTGTAGCGCCGCATCAAAGGCGCCGTTGCGGGACTGCTTGGCCATTTCCTTGAGTGCATCACGCGCGGCGGTTGGAAGAGCAAAATCTGCCGGCTCACCCTTCAGCATCATCGCCAAGGCCCGGGTGGCCGCGTCATTCACTTCAAGCTTCGCGCGCGTCATGCTGGCGGCCTCACCAGGGCGCAGCATCGCGGCGATCGCCGTGGTGACACTATCCGCAAGGCCTTGAAAGGCTACGGTCTTGGGCGTGGTGGTTGCTTTCAAATTGAGTGTTGCGGCGGCACTTTTCCAAGTCGTGCCAAGCTGCGCGGCGATGCCCTTCGGATCATTGGGGTCGGAAAGCAGCGCCCGCTTCACAAGCCCTGGATTGCCAACCTGATCAGGCAAGCCAAGCGCCGGCATCAGCACTTTCAATACCCGCGGATCCGTCAGCGCCTTATCCAAGCTCGGCGCGCTTTCAAGCGCTTTGCGAAACTGCGCCAGCGCGGTCAGCGTAACGGGGTCTTTCTTCTCCCGCTCAAGCCCTTTCGCTTCCTCACCCGCTTTCATCACGCGGCGCAGGGCAACAACAGAATCGCCCGCACTCGCCACCTGGGCGGTGTTACCGAAGGGGAGCGTCAGCGAAGTCTGGCCTTGTTGGCCAAACAAACCCGCCATGAGGGTGGCACTCATATTGATCGCCATGGGGCGAAACTGCGCTGGAAATGATTAACAAATCCTGAATAAAGCTGCGGTTACAGCTTATTCTCACGCAAAACACCCGGATCGCAGGTCACGCCATGGTCCAAAGGCCCATGCCCGGCGCCATATCCCGGCGCCGCCGCAATAGCCGCGCGCACATAGGCCCGGGCGCGGATCACGGAGTCCCGCAGCGAAAGCCCCTGCGCTAAGCCCGCCGCCACCGCACTCGCCAGCGTGCAGCCCGTGCCATGGGTATGCCGGGTCTGGATGCGCCGGTCGCGGAAGATTTCCATCCGCGTGCCGGTGGCGAGCAGATCCACCACCTCATCGCCCGGCAAATGCCCGCCTTTCAGCAGCACAGCCTTGGCACCCAGCGCCAGCAGCGCCTTGGCGCCCTGATGCATGGCGCCGACATCGGCAATGGCAAAGCCACACAACGCCTCGGCCTCCGGCAGATTGGGCGTCAGCACGGAAGCGATCGGCAGCAGGCGGCGCTTCAGCGTCTCGGCGGCTTGCGGCACCAGCAAAGGGTGCCCGCCTTTTGCCACCATCACCGGGTCCGCCACCAGCGGCACGCCTGGCGCGCGGGCGGCGATTTCATCGCATACCGCTTCAATGGTGGCGCTATCGGCCAGCATGCCGGTCTTGATGGCATCAGCGCCCAGATCATCCATCACCACGGCGATCTGCTGACGCAAAAATTCCAGCGGCACCGGCAGCACACCATGCACGCCAAGCGTATTCTGCGCCGTCAGCGCCGTGATCGCTGTCATGCCAAAAGCACCCAGCGCGGTCACGGCCTTGAGGTCCGCCTGAATGCCCGCCCCGCCCCCGGAATCGGAC
>JBEDHL010000206.1:0-6574 GCA_041174145.1 Pseudomonadota bacterium
GGTGGAGGCAGTCCCTACTGGCCGCCTGGCCGTGGATGGCGATAGGCTTTTGCCGCTGGATGGCGATGTTATCGCCGCGCGTCGGCGCATGATGTTCAATGGCGTGGTGCTGGCTTCCATCGCACTTGATAAGCAGGGCAGGGTGCTGGGTGATCCGCAAATCACCGCGCCGGGATTGTTTGCCGAATCGGACGCTGAGCCGGGGCTGGTAGCAGCCGAACTGCGCCGCACCATCGCTGACCTGCCCGCAGGGCTGCGCGATGATGATGAGACGCTGCGCGAATCGCTTCGCGCCGCCTTGCGCAAGGCATTGGGGCGGCGCTTCAAGAAGCGGCCCAGTGTCGAAATTCACGTCATCAGGGTTTGAGCCATGACGGTTTTCACGGGCATCATTCTCTATCTGCTGATCTGGTGGCTGGCGCTGTTTTGCGTGCTGCCCATCGGCACGCGCCCCGATTCCCAGGGCAAGATGGAAGAAGGCGGCTGGCGCGGCGCGCCGCAAAAGCACCTGATGGGGTGGAAGCTGCTCGGCACCACGGCGCTGGCCGGGGTGATTTGGTTTGGGGTTTACCTGCTCATTGAAAGCGAATGGCTTTCCTTCCGGACCGGCATCCTAGCGATGCCTACCAATTAAGCGAAAAACCGACCCTGAGGTCGGTTTTGCCTTATATCCGGGCAATGTAAGTCTGGTAGCCGCTTTTTTGACCTTGCTCTTGGCTCTTTTTGATTGAGCCTTCGAAGCTGGTCCGCCATTCTACAACTCGAGAGGGAGATTGATTTCTTCCTCTGCCGTGTGACTGGCGTTTCCTCCCTAAACTTGGGCCGCTGCCTGATGGTGGCGGCCTTTTCTTTTGTAAAAGTTTGTGACGCCTGCTGGCAAGCGCAAAAATGCCATAAACTCGCCCGAAATGACGAATTGGTGCGCTGCACAATAAACTTACGTTGTTTTATTTCGTGGACGGGCAGGTGATTCCCCCGGAAACACTTCTGGATTAGGGTGCGCGCCCTGCCGTTCGACATTGAAGGATCAAAGCCTTGCGCCTTACTCGCGCCTTTCTGCCGACACTCAAGGAAACCCCGGCCGAGGCGCAAATCGCCTCTCACCGCCTTATGCTGCGTGCAGGGTTGATCCGCCAGACCTCGGCGGGGATTTACGCCTGGCTGCCGGCGGGCCTGCGCGTGCTGCGCCGCGTTGAACAGATTGTGCGCGAAGAACAGGACCGTGCCGGGGCGCATGAGATCCTGATGCCAACCATCCAGCCCGCCGAGTTGTGGCGCGAAAGCGGGCGCTATGATGATTACGGCAAGGAAATGCTCCGCATTCGTGACAGGCATGAACGCGAAATGCTGTTCGGCCCGACCAATGAGGAAATGGTCACCGATATCTTCAAGCAATTCGCCAAATCTTATCGCGATTTACCGCGCAATCTGTATCATATCCAATGGAAATTCCGCGATGAAGTGCGCCCGCGTTTCGGCGTGATGCGCGGGCGCGAATTCCTGATGAAGGATGCCTATTCCTTTGATCTGACCAAGGAAGGTGCGCAGCATTCCTATCGGCAGATGTTCCTGGCCTATCTGCGGACATTCGCGCGCATGGGCCTGAAGGCCATTCCAATGCGCGCCGATACGGGGCCGATCGGCGGCAATCTCTCGCATGAATTCATCATCCTGGCCGAGACTGGCGAAAGCCAGGTTTTTGTTAGCCGCGATTTGCTGGAACGGGATGTGCTGGCCGAAGCGCCTGATTATGATAGCGATCTGACAGCGCAGGTGGATTTCTGGACCAGCCATTACGCCGCGACAGAAGAAATGCATGACGCAGCGGCCTGGGCCGCGCTTTCGGAAGACAAGCGCGTTTCCGCCCGCGGCATTGAAGTGGGCCATATCTTTTATTTCGGCACCAAATACAGCGCTGCCATGGGCATGGCCGTGACCGGGCCGGATGGCAATGCCGTGATCCCGGAAATGGGCAGCTATGGCATTGGTGTGTCGCGCCTAGTGGGCGCGCTGATCGAAGCCAATCATGATGAAGCCGGCATCAAATGGCCGGATGCGGTGGCCCCTTGGGCTGCGGCCATCCTCAATCTCCGCCCTGGTGATGGCCCTACCGATGCGCTGTGTGAGGCGCTTTATGCGCGGCTTGGCGAAGATAGTGCCGTTTATGATGACCGCGCCGTACGCGCCGGTGAGAAATTCGCCGATGCCGATCTGATGGGCTTCCCCTGGCAGGCCATTATCGGCCCGCGTGGTGCTGCTGCCGGCCGTGTGGAGTTGAAGCGCCGCATGACCGGTGAGCGTGAGGAAGTTTCCCTGGAAGACGCCATCACCCGCATCAAGGGCGGCTGAAGGCGCATGTTCAACGCTTTTGAGCGTATGGTCGCCTTCCGCTATTTGCGCGCGCGGAAGGGGGAACGCTTTGTCTCGGTAATTGCGATTTTCTCCCTGGTTGGCATTGCCCTTGGTGTCGCGACCCTAATCATTGTCATGAGCGTGATGAATGGCTTTCGCCATGAATTGCTCGGGCGCATTTTGGGCTTGAATGGGCACCTTGGCGTCTATGCAGTGGGGACTTCCTTCACGGATTTTGATGATGTGGCCACGCGCATTCGTGGCATTCCAGGCATTGTTTCCGCGACTCCCATTGTGGAAGGGCAGGTGCTGATCACCTCGGAAGCTGGCGGTGCCACGGGTGGCTTGGCGCGCGGCATCAGGCCGGATGATTTGCGTGCGCGGCATTTGATTGCGGATGGCATTCGCCTGGGCAATCTGGATGCTTTTCAGGGCGAAGATGCCATTATTATTGGCCGACGCCTGGCGGCACGGCTGCGCGTTACGGTTGGTGACAATGTCAGCCTGGTATCGCCACAGGGGCGCACCACGGTTTTCGGCACGGTGCCGCGCGTGCGCGCTTATCGTGTGGTGGCTTTGTTTGATGTCGGCATGAATGAATATGACAGCAGCTTTGTCTTCCTGCCGCTGGAAGCAGCACAAATCTATTTCCAGCAGCGCGATGCCGCGACACAGATCGAAGTTTTCGTGCAGGACCCAACGCGGTTGCGCGGCATCATGCGCCAGATTCAGGAAAGCGCGGGTAGTCGCGTGATCGTGCATTCCTGGCAGGATGCCAATTCAAGCTTCTTCAATGCGGTGCAGGTGGAACGCAATGTCATGTTCCTGATCCTGACGCTGATCATCATTGTCGCGGCCTTCAATATTGTCTCAAGCCTCATCATGCTCGTGAAGGATAAGGGGCGCGACATCGCCGTGCTGCGCACCATGGGGGCAACCAAGGGCGCGGTAATGCGGATTTTCCTGCTGTGTGGGGCTTCCATTGGCGTGCTTGGCACCATGATCGGCTTTGTGTTGGGCTTGGTGTTTTGCCTCAATATCGAAAGCATAAGGCAATTCCTGCAATCGCTCTCCGGCACGGAATTGTTCAGCGCAGAGGTCTATTTCCTGACGCGCCTGCCCGCGATTCTGGATTACAATGAAGTGGCGCAGGTGGTGGCGATGGGGCTTGGCTTGTCCTTGCTGGCGACCCTTTACCCATCCTGGCGCGCGGCGCGCACGGACCCGGTGGAGATGCTGCGCAATGAATGAAGCGCCTCTACGCCTCGCCGCCGTTGAACGCCGCTACCGCACCGAAGCGGGCGAATTGCCTGTCCTGCTTGGCGCTGATCTAACCATTGCTGCGGGCGAAATTGTCGCGCTGGTGGCGCCTTCCGGCACCGGCAAATCCACGCTGCTACATTTGGCGGGCTTGCTGGAAAAGCCCGATGGCGGCGAGGTTTTCATTGCAGGCAAGGCGGCCGGTTCGCTTTCGGATGAGGCGCGCACAACAATCCGCCGCACCACCATCGGCTTTGTTTATCAGTTCCATCATCTGCTGCCGGAATTCACCGCGGCCGAGAATATCATCCTGCCGCAGCTTGCTGCTGGCAAAAGCCATGCGGCGGCAAGCCAGCGTGCCAATGATTTGCTCGGCATTTTCGGCTTGCAAGCGCGGCTGGATCATCGGCCTGGCAAGCTATCCGGCGGTGAACAGCAGCGGGTCGCCATTGCCCGGGCGCTCGCCAATCAGCCGCGTTTGCTGCTGGCGGATGAACCGACCGGCAATCTGGATGTTGCCACATCCGATCGCGTTTTTGCCGAATTGCTGGAACAAGTGCGTGGACAGGGCCTCGCCGCGCTCATCGCGACGCATAACCCTGACCTCGCGCGCCGGATGGACCGGGTGGTGACGCTACGGGACGGGAAGATCGTCAGCGGTTAGGCCAGGAACAGCACCACCCCCAAAGCCGCAACCGCAGCACCGCCAAAGCGCAGCGCGCCGGCATAACGCGCGCTGGCCACACCAAGCGCCACGCCAAAACCATGCAGCAGGGCAGAACCCGCCAGCATGCCGATGGCCGTCACGCCAGCAGCACCACCAATCTCACCACCATGCGCCAAGCCATGCACCAGGCCCGCGGCCAGCACCAAAGGCAGCGCCACGCCAGGGCGGAAGGGCTGCGCCATCGCCAGCATCGCGCCCAGCACAATCAGGCTGCCCGACACCGCGGTTTCAACCCAGCCAAAGCCAAGGCCAATGCCGCCGGTCAGCGCCAGCGCAATGCCGCCCGCCATGCCGGCAAGGAAGCCCAGCGGCGGCAGCCAGCCGCGCTTCAGGCCCAGGGACGCCGCCCAAAGCCCAATCGCCACCATCGTCGCCACATGATCAGCGCCCATCAAGGGGTGCATGAAGCCCGCCACCAAGCCATGCTCATGCCCCGCATGGGCAAGGGCAGGGCTGGGGCCGAAGGCGAGCGCCAGAAAGGGCAGGGCGGTCAGGGCAAGGCGGGGCAGGGACATTGCGGGCTCCGGTAAATATACGGTTCCTATCCTGAGCGGGCTGCGGCCGGCAGGCAAGGCTATTCATCTGTGCTAAGCTCAGCTTCAACGCGATTCCGGAAAACCCGCTGCATGTCTTTTGTTCATTTGCACACGCATTCGGCCTATTCGCTTTCCGAAGGCGCGATCAAGGCGGAAAAGCTCGCGGCCCTCGCCGCCGCCGATGGCATGCCTGCCATTGCCATGACCGATACGGGCAATTTGTTCGGCGCTTTGGAATTTGCCGAAGCCTGCGCGAAGAAGGGCGTGCAGCCCATCATGGGCTGCCAATTGGGCTTATCGCGCGTGGCTACGGATGCGGACCGGTCCGATGCGCTTCGGCTTTCGCCTGATCCGCTGGTGGCTTTGGCGCTCACGCCCAAGGGGCTGGATAATTTGCAGCGCCTGTCATCGCTTGGTTTTCTCAGGGAAGATGCTTCCGGCAGACCGGCGATCACGCTTGATCAACTCGCGGAACACGCGGAAGGGCTGTTCCTGCTGACGGGCGGCACGCTTGGGCCAATTTCGCGGCTGTTGCTGGAAGGACAAAAGCCCGCCGCTGAGAGGCTTCTCGCGCGCTTCAAGGAAGCCTTCCCGGATCGGCTGGCGGTGGAACTCAACCGGCATGGGCGGGATGAGGAAGCGCGGCTGGAACCCGCATTGCTGGCCTTGGCGCATGGCGCGCGCCTGCCGATCATCGCCGCCAATGATGTCTATTTCGCTGCCCCCGCCATGTATGAAGCGCATGACGCGCTGCTGTGTATCGCCGAAGGCCGCACCATGGCGGAACGCGACCGCCGGCGCGTGACACCGGAGCATTGGTTCAAGCCTGCTCAGGCAATGCGTACGCTTTTCGCGGATCTTCCCGATGCCTGCGATAATACGCTGGCCATTGCGCGTATGAGCGCGGTGATGACCGAAGCGCGCAAGCCCGAATTGCCCATCTGCCCCAAAGTGCAGGAAGGCAAGACGGAAGCCGAGACGCTGCGCGCCATGGCGGAAGCCGGGCTTGAACAACGCCTTGATGCCATGCGCCCCGCGCCGGATGAAGCGACGCGCACGCAATATCGCGAACGCCTTTCCTATGAAATCGGCGTCATCGAGAAAATGGGTTTCCCAGGCTATTTCTTGATTGTTGCGGATTTCATCCAATGGGCAAAAGCGCAAATGCCGCCCATTCCGGTGGGGCCGGGGCGCGGTTCGGGCGCTGGTTCCGTCGCCGCCTGGGCGCTGTTGATTACGGATTTGGACCCGATCCGATTCGGCCTGCTGTTTGAACGCTTCCTCAATCCCGAACGCGTTTCCATGCCGGATTTCGATATTGATTTCTGCCAGGATCGGCGCGACGAAGTGATTGCCTATGTCCGGCGCGAATATGGTGAAGATCGCGTCGCGCAAATCATCACCTTCGGCAAGCTGCAGGCGAAAGCCGCGGTGCGCGATGTGGGGCGCGTGCTGGGCATGCCTTACGGCCAGGTGGACAAGATCGCCTCACTCATCCCGAATAACCCCGCCAAGCCCGTCACGCTTTCGCAGGCGATTGAAGGCGAAGCGCGGCTTCAGGAAATGCGCGATAGTGATGAACAAGTCGCGCGGCTTATGGATATCGCGTTGCAGGTTGAAGGGCTCTACCGCAATGCCTCTACCCATGCCGCCGGCGTGGTGATTGGGCGCAAGCCCCTGATTGAAACCGTGCCGCTTT
>JBEDHL010000207.1:0-13090 GCA_041174145.1 Pseudomonadota bacterium
ATGGGAAAGCGCGCGCATGGCATCCCTTTCCGTCCTGACGCGCGCGCTTTCCCATCGTAACGCCAAGGTTTTTTTCACTGCCTCACTGATTTCCTGGACCGGGCTTTGGATGCATCGCATCGCCATTTCCTGGTTCGCCTGGGAATTGACCGATAGCGCCTTTTGGGTCGGCATGGTGGCGTTTTGTGATTTGGCCCCTGCAGTTGTGGTCAGCCCCATAGCCGGCGCCATTGCGGACCGGACCGATCGGCTGAAGCTGACCTTCTGGAGCCAGGCGATGATCGGCGTGATGGCGGCTGTCATCGCGCTGCTGGTGGCGCTTGATAAGCTTGATATCTACACACTGCTGGCGCTGGAGGTATTGAACGGTATCGCATCCTCCTTCGCGCAGCCGGCGCGCCAATCACTCATGCCCGGCCTGGTGCCGCGCAGCGATTTGACGGCAGCGGTCGGGCTTAATTCGCTTTGCTTCAATGTGGCGCGCTTTGTCGGGCCGGCCTTGGCGGGGCCGCTGATTGCGGTGGCCGGCGTTTGGCCCGCCATTGCGGCCAATGCAGTGGCCTATTTCATCGCGACCGCCACCACGCCTTTGCTGAAGGTCTCAGCGGAAGAACGGCAAGGGCACGCAAAAACCAAATCCCTATGGGGGGAAATGCGTGACGGGCTGCGTTATGTGGCAGCGCATCCTGGGCTTGGGCCGATCCTGACCTATGCGGCGATTGTGGCGCTGCTGCTGCGTAGCTTGCCGGAAATCCTGCCGCCCTATGTGGAAAGGCAATTCGGGCTTGGGGCGGAAGCGCTTGCCGTCCTGACGGCAGCTTTTGGTATTGGCGCATTGATCTCAGGCACGGTGGTCTCGGCGCGCGGCAAGATGCGCGGCACGACAAGGCTTGCGGTTTTTGCCCCCGCAGCGATTTCGCTCGCCATGGTGGGCTTCATTGCCACAAGCTGGTTTCCCTTTGGGGTGCTTTGCGCCGCCATCATGGGTGCGGCCATGTCGGTGCATGGGATTTGCGCGCAAACCCTCGCGCAATCTGCGTCAGACCCCGCCATGCGCGGGCGCGTGCTGAGCCTTTGGGGCTTGATCGTGCGCGCCTTTCCCGCGCTCGGGGCCCTGCTGCTGGGCGCCGCCGGCGAGTTTTTCGGCATGACCCTGCCTACCCTGGCAGCGGTGGTGCTTTCCGCCATTGCCATTGCCTGGGGCATCAAACGCCTGCCCGCCATGGCGCAGGTGCTGGAAGGCGACGGCGCGGGCGATTCCGCTAAGCGATAAACCTGATGAGGCATGAGAATGATTGAAGCGGCCATTGTGGGCATGGGGCGCTGGGGCCAGACCCTGGTTGATAGTGTGCAGAACCGGAATGACGCTGGCATTCGCTTCATTGCCGGCAGCACCGGGCGCCCGGAACGCGCCGCCGAATGGGCCGCGCGGCAAGGGGTGAAAATCCTGCCGGACCTCAACGCCATTCTGGCGGAACCGCGCGTGAAGGCGGTGGTGATTGCATCCCCCCATCAGATGCATGCGGATCAGGTGATTGCGGCCGCCGAGGCCGGCAAGCATGTCTTTGTCGAAAAGCCCTTCACCATGACCAAGGCGAGCGCAGAAGCCGCCGTGGCTGCCTGCCGGAAGGCCGGCGTGGTGATGGCGCTGGGCCATAATCGGCGCTTCCTGCCGGCGGTAGCCGAGATGAAGCGCCTGATCGCCGCCGGCGCACTTGGCACGCTTTGCCATGTTGAGGGCCAGTTCAGCGGGCCAAGCGCCATTTCCTTCAAGCCCGGCATGTGGCGTGCGGATCGGCATGAAAGCCCGCTTGGCGGCATGGGCGGCATGGGCATCCACATGATTGACATGATGATCAACCTGGCCGGGCCAATTGCCGAGGTGACGGTCCGCTCACTCACGCGCGCTCTGACCAATGGGCTGGACGATACGACGGCAGGGCTGTTTTCCTTCGCCTCCGGCGCCACGGGTTGCTTTGCGACACTGGCGCTGGCGCCGCGCGTCTGGCGCGTGGCACTTTATGGCACGGATGGCGCGCTGGAACTGAACGGGCATGAAAAGCTGAGCTTCACCCCGCGTGAGGGTGAGGGTTGGGTGACGGAATTCCCGAAAACCGACATTGAACACGCTGAATTGGCCGCCTTTGCCGCCGCCGCGAATGGTGGCCCGGCCTATCCCCTGCCGGTTGAAGAAGCGATCCATGGCGTTGCGGTGTTTGAAGCCATGATCGGCGCGGCGGCATCGGGCAGCACCTATCGCGTGGCGTAAGCCGCGCGGATTTCGCAACAGGTCAATTCTGTTCTAATAGCAGGGCCAGCGCTTGGCGCTGGGCAACATTCGGAAAGGCCGGAAATGAGCAAGATCAATCGTCAAGGATCTAACCAGATCCTTTCATCCTCAGTCGAATATCACAATTTCGTCTTCCTGGCGGGGCTGACCGCTGATGACCTTGCCAAGGACATCAAGGGCCAAACAGCGGAAGTGCTGGCCAAGATTGATGCCGCGCTTGAAGCCAATGGCACGGACAAGACCCGTATGCTCTCCGCCCAGATTTGGCTGAAGGACATCCGCGATCGTGGCGCGATGAATGAACTTTGGACCGCTTGGCTGCCGGCCGGCGGCGCCCCGGCGCGCGCTTGCGTGGAAGCCAATATGGCCGACCCGCGCCATTTGGTGGAAATCATGATCACCGCCTGCCGCTGAGGCTGCGGGCGAACAGGGCGCCGGGACCAAGCCCGACACCCTGAAGACTTGCATAAAAAGCGCCTGGGCCTTGGCTCGGGCGCTTTTTTTATGCGCGCGCGGCCACCGCCAAGGCTGGTGCCTGGCGCGGCGGGGTTTGATAGCCCCTGGGGCCATAGCCAGGATTGGCGATGCGGGGCAGCGCCGCGGTGGCGATGGTTTCAATGACACGCGATTGCAGCGAAATGGCGCGTTCCAGCAATTTGCGATTCTCACTGCCCAATTCTTCCAATTGCTGCGTCAGGCTGGCGGCCTGCTGCCGAATGGTGCCTTCGGGGCGACCACCATGCTTGGCCTGGGCAGCATAGGCTTGGGCGAAAGCATCGGTCGCAGCGATTTTGCTTTCAGCCAGTTTGGCCGCAAGCGAAAGATCAAGCTTCGCCAAAGCCTCATTTTCCGCACGCAACGCCTCGGCCAGTCTTTTGCCGGCGATCAATAGCGCATCCATCATGGTTGGGCCTCTCCCATATTGGGGGTTTGTGCTCCGCGGTTGCGGAGCAATTCGCGATAAACGGTATCGGCAATTCCAACGCCGCCGGCGCGCACGGCAGAAGCGGCGAATGCATCCACGAGCATCGGGCGCCACTGTGCTTCAGCAGCGCCGCCACCGAAGGAGGATTTGGACATATCCACGGTGGCGAACATGGGTTGCAGCAAAAAACCCAAGGCCTGCGCTTCAAAATCGCGCGCTGCCTTGCGCAAATTGGCATCGGAACCGCCGCCTGTTTGTGGGGTGCGAAGCGCACGCGGCGGGGGCGCGGCAAGATTGGTGGCGTCCAACATCAGCGGAGTTCCAAATCAGCTTGCAAGGCGCCTGCCGCCTTGATGGCTTGAAGGATGGAAATCAGATCGCGCGGGCCAACACCCAGGCTATTCAGGCCGCGCACCAATTCCTGCAGCGTGACAGCCGGCGGCAAGATGCCCATGCGACGATCACTCTGATCTTCAATCTCAACGCCGGTGCGCGGCACAACCTCGGTCCGGCCTTGGGCAAAGGCATTGGGCTGGCTCACCTGCGGCGTTTCGGTAATGCGGATCGTCAGATTGCCTTGTGCGATGGCAACGGTGGAAACCCGCACCGCATCACCCATCACAATGGTGCCGGTTGCTTCATCAATGATCACGCGCGCGATCTGGTCAGGTTCAACCCGCAGCCTTTCGATATCGGTCAGAAAGGCGATCGGGTCGCGCCCATTCAAGGCCACTGAAACCGTGCGCGGATCTGTCGCCACCGCAACATTCGTGCGCGTCGCACGATTGATTTCAGCCGCGATGCGCCGTGCCGTTGTCAGGTCTGGGTTGCGCAGCGCCAAGCGCACACGGTCACGATTGGCCAAGGTGAAGGGCACTTCACGTTCCACAATCGCACCATTGGAGATGCGGCCCGCAGTTGGCACGCCGCGGGTGACTGAAGCGGCGGCGCCACGCGCGGCAATCGCGCCAGTGGCGAGCGCGCCTTGCGCCACGGCGTAAACCTCTCCATCCGCGCCCAGCAATGGGGTCACCAAAAGCGTGCCGCCAGTCAGATTAGTGGCATCGCCAAGGGCGGAAACCGCCACATCTATCCGGCTGCCCGGCCGTGCGAAGGCCGGCAAATTGGCCGTCACCATCACGGCAGCGACATTCTTGGTATCCAATTGGCGTTCGAAGTCGCGGGTATTGACGCCCAGGCGTTCCAGCATGCCGACCAGGGATTGGCGGGTGAAGACCGCGCTTTTCAGCCTATCGCCCGTGCCATTCAAACCAATGACCAAGCCATAACCAACCAACTGGTTGTCGCGCACGCCCTCCATATCCACTATATCCTTGATACGGATTTGGGCGTCGGCGGGCGGCGCGATACAACAAACCGCCAATACCAGTGCGGTAAGGATTTTCGTGAAAGCTTGCGCTATAAGGACCAAGTTTGGGCTCCGTTGGTCGTCCCAGCTGCGGACGGCGTGATACGAGGCTTCAAGCGCAAGGCCCGTGCCAAGTTATTGCCGCACTTGAACTATTGCGAATCGGCAAAACTTGCCGGAACTGGGTTGAGCCTGCCGAGGCAGGGGGAAGAGGAGTTCACATGGTGGTCATTCGGGGCGTCACTGGTGGCACAAATGTGCCAGGGGCGCGCTCAACGCGGGGTGCCTCGGGCGGCTTCCGGGTGGGGGGCGGCACGGATGACACGCGAGAGGCAAATGCCAGTTCAGGCGTGGCCGGCGCCTCGGCCATTGGGCTTCTGGCGGTGCAGGAACTGGGCCCGGCCGGCGAACGCGATGCGCGCGGCTTTCGGCGTGGCGAGGAAATGCTCCAGGAATTGAAGGCTTTGCAGGTTGAACTGCTGGAAGGCCGGGCAGACCCGGGCCGGCTTGAGCAGCTATCGCGCCTCACGGAAGGTGAAAAACCAGCCGATCCCATCCTGGCCGAAGCGCTTGAAGCGGTTGTCCTGCGCGCCCGGATTGAACTGGCCAAACGCGGCATTGGCGGCTGAAAGCGGCCATTGTCAGATATTTGTCTCAAAACCACCCCTTGGCGGCGCCGTGTAACTCGTTATAGAAGCGGTCATCCCGTCGAGTCAGGTTTCAGTTAAGAAATCACCTCGGAACGGGCGCAAGGCGGGGGAAGAAGAAGATATGTTAGTGACATTGCCGCCCGATTACCGACCCTCGGATTCCGAGGAGTTCATGAATGTGCTGCAACTTGAATATTTCAAGCAAAAACTACTCAGATGGCGTCAGGATTTGGTGCGTGAAGCGGGTGAGACGCTGTCATCCCTCTCCGAAGGCGGTATAGCGGAAGCTGACCTTGCGGATCGCGCCTCGGTGGAAACCGACCGCGCCCTGGAACTCCGCACCCGTGACCGGGCGCGCAAGTTGATCAACAAAATTGATCAGGCGTTGGAGCGGATTGAATACGGCACCTATGGCTATTGCGAAGAAAGCGGGGAGCCGATTTCGCTTCGCCGCCTGGAAGCAAGGCCCATCGCCACCATGACGATCGAGGCGCAGGAACGCCATGAACGCATGGAACGCGTGCATCGCGACGATTGAAGGTTCTGCGGCAGGCTTTGCTTGCCTTTAAAGAAACCCGACCGGGTCCACATCCACCTGAACCCGGACATTGCCGGGCACATCCACCTTGGCCATCCATGCGTCCAGCAGCCGCTGCACGCCGATATCGCGCCGCGCCTTGAGCAATAGCCGCCGACGATGCCGCCCGCGCAGTAAAGCGAGTGGCGCTGGCGCGGGGCCCAATACCTCCACCCCCTCACCCGCCGGCGCGGCGCGGCCCAAATCGCGCGCCACACGATCAGCCGCGGTTTGATCGGGGGAGCTGATGATCAGCGCCACCAAACGGCCAAAGGGCGGCCAGGAACCGGGCCGGCGCGCTGCTGCTTCAGCGGCCATGAACCCCTCATATTCGCCAGACACTAACGCCTGCATCACCGGGTGATCCGGGGCGAAGCTTTGCAGCAAAACCCGCCCGGGATGTTCTGCACGGCCCGCGCGGCCGGCGACCTGATGGAGCAATTGCACGGTGCGTTCAGCGGCGCGCAAATCACCGCCCGCCAGGCCAAGATCAGCATCCACCACGCCAACCAGTGTCAAAAACGGGAAATGCCAGCCCTTGGCGACGATTTGCGTGCCGATGATCAGATCAACCTCGCGCCTTTCAATCGCCTCGGCGGCGGCAGCGGCGGCGGCGGGGCCGGGTAGAGTATCGGATGCCATGACCAAGCGGCGTGCATCAGGGAAAAGCGCAGCGGCTTCTTCCAAAACGCGCTCCACCCCTGGGCCGATGGGCACCGTACTATGCGGCGCGGCGCAGCTTGGGCAATGGCTGGGCGGCGCTTCAACATGGCCGCAATGGTGGCATTGCAGCCGCCGCGCAGCGCGGTGTTCCACCAGCCAGGCGGTGCAATTCGGGCAGCGCAGCCGATGCCCGCAGGCGCGGCATAGCGTGAGCGGCGCATAGCCGCGCCGGTTCAAAAACAGCATGGCCTGTTCGCCACGCGCCAAGGTTTCCGCCACGGCGGTGACCAAGGCGGGACTCAGGAATCGCCCGCGCGGCGGGGTTTCGCGCCTGAGGTCAATCAAGCCAATCTGCGGCATCACCGCCCCGCCATGGCGCGCCGCCAAATGGCATGCCGCGTAACGCCCGGCGCGCGCATTGGTCAGGGTTTCAAGCGAGGGTGTCGCACTCACCAACACACAAGCGGCATCTGAAAGCCGCGCCCGCACCACCGCCATATCGCGCGCGTGATAAATCACCCCTTCTTCCTGCTTGAAGGCGGTTTCATGTTCCTCATCCACCACAATCAGGCCGAGATCGGGAAAGGGCAGAAATAGCGCCGAACGCGCGCCCACCAGCACTGTCGCGCGGCCTTCCGCCACCGCACGCCATGTGATGCGGCGCGTGCGGGGTGAAAGTTCTGAATGCCATAGCGCGGGATCAGTGCCGAAGCGGGCGCGAAACCGATCCAGCCATTGCGCCGATAGCGCGATTTCAGGCAGCAGCACCAGGGCCTGACGCCCGGCCTGAAGGGCGGCGGCGATGGCTTCGAAATAAACCTCGGTCTTGCCGGAACCGGTCACGCCGGAAAGCAGCGTGGTGCCATAGGCATTGCGCGCTACCGCCGCGCGCAGCAGCGCAGCGGCTTCGGCCTGGTCGGCATCTAGCACCGGGCCGGGGCGGGCCAGATCGGGCAGGCGAAAATCTTCAAGCGGTAGCAGCAGACCCGGCACCAGCAGCCCCGCATCGGCCATGCCGCGCAGTACCGCCGCCCCCACCCCGGCTTCGCGTGCCAGATCATCGGGGGCACGCACCTCCCCGGCTTTAAGGGCGGCCAAAACGCGCTGGCGGGAAGCCGTCAGGCGCGGCAGCTCTGGCAAGGGATCGGCCCGGCACCAGCCGGCGCGATGGGGCTGCGCTTCAAGGGCCGCAGGCACGCTCATCGCCATGCGCAGCACCGCGCCACGCGGGGAAAGCGTATAGGCTGCGACCCAATCCACGAAGCGGCGCAGCTTTTCCGGCATGGGTGGGGCTTCCAGCACGGCGGCGATGGGCTTGAGGCGGTGGTCCGGCAGGGCCGAATCGGGTGCCTCATCCCAAACCACGCCAATTACCTGCCGCCCGCCCAAGGGCACGGCGACGAAACTGCCGGGCGGCGGGGCCTCATCCTCAGCGCGGTAATCATAGGCATCGGCGAGTGGCAGCGGCAGCAATACGCGCAAGCGTTTGGCCGGGCTGGATGAAATTGTTTCAGGCAGCAGGGGCTGCTTTCGCGAAGGGGCCGGCATGGGCTATGGTCTAGCCTATTCTCTCTGGGAAGGCTTGCGGTTTAGGCCGCGCGGCGCCATTCCCCGCCCTAGCTTCGTCTTTCGCCATGCAGGATTGGAATTCATGAAGTTCTTTGTCGATACCGCCGAAGTTGCCGAAATCCGCGCGCTCACGGAATTGGGCATGGTGGATGGGGTGACCACCAACCCATCGCTTATTGCCAAATCTGGCCGCGATATGAAGCAGGTGATTGCGGAAATCTGCGCCATCACCCCGGGGCCCGTCAGCGCGGAAGTGACCGCCACGGATGCCGCCGGCATGCTGGCCGAAGGGCGCTTTCTGCGCGGCATTGCGCCCAATGTTGCCGTGAAGGTGCCGCTGACGGAAGCGGGGCTGATCGCCTGCCGGACGCTCGCTTCCGAAGGCACTTTGGTGAATGTCACGCTTTGCTTTTCCGCAGCCCAAGCGCTGCTGGCCGCCAAAGCGGGCGCGGCCTTCATTTCCCCCTTTGTCGGGCGGCTGGATGATATTGCGACCGATGGCATGCGGCTGATTGCGGACATTGTGCAGATATACCGCAATTACCCTGCAATCCGCACTGAGGTTCTGGTCGCCTCCATCCGTCACCCAATCCACCTGGTGGAAAGTGCCAAAATGGGTGCGCATGTGGCGACCCTGCCGCCGGCCGTTATTCGCCAATTGCTGAAGCACCCGCTGACCGATAAGGGGCTGGAAGCCTTTCTGGCGGATTGGAAAAAGACAGGACAAAGCATCCTGTGAGCGACCCTCCCTCAGACTCGAAGGCTCCGAACGGGCCCTCGGCTGGGGAGGTGGAAGAATATCTGCGCGCCCATCCGGATTTTCTGGCGGAGCGGCCGGAACTTTACCGAGCGCTTGCCCCACCGCGGCGCGTGCATGGGGATGGGCTGACTGACCATATGGCAGCGATGCTGGGCGCGGAACGCGAACGCGCATCCGCCCTTGATGCGGAGTTGCGCCTGGCGCTGGATGCGGAACGCGCAGGGCTTGGGTTGGTATCTCGCGTCAGGCTGGCAGTACTGGCGCTGATGCGCTCAGACCATGTACCGGAAACTGTGGCGCAGGAATGGCCCAATCTGCTGGGGCTTGAAAGCTGCACGCTTTGCGTTGAACCGCCGGACAACCCGGCGCAGCTTTGGATGCGCCCGGAACAGCGCCCGCTTGCGCGCGGAATGGTAGAAAGCCTGCTTGTGCGCGGGCGCGATGTGCTGGTGCGCGACAAGCCTGCGGAAGCGGCGCATTTGCATGGCGAAGCGGCGGCATTGATCACGCGGGATGCGCTGATCCGCGTGGTGGTTGGGGGGCAGCCCCAGATGCTGCTGGCGCTTGGCGCACGCGATGCCAATGCCCTGCCCGCGCGCCATGGCACGGAACCCTTGGTGTTTCTGGGCCGCGCCGTGGCGGCGGCGATTGCGAGGTAGCGTGAGAGGCGCTGAAGCCGCTGCCGCTTGGCTTGGCTGGTTTGCTGACGAACGCCGCGCGAGTGGCCATAGCATCGAAGCCTATGGGCGCGATGTGGCGCAATTTCTTGGCTTTCTGAGCGAACATCTGGGGGCTGAGCCTGATCTGGCCGCGCTTGGTGCGCTGCGCCCCGCCGATTTGCGCGCCTTTCTTTCCGCCCGCGCCATGGAAGGCGATGCGGGTGCGACGCGGGCGCGCAAGCTCGCTGCGATCAGAAGTTTTTTACGTTATTTGCAGCGCCATCAGGGCATGGCGCCGGTGGCGCTGGCGGGGCTCCGCGCACCGCGCGCCAAGCCGCCCTTGCCGCGCGCCCTGACCGAAAAGGAAGCCCGCGCGGCGGCGGAAGATGTGGCGGATGTCTATGCGGTTGGTCGGCATGAAAACCCGCGCCTGCAAGCGGCACGCGACCGCGCGCTATTCACCTTGCTCTATGGCGCGGGGCTGCGCATTGGGGAAGCTTTGGCGTTGAATTTGGCCGATGCGCCGCGCCCTGGTTCCGAAGCGGCGCTCCGCGTACTTGGCAAGGGCAATAAGGAAAGGCTGGTGCCGATTTTGCCGGTGATCCGCGATGCCATGGCGGCCTATCTGGCGGAACGCGGCCCTGGTGCGGCGGATGAGCCCTTGTTCCTCGGCGCGCGCGGTGCGCGGCTTGATCCCGCCGTGGCGCAAAAACGCCTGCGGGATTTTCGCAGGCTCGCGGGCTTGCCGGAACATGCCAGCCCACATGCGCTGCGCCATTCCTTCGCGACACATTTGCTGGGCGGCGGGGCTGATTTGCGCGCCATTCAGGAACTGCTCGGCCATGCCAGCCTTTCCACCACGCAGCGCTATACGGCGGTGGATGCCGCAGCGCTGCTGGAGACCTGGCGCAAGGCGCATCCGCGGGCGGATTGAGTCTAGACAAATCGTTGTATCGGAGCAGAGACTGCTTTTAATCGCGGGAGAAACGCCATGAGCATTCGCATCGGTATCGCCGGCATGGCCGGGCGCATGGGCCGGCTATTGATTGAGGAAGTCGCCGCTGCTGGTGCGGTGTGTGTGGGCGGCACTTTGCGCGCCGGCGGCAAGCCGGCCCCGGCTGGCTTGCAAAGCTTTCCTGATATCACGGCGCTTTTCGCCGCTTCCGATGTGGTGATTGATTTCACCCATGCGGATACCGCCGCCACCCATGCCGCTGCTGCCGCCGCCTGCGGCAAGGGGATCATCCTCGGCAGTTCCGGGCTTTCCGCAGCCGCGGAAGCGGCAGTGGCCGAAGCCGGCAAGCGCGCGCCGATTGTCTATGCGGCGAATTTCGCGCCCGGCGTCAATCTGTTCCTGGCGATTGCGGAGCGCATGGCCGCCGCTTTGCCGGGCAGCCAATATGATGCCGAGATTGTGGAAATGCATCACCGCCAAAAGGTGGATGCACCTTCCGGCACGGCGGTGGCTTTGGGCCGCGCCGTCGCGGCGGGACGCGGCACCACCATGGAAGAAGCAGGCATTGAAAGCGGGCGCGATGGGCATTGCGGCCCGCGCGGCACGGGCACGATTGGCTTCGCAGCTTTGCGCGGCGGGCAGGTGGTGGGTGAACACACGCTGCTTTTCGCTGCTGCCTCAGAACATATCAGCCTGACGCATCGCAGTTTTGATCGGCGCGTCTATGCCACCGGCGCGGTGCGCGCGGCGCTTTGGGTGCATGGGCGGGCACCCGCGCTTTACGGCATGAAAAATGTACTTGGGATGTAGTTTGGTTATCTCTGCCAATCAAAGGGTGCGGCGCGTGGCAGGCCGAGATTTTCCCTGAGCGTGGTGCCGGTGAATTCCTTGCGGAAGACACCGCGCCGCTGCAATTCCGGCACCACCAGGCGGACAAATTCCTCATAAGTGCCGGGCATATGCGTGGCAGCCAGCACAAAGCCATCGCAGGCACTGGCTTCCACCCAGGCCTGCATTTCATCCGCAACGCGCTTTGGCGTGCCGCAAAATACCGGGAATTCGCGAATGGTGCCGCGCCCGGTGATTTCAACGAAATCGCGCAAGGTCGGGTTGCGCTTGCCGCTGGAAGCAACCACGCGGTCGCGCAGCGCTTGCAGCCCCTTGATGCCGGCCAATTCATCATCCGTGAAGGCATCATCCAAGCCCTTTGACGCGAAATCATAATTCAGCGCTTCAGACAGCAAGGATAGCCCATCAACCGGCCTGGCCAGGCCATCAATCAAGGCGCGCTTTTCCTGTGCCGCCGCTTCGGTTTCGCCGACAATGCAATAAACGGCGGGGCAGATACGCACCGTCGCGGGATCTCGGCCAGATGCGGCGACCTGATCCTTGAAACCGCTATAGCCGCGCTTGGCGACTTCCATATTGGGATAGATGACAAAGACCAAATCACCCCAGCGCGCCGCGAAGCTTTTGCCGCGCCCGCTTTGGCCGGCCTGGATCAGAACGGGCCGGCCCTGAGGTGTGCGCGGTACGGTGAAGGGGCCGCGGCTTTTGAACCATTTGCCCTTATGGTCCAATCGCCGGACCTTGCTGGGATCGGCGAAGATACCGCTTTCACGGTCCTGGATGATGGCGTCATCGCCCCAGGAATCCCAATGGGACAAAACGATTTCCAGGAATTCATCCGCGCGGTCATAGCGCAGATCATGTTCCAGATGATCATCCGCGCCCATATTGTGCGCTTCACTGTCATTCAGCGATGTCACCACATTCCAGGCGGCGCGCCCGCCCAGCATGTGATCAAGTGTCGCGAAAACCCGCGCCACATGGAAGGGTTCGTAATAGGTGGTGGAATAGGTCGCGCCGAGGCCAAGTTTTGATGTGGCAAGCCCCATCGCTGTCAGGATCGAAATCAGGTCAAGCTTCACCACGCGAATGCCATTGCGCACCGCTTCCGCATGGTCATGGCCAAGAATATCGGGCATGGCGAGCCGATCATCAAAAAACGCCATGTGAAAGCAACCGGCTTCCAGCGTGCGCGCGATGCGCTGGTAATATTCCGGGCTGAGGTAATCCTGCATGGTCGCGGGATGCCGCCAGGAGCCGACATAGTTTGAGCAATTCTGCGCTTGCAGAAAGGCGACCAGCGTCATTTGCTTCATCGGCGTATTCCCTTTTCCCGTGTCTCAGCATCGCGCGGCAGCGATGGCGCGGCAAGCCATTCAGTCTGGGCTTGTGGGTAGCCGCGCCAAATGGCTTTCCATCAGCGCGCGCGCGGAAAGGCCAAATAGCCGGATGCGGCGGGTTTCGGACATGACCAGCAAGCCAACGGCCAGCGCGAAGGCCTCCGTTGCCACTTCCTGCCCCCCTGCCGCGCGCATGGGCGCAAGGGCGGCGAGCAGCGCGGCATTCAACCCCGGATCAAGCCCCTGCCCCAAGCCGCGTGGCGCAAGGCCACCGCCACCCAAATAAAAGCCGAGCGCCAATTCCTGTGGATGCGCCGCATAGAAATCAAACAAGGCGAGCGCAGCGCCGCGAAACCCATCCCGCGCCGCGCCACCCGCCACCGCTGCCTTCAGGCGCGCGAGGCTATCGCGCAGCACTTCGGCATAAATCGCCTCACGCGATGAGAAATGGAAATACAGCGCAGCAGGCGTATAGCCGGCGCGG
>JBEDHL010000208.1:0-6919 GCA_041174145.1 Pseudomonadota bacterium
ACGAGACTGAAACCATGCGCCAGGATGCGGAATTGATGCGCAAGACCGCCGGTGAAGCGCGTGATGCGCGCCAGCGCCTGGTGGCCAGTTCTCGGCAAGTGCCGCAGTTGATGAATGAGGAAGCGAAGATTGACCAGGCGCAGCGCCGGCTTGAATCGGCAGCGGATGATCTGGAATCCGCGCTGCGCCGTGTGCCGACGGCCTGACCTGCCATGAAGCTGAAATCCTTCCGCATCATCACGCCGCTATTGCTGCTGGCCGGTTGCGCCGGCGCAGGCGCGGGCCCTGCTTCCGAACGCGGTTTCTTCACCGGTATTGGTGCCGCCGTGAGTGGTGAGGATGAACGCGGCGCGCAACGGCTGGAAAACTCGGCCGCGCTGCAGGAACGCGCCGCGCAAATGGCTGCCGAACGCAATACGGCAGCGCAAGCTGAAGCCGCGCGCAGTACGGCGGCGGTGCGCGCTTCCGAACAACGCTTGGCCGCTTTGCAGCGGAGCCTTGCTGAGCAACGCCGAACGCTGGACCGCCTGCGCGCCGAACGCGCGCAAAACCCGGCTGCGACTTCGGAAGGGGCGCGGCTGCAATCCGAACTTGATGCCTTGGAACGGGACCGCCGCGCCGCCGCCGCACGCGCCGGCGGGCCTTCCGCTGATCAGGTACAAAGCATCGAAAGGCGCGCCACTGAATTGGATGCGGCCTTGCAACGCTTCGGGCGCATCTAGCGCCCGATTTGCGGGGCCGGTCAGTGGCTTTCTTTTGAGTTATGATCTGGAGAAGCGCCGCGCCGCTTTGTCTGAATGCTTGCATGGCAAGCCTTTGGGCTGCATAATACACGGAATTATATTCAAAATTTAGGGTTTTCCACAATGCAGGGTCTGCCGCAAATTATCAGTTTGGTGCCGCAGACCGGCCTGCAATTCATTGACATCCGCTTTGGGCTGGACCGCCTGCCGCGTGCGCCCCGTTCTTTTTGGGAGCAACCCTTACCCCCGGGCGCAGATCCGGCCAGTGCCGGCTTGGTCAATCTTCGGCGCCTGACGGATAGCGGTGATGGCGCGCTGCTGGACCCGATCAGTGGCCGCAGCCCACCGGATGAGGAGATTTATCAAATCGGTCGCGGGCAGGCCTTGGAAATGGCGCTGGGGCGTTGGCTGCCACTGCCTTTTTTCCGTGTCGCTGCAATGGGTGCGGGTGGGCAGGAAGTTTATGATAAAGGCCCCACCAATTGGGTGCGCATCCGCATCGCCGCACTTCCCGCGCCGGATGATGAAGGCAATACGCATCATGCGGTGCTTGCCTTTGATACCGCGCTCAGAACGCGCGAAGAAGGCAGGCCCTATACGGCGATTTCGCCGGCCGATAGCGAACGCGCGGGCGAATTCACCTTTGTCGCGGACCGGGAACAGACCAGCTGGTTCATGAATGAGCCTTGGTTGATCCAATGGCTTGAGGAATCCTTACAGGAAATGCGCGCGGCCAGTGGCCGGCGTATTCGGCCGGAGGATGAGCAACGCGCCTGTGAACATTGGGCGCGCTTCATCACGCTTTTGGAATTGATTGCGGAAGCACGCATCCTGCCGCGCGTGAAACTGGTGGATGTGGTTTCCGGCAGCAAATCCTATGAACCAATCAATGTTGATTTGGTGCTGGATATTGGCAATGCGCGCACTTGCGGGATTTTGGTGGAGGATGAGCGCGACAGCCGGCTCAATCTCAATAATAGCTATCCGCTGAAATTGCGCGACTTGAGCAGCCCTGAAGAAAGCTATGCCTTCCCGTTTGAAAGCCGCGTTGAATTCGCCCGCGCCAGCTTCGGCAAGGATGCGTTGAGCCGCCGTTCCGGCCGCGGCAATGCGTTTCAATGGCTGAGCCCCGTGCGGATTGGGCCGGAAGCGGTGCGCCTTTCCGCGGCAGCACGCGGCAATGAAGGTGCGACGGGTCTTTCCTCCCCCAAGCGTTATCTTTGGGATGAAAGGCCAACCACGCAGGTTTGGCGCTTCAATGGCTTGGCCGCCGATGGCGTGACGACAGAACCGC
Organism: Pseudomonadota bacterium; assembly: GCA_041174145.1. GTDB lineage: Bacteria > Pseudomonadota > Alphaproteobacteria > Acetobacterales > Acetobacteraceae > Neoroseomonas. Next base: position 2,038 of record JBEDHL010000208.1, read on the forward strand.
CTGTCAGCGGTAGCTTCATGGCCTGGGTGAGCGAAGATGGTGAGGTATTGCGTGCCAAACCACGCGGGCGCGGTGGTGCGCCCCGCCAACCTGCCGTGCGGGCGCGCTTCAGCCGTTCATCGTTGATGAGCTTTCTGCTTGCGGAAATTCTTCTGCAGGCACTTTCCCAAATCAATTCGGTGGAAACACGCTATGCGCGCAGCTTCCCCGATGTGCCACGGCGCCTGCGCCGTATTTTGCTGACCATGCCGCCGGCGATGGCCTTGGCGGAACAGCGCATTTTTCGCCATCGTGCAGAAGCGGCGGTGCGCCTTGCCTGGGATATGATGGGCTGGGGAAATCCAGCGCCAGGGGCTGCGAGCCCGCCTGCGGAGCCGCGCGTTATCGCCAATTTGGATGAAGCCACGGCGACGCAATTGGTATTTCTGTATACCGAAGCAAGCCAGCGCCTGCGTGGTGATCCGGCAAGTTTCTTTGCCCTGACCGGGCGTGTGCGCGAAGGCCATGGCAAAGCGCCATCGCTGCGGGTGGCGAGCATTGATATCGGCGGTGGCACAACGGATTTGATGATCTGCACCTATTCCGCAGAGCATGGCCAGGAAATTGAACCGCATCAGAATTTCCGTGAAGGTTTCCGTATTGCGGGTGATGAGGTGCTGCAAGAAGTCATCCAAAGCATTGTCTTGCCGCAGATTGAGGAGAATTTGCGCCAGGCTGGTGCGCGTGACCCCAAGGCGCTGCTGCGTGAGGTTTTGGGGGGTGATCGTGGTGCGCAAAGCGAATTGGAACGCCATTTGCGCCGCCAATTCGTCACTCAGATTCTGGAACCTTCCGGGCTTGCGATTTTGCATGGCTATGAAAAAATTTCGGATCGCGCGACCGGGCCATTCCTGCATGAGAGTATGGCGACCATTCTGGCTGGCCGGGATATTGCGGCGCCGTTGCGCTATTTTGAACAACAGGCTGGCCGCGCGGGCGCGGTTGGTTTTCAATTATTGAACGCGGAAATCACCGCTACTGCGGGTAGTGTTGATGCCATTGTGCAAGCGGCACTTGGGCAGGTGATCGCTGATCTCTGCGAAGTTGTCTACGCCTATGATTGCGATTGGCTGCTGCTTTCGGGCCGGCCTTCCCGCTTGCGGGCGATTTTCGATATGGTGCTCGCGAAAATGCCGGTGCCTCCGCATCGGATTGTTGGCATGCATCGTTATCGGGCGGGTAGCTGGTATCCCTTCAGGGATTCGGCCGGACGTGTGGATGACCCCAAAACCACGGCGGCCGTTGGCGCCATGTTATGCGCAGTGGCTGAAGGCCGGCTTGAAGGCTTCCTGATGCGTACCAGCAGGCTTTCCATGCGTTCCACGGCGAAATATCTCGGCAGGATGGAAATTTCCGGCCAGATCCTGAAGCAGAACGTGCTGTTGAATGATCCGGATAAGGAATTGCCGAAGACCCCTGGCGCGCAGCAGGATGTGAAATTCACCATGGAATTCCGCGCGCCTGTATTCCTGGGCTTTCGGCAATTGGATTTGGAACGCTGGACCGCGAGCCGCTTGTATATTCTGGAATATGCCAACCCGGATAATGTGCCGCGCCTGAAATTGCCGCTGCGCCTTTCCATCCAGCGTGCGGAAATTGATCCCGAAAGCGCCGATGCTGAGGAGTTGCGGGAAGATTTCAGCATAGATGAAATCCTGGATGCGGAAGGTGATCCGCAGCATCGCGGCATTGTCCGGTTGCGTCTGCAAACAGAACGTAGTGAAGCAGGGTATTGGCGCGACACCGGCGCGCTTTCGGTGCCGTGAGGAAAATGAATGACCATGGCTAATTCCGAAGCAGGCGCCGCCCAGGCCGAAAACGAAGTTCTTGCCAAGCGCTGCGATGCGGTGGCCGATGCGGCGCAAAGTGCGATCGGTTGGCTGGCTGATGCTGGCGATCTGGTGCGGGAAGAAGGCCCCGCTTTGGCCCGTGATTTTCGCCGTGAAGGGTTGCGCGCAAGACGCTTGGCGAATGCCGCGCGTCGGCCCATGTGTGTTTCGGTCTTTGGGCCTAGCCAGCAGGGGAAAAGCTATCTGATCGCGTCCCTGGCGCGGAAGGAAGGCCGCCCCACCACGATCCGCTTTGGTGAGGAATTGCGCGGCTTCAATCGCGATATCAACCCGGATGGCGGTAAGGAATCAACCGGCCTGGTGACGCGCTTCACAACGCGCCCTGTTGCAGGCCTGCCCGGTATGCCGGTGGTTTGCCGCATGCTTTCCGAAACCGATATCGTGAAAATCATGGCCAATGCCTTCATGGAGGATTTTGACCGCGATACGGTTGTGCCGCTGGAAGCCGCAGTGATTGAGACAAGCCTGGCCAAGTTGCGCGCCAAGGCCGCCAAGGACCCGGTGGGGCGGTTGAATGAGGATGACATCTACGATTTGTTTGAATATTTCGAACGGTATTTCCTGAATCACCCGGCGCATCTGGCGCTGAAGCCGGGCGCCTGGCGGGAAATGGAACAATTGGCGCCGCGCCTTTCCATTGCTGATCGCGCTGAGCTTTACGGGTTGTTGTGGAATAATACGCCGACCATGACAGCAACGGCGCTGAAGCTTATTCAAGCCCTGGCACAGCTCGATTTTCCGGAAGAAGCCTGCTGCCCGATGCTGGCGGTGGAACCCAAGGCACATAGCATCATCGATGTCGAAACCATGTCACTGCTCGGCAAGGGGGATGGTGATCTGGTGCCGGTTGCCACCCGCATGGGTAGAAGGGCTGAATTGCCGCGTGCTGTACTGACAGCGGTGGTTGCCGAATTGCAATTGCAACTTGAAGAAAAGCCCTTCGATTTTTTCGACTATACTGATCTGCTCGATTTTCCTGGTGCACGGGGACGCGAAAAATACAATGCTGCCAAGGCAGAGGAGGTCGCGCAAAGTGATCTTTTCATGCTGCTCAGGCGCGGCAAGGTGGCTTATCTCTATCAGCGATATTTGGCCGAACAGGAACTGACTTCCATGTTGCTCTGCCTGAAGCACAGCAATCAGGAAGTGCGTACAGTGCCCGCCATGGTGCGAAACTGGATTGATGGCACCCATGGCGCAACGCCTGAAGCGCGGAAGGGCCAGGATGTTGCGCTTTTTCTGGTGCTGACGATGTTCGACATGGAATTCGAAATCAAAGGCGGCGCGGAAGATAATATCGAACGCTGGTCCACCCGCCTGAAGACAACGATTTTCGAATTCCTGGGGCTTGGCCATGATTGGCCATCAGAATGGACGCCTGGCGAAGCCTTCAAAAACACCTTCTGGCTGCGTAACCCGGAAGTGCTGAATAAGGGCCTGCTTGATTACGATGATAAGGGTAAGGAGATCGGCTTTCGTGATCCGCAGCGCATTGCGGCACTGAAAGCGAATTTTCTGGCCAATCAGGATGTGCAGAAGCATTTCGCCGCGCCGGAACGTGCCTGGGAAGCGGGCATGGCGCTGAATGATGGCGGTATTGGCTATCTTTCGGAAAGGCTGCGCCCGGTTTGCAACCCCGCACTCAAACGCCGCCAAGTGCAGGGCCAGCTTGGTGATCTGGCCAAGCGCATGGCGGGGCGGCTTGAACAATATCATGTCTCGGGCGATCTGGACGCTGAATTGGCCAAGCGCCGTGCAGAGGCGCGGCTTGTTGGGCGCCAATTGCTGGCCTGTGCCGAAGCGCAAGCCTTCGGCCTATTGCTGCGCGAATTGCAGGTGCATGCGGAAGGCTTGGCGGAGCTTTTCCGGCGCCAACAGCTGGCTGCGGCGGAAACGCCTTCCGCTGTTACCGCGCCGGTTGGACGCAAGACGACAGCGCGTGAATTGCGCAGCGATTTTGAAGCTTTGTTTGAAGAGGATCAGCCGGCAACCCCCGTAGCAGAGGATATTGAGGAAGGCCCGCGCGACCAGGCGGATCTTTTCGCTGAAGCCGCGGTGGCTGAATGGCTGCAGAATATGCATCGCTTTGCCGCGCGCACCGATAGCCCCGAATTATTCCGGATGGATCGCGACGCCATTGCGATGCTGGTGGCCCAGCTGGCCGCTGCTGCGCGCCGCCTGAAACTGCGTGAAACCATCGCGGAACGGATGCGCACTGAAGCGGCGTATAATGAAAGCATGGCCAATCGCTTGCTGAAGCCGGTTATGATCGCGGAGCGCGCGATTAATGATTTCGTGACCTGGCTTGGCTTCCAGAATATACCCGTTGACGCGCGCCCCAAGGCTGGGCGGGAAGGCCGCAGTATTTTCCTGCGCCCCGCGGCGCCGCTTGATGATATGCCGCGGCTTTCTGAAACACCGGTTGCCTATGATGCCACTTTCTATGTTGATTGGGCGGTCGCCTTTGTGCGGTTGGTGGAAGATAATGTGCGCGGCGCCGGCGGCGCCATGGTAGATGAAAAATCCAATGCTCGTCTTGGTGGCTTACTTGATAGTCTGCGCAAAGCCGCCGCCTGAGACATGATCGACGAAAGCCTTTCATCATGATGCTGCGTGTAGAAAATGACCGACGCCATTCCATTGGCCACGCGCGCATCGTCATCCAAGGTTTATCCATGCCGCATGATGGTGGCTTTCATCTGGTCCGCGAAGGTTACGCGGCAGCGAACCTCGGGCGCCGTGGTTGGCAGGTGCAGGAAGTCACGCTGAAACCTGTTGCGATGTATCAGGAAGGCCAAGACACTGTATTGATTTTGGGCCCGGTGCTGACACGCTTTCTGGAACCTGGGCCGTTGATTTTCAGCCTTCCGGCCGCCGGGCTGGAGACAAGCCTGTTTTGGCCAGATGATATCGATGTATTTGATGGCGATCTGCCGCCGGAAACCGAACTGCCCAATGAAGCGGAAATCGCGCCGGCACCGCCACCCGAGGCA
>JBEDHL010000209.1:0-7588 GCA_041174145.1 Pseudomonadota bacterium
AACGCGCACCTGCTGGCCGATTTCCACAAACATCTTGGAACCGCCCATACGCCACGCACGTTCACTGACAGGCAGCATCTGGTCCAATTGCAGCCGGCCCTGCTTTAACCGGTCAAACACCGCATACATGGTCATGAGCTTGGACATGCTGGAAGGCGGCATCCGCTCATCGGCGTTTTTCTCAAGCAAGGCAGCGCCGGTTTCAAAATCCACAATCAGCGCCTGACGCGCCAGCACATCCACATTGCCAACGGGGGTTGCCACCGGCGCCCCTTCTGGGCGGGGTGCCGGGCGGCGCTGGGCCGGCGGCGGCGCGGGGCGCTGCTGGGCGAAAGCCTCGGTCGCGGCAAGGCCCAGGTTAATGGCGCCGAAAGCCCCCGCAATCAGATGACGACGCGATGCCATGCCCGCTCCTTCAATCGCCAAGCCCAAGCGGCGAATTCAATCAATGATGATCTTCGCCCCAGATACGCCAGCCGCCAGAGTCCGCTCAAGCGCCAAATCCGCGCCCGCCGCATCGGCAAAGGGGCCAAGCGTCACGCGGAACAGCGCATTGCGCCCCCTGCCCTGCTGGCTGATACGCGCACCAGGCAGCCGGGCGGCCAGGGCTTGCGCGGCATCGGCACGGAAGAATTGGCCGACTTCCACCATCAATAACCCCGGCTGGGCCGGGCCTTGGGTGACAGTTTCGGGTAGCGCTTCAATCACCGGTCGGGCCTGCGCTTGGGCTTCAAGGCCTGGGCTGGCGCTGGTCAGGGGCTGGGTTGCACGGCGCGGCGCTTCCCGCGCGCCGGGCAAGGGCGCCAAATCCTCCCGCGCGACAGCGGCGCGCGGGGCGGCGGCGATGGCGATGGGCGCCGGTTCAGCACCGGGCAGACCGGCCATCGCGGCGCGGCTGCGTTCCGCATCCACGCTCAAGGTAATTTGTGTGGCCCGGCCCGGCGCCATGCCCAGCAGCGTGGCCGCGCGCTGCGAAACGCCCAGGATGCGCCCGCGCTTTTCTGGGCCACGATCATTAACCCGCAGCAGGATGGACCTGCCATTTTCCAGATTTGTCACGCGGATGACCGCCGGTAATTGCAGGCTGCGATGCGCCGCCGTCAGGCTTTGGGCGTTCAGCCCCTCACCATTCGCGGTCTGGCCACCCAAAACCGGCGCGGGCAGCACTTCCGCCAGCCCCGTTTCCGCCAGGGCGAAATCTTCCTTGGGGTAGGACCAAACGCCGCCCAGGCGATAGGGTTCCCCCACCACATAACGCGGCTCTGGCTGAACGCAGCCCGCCAGCGCGAGCAGCGCGGCGACCAGGAAAAAGCCCCGCGTCACGCCACCACGCGATCAGACAAAAGCCCGACAGAAAGCCCGTAATTCACCGGCGTATTATAGCGCCGGATCACGCGCAGATTGTGATGGCCCAAAAAGATCTGCCCACCAGTGCCGCGCGACGGCAGCACAATCTGCGTTTCGATATCCGATTGCGGCAAAGGCGACCCATCCGGCTTGCGAAAGCCCATGCGCGCGAAATCCCGCAAGGGCCTTTTGCTTTCCGTATCGGCGCTGCTGGCGTTAAACCCTGCAGGAGGACGCACTTCCCGCCCCCAGGCTTCCCCGTGGCGCCAGCCATTGCGCTGGAAGTAATGCGCGATGGAAGCCAGCGCATCCGCCCGGCTATCCCAGATATCGCGCTTGCCATCGCCGTCGAAATCCACCGCCAAGCGTTCAAAATTGCTCGGCATGAATTGCGGCTGGCCCATCGCCCCGGCCCAGGAGCCCTTCATGCGGTCCGGGCTGGTATGGCGGTCATTCAAAATGCGCAAAGCCGACATTAGTTCATTGCGGAAATAGGCCGCGCGGCGCCCCTCCCATGCCAGGGTGGCGAGCGCTTCCACCACACCAAAACCGCCAGTATTCCCGCCGTAATTGGTCTCCACACCCCAAATCGCGACGATCACGGAAGGTGCAACATGATAGCGCGCTTCAATCCGGCGCAGCAGATCGGCGTTTTCCGCCATCAGACGCCGGCCATTCTGAATGCGCGTTGGCGTCAGCATGATGCGGTCGCGGTATTCTTCCCACACCATGCCGCCTTCCGCCTGGCGCCGGTCCAATTCAATCACGCGCTGATTGGCGCGCAGCCCCGAAAGGGATTGGTTCAGCGTGGCCTCCGAAATCCCGGCGCGGCGGGCATCGGCGCGCACCCCTTCCAGGAAGCGTTCAAAACTTTGGCCGGAAACCGGCTGATAGGCCGGGGAACCATTGGCGGCCGTGGTTTGGTTGGCGGAATTTGCCTCTGGGCTGCAGGCCGCGACCAGCGCCGCGACTCCACCGAGCAAGAGCCTTCTTTCGATCATGGCCGCATCAGGTGCCATGCGGCGCGGGGCAAGGCAAACCCTTTTCAAGCCCCGTATTGGCCCGGACAGAACTGGTGCTAGACTGTCGCCTTATCGAGAGGAGAAACGCCATGGTCGCCGTCACCCGCGAACTCGCCGCCTTTGTCGCCGGGCTGCGTTATGAAAGCCTGCCCAGCGCCGTGCAGGAACGCACGCGCTTCCTGATCCTTGACCTGGTCGGCAATATGCTGCGCGGCCGGCATGAGGCGGAAAGCACCCCGCCCCTTCTGGCCGCTGCCCGCGCATTGGGCCTGACGGGTGGCTCCGCCGCCGTATTTGGTGATTCCCAGCGCTACACCCCGGCGGGTGCCGCGCTGATCAATGGCGCCATGGCGCATTCGCTTGATTTTGACGACACGCACGCGGCGGGCACGCTGCACCCCGGCGCGCCGGTGATCCCGGCGGCCCTTGCCGCCGCTGAGATGACCGGCGCCGATGGCAAGACTGTGCTGGCCGCGATTGTGGCCGGCTATGAAACCACCTGCCGGCTTGCTTTGGCGCTGCCCGGAGGCGATCACTACGACCGCGGCTATCACCCAACGGCGACCTGCGGCGCCTTCGGCGCGGCGGCGGCGGCGGGGCGCGTTTTCGGCTTTACCCCGGCGCAGATGGAAGATGCTTTCGGCATCGCGCTGTCCCAGGCCGCCGGCAGCCTGCAATTCCTGGCCAATGGTGCCTGGACCAAGCGCTTCCAAGTGGGTTGGAGCGCACTGAACGGGCTTTCCGCCGCGACCATCGCGCGTGAGGGCTTCCGTGGTGCGGGTGAAGCCATTGAAGGCAAGGCGGGCTTCCTGCGCGCCTATGCCCCGAACCCGAAGCCCGAGCGCGTGTTGCAGGATTTGGGCGAGGCGTGGGAGCTGATGCAGACCGCCGTGAAGCCTTACCCTTCCTGCCGCTATGGCCATGCCAGTGTGGATGCGGCACTTGCCTTGCGCGCTGAGCTTGGCCTGAAGCTCGAAGAAATTGAAAGCGTCATCATGGGCCTGCCGAATAAGGGCATGCTGCTGGTGGGCGCGCCGCGCGAATATAAGCAGAATCCGCAGAACATCGTGGATGGCCAGTTCAGCGGGCCGTTTGTGGTGGCTTGCGCGCTGGCGCGCGGGCATTTCGGCTGGGATTCCTATGCTTGGTTGCAGGATAAGGATATCCGCGCGCTCATGCCGAAGATCCTGCCGGAAGAAGATGCCGATGTGCAGGCCGAATTCCCGGCCTTCATGTCCGGCAAGCTGACCATCAAGGCGCGCGGGCAAAGCTTTGTCCGCCACATCAAGATCCCGAAGGGTGAGCCCGATAACTTCCTGACCGAAGCCGAGCTTCGCGCCAAATTCCACGGCTTGGCCGATGCGGTACTGGGCGCTGAGCGTGCCAAGCAATTGGCCGATGCCGTGATTGGGCTGGACCAGGCGGGCGATGTGAATGCGCTGATGCGCCTGGGTGCCCCCCTTGTCGCGCAGCGCATGGCGGGCGAATAAGCGGCACGCGTATTACGGCCTTGCCCTGGCTTCATGGGGCAAGGCACTTGGATGGGTGGCCGAGCGGTTTAAGGCACCGGTCTTGAAAACCGGCGTAGGTGCAAGCTTACCGTGGGTTCGAATCCCACCCCATCCGCCATGATCTGCGCAGGCACTGGACGCAGCCCGCTAAAGCTTCACGCAAGCCGTGATTGCGCCAATCACGGTGGTTCTTTCACCCAAGCTTCATTGCGCCGTGCCTTATGGTAGCTGTAATCGAATAGCTGCCTCATATAGGCTTGTTCGAAAGGCTGCGTGTAGCTTCCGGTGAATTGGGAACTGATATAGGCCAGATTGAAATCGACCCCATCTTGGCGCGTTGTATTCCAGATACGCACGATATCATTATAGCCGCCCGAAGCGATCATGGTTGAAATGGCGCGCCCGGCAATGCTCAACGCCCGCCGATCCACCGCCGCCCAGCTAGGATCAAGGCGTGCGTTGCGGATGACAAAGGCTTTTGATGCAATCGGGCGTTCAGTCCTTCCACCAGCACGCTGAAGCGCACTCAGGCGCCGTGGATAGAGAAACACCTGGGTAAAAGCGCCGCCATCCACATGCATTTCCTGAAAACTACCGGTGGGTGTCGTTACATTGATCATAACCGGTGGGAAGGCACCCGGAATGGCAGCCGACGCCAGCAAAATTTTCCGGACAAGATCAAGTGCCTGCGGATGCCCGCTATTCGCAATGGCGCCAATATTCCAAGTGGTTGGCACTTGCGCGTCAATATTGGCGGTACCAATCAGCAATAACCTGCCTTCGCGATACCCTTCTGCGATTTTCGCCAACATGCGTTCGTCCAAATATCGCGAAATGGTCGCATATAACGGCGTATTATCCGCCAAGGCATCATCGATCAGCGCTGCCGTCAGAAACCGCTGGCGCAATACATCCTTGGGAGAAATATCAGTGTAGACAGATTTGAGTTCTCGGTCCCATTCCGTACCAAGGAAAGCAAAAGGCGCGGTCAAGGCGCCGGTCGAAACACCTGTCACCAATTCGAATGTCGGACGCGTGCCTTGATCTGACCAGCCACAAAGAATACCAGCGCCAAAAGCGCCATCTTCGCCACCACCAGAAACCGCGAGCATGGCGCGGTCACGTGACGCAATGCGAATGCCCGACTGCCGCGCTGCAGTGCGCCGCCGTTCCGCCGCCAATTCAAATTCATTGACCAATGCGGGCAGATCATGCGGGATCAGGAAACGCTCATTAGGTATGCCCAGAACGGTCGTTTGACCTGTCATTTCGCGTGGCACTGCGGGACCACGATCTGGTAGCGCACAACCGGGCAAAATGCTGCTTGCACCCATGGCGGCTGAAAGCGCCAAAAAGCCACGACGATCTGAACGCATTTCTTTTGATCCCTCAGACTCACTACGCGCATTTTTGAAAATTTTCATAAAAACCACTCCCCATGGATCGAAGTTGCCAGAAATTCCGACATCGCACGGCAATTTTCAGCCGTTACACCGCCATATGCGGCAATAATGCCTGATTGATTTTTGGAATTCGCACCGCCCCGAAGCCGCATCAAATCGCCACATCGGGCATTCTTCTGCTGGCGCATCCCATGTCGAATGAAATGCATCATGCTGGGGTCCAGGCTAATCCTATGCCCACCTCTCGGCCCTTGGCGAGGGCACCCAGTGCCAAATCTTCAAGCAATTTGCGATTTTCGTTAGAATCCGATGGCGCTGGAAGCAGAATTTTAATCTCAACATCCTTCCCATCAATGCGATGAATAAGAATGTTATTTTCCGCGCCAGAAATTCCCGAAAGCTTGCCGAAATTGACTTTCAATTCATCCACAAAATCGCTGAGCGAGACTGTGTCCGAATCCAAGCTCAGGCGGAAGATGGCATGCTGCGCCTGCGGATCAGAAGCGCCGTGATTGGTGATGCTGGTATCTGCCAGTTTTGCATTCGGCACAACAATTTCGCTGTTTTTGATGGTGCGCAATCTGGTGGAACGAATGCCCACATGCTCCACAGTGCCACGAACATCCCCCATGGAAATCATGTCACCACGCTTGAAGGGGCGATCAACCGCCAAAACCGCCGCCCCGAAGATATTGGCGATGGTTTCCCGTGCAGCAAAAGCCACGGCCAAGCCGCCGATACCAAGACCCGCAAGTATGTTGACAGGTGAAATGGACAGGAAATGAGCAAGTCCAAGCCCGCAGGCCGCGATGGTCGACAGGCGTAAAAGCGCAAATAGGAGAGAAACCGCGATATCATCCCCAGCCCCCAATGATCTTTCCGCTATTCTGCTGAAATGCAGGGAATAGATCTTGAGCAACTGCCACATGATCATGGTCATCAGCAGCACAAGCGCAATGCCAATAATCGGAACAGTCACATGGCGGATATGCGGCGGGACGCCAAATATAATGGGAACCGGACTTCCAAAAAGCAAAGTCACACAAAAAACCAGGCTTGGCCTGAACCATTTGGGCGTCAAGAATTCCCGCTCAACCGGACGCCGCAAAAGAATGATCAGCAGGCGCGCCGATATCATCCCCAGAAGGACAGACAGGGAAAGCCCCGTCAGCGACCCCAATACCTGCCAGATCTCCATTCTTCCCGCACGCTTGAGAAGAAAGGGAGCCTTCACAGATACCGCATCACGAAGCGAAAAAAACGCGGTTGTCGGAATTGCGCCCGGTAGCCGGAATTGCGTTGCTGGAAGCTTATCGCTTGCACGCAATAATTCCATGGAACGCTCAACCGTTTCGGACGAGAACCGCCATTTTCTTTGATCGGCGGCCCCATCTGCAACAAGCACAACATTGCCAGCGCTATGCGTGAAAATTTCAAACACATTGCTGCCGACCAAGCGATTTGGAATTGCCTGCAGCGCTTCAATGCCGATACGTTCAAGAACGCGGCGCAATTGCAGCGCAGCCAATTCGCCATGCGCTTCCCTCGTGACTGGCTGGAATTTTGATAAATCAAGCGTGCTTAGCGCGAGATCTTGTCCCGCCTGGTCCCAGCTTGACACACCAATCAGGAAACTTCTGATCGTGTCCCGGGGTGAACCCAAAGCCTCAAAGGATTGACGTTGAGCAGGGCTGTCTTGTCCAAGTAACGCAAGAATGGCGTCCCGATCACGCGCTATGGCTTGCCGGGAAGGCAGCTTAATGCGCCATCCACCAGCAACATGCCGAAGAAAAACCACGGAAAGGTTTTCAAGGCTGTCCGCGATGGGGAGCGGCACGACCACTTCCCGCGCATCGGTCTGCCCAAACAGGTCAAGATCCGGAAACCGTATTGTCAGAAGGTCCAGAAGGCGAAAATACTCGATCGTCCGCGCAAGCTTGTCTTCCGGCGAAGTTACCGGGTCGTTTGCATCCGTAACCAATAGGCTGGCCGCCAAAGCCCACTGATCTTTGTCACTATCGCGCCCCAGATTGCCCGCATTCAGAAAAGACCGCAGCGTTGATCTTGGCGTGTCAGCACTTCCCTGCATCTGCGCCTGGGGACGCTGGCTGCGGGCACCAGTCCACCATTCCACACCATCACGCCTGCCAATGAAGCTTTGCCCATCCTCGGCAAGTATGAATTCGAAGCTGCCTTCCCTTTTGTCTTCAGACCAGCGCCCGCGTAGCAGCTTGCCTTCCGCCGCAGATTCAATTTGCCCTGAAAGCAGCTGGTAGGACCCTGTGACCCGCGCACCATCTTGGGA
>JBEDHL010000210.1:0-4874 GCA_041174145.1 Pseudomonadota bacterium
GGCCATAGGTGGTCAGCACCACGCCATCCGCCGCCGCACCACGCACGAAGCACAGCCCACGCTGGCCTTCGCGCATTTTGCATTCGCGCGGGCAGACATCGCAGCGAAAGCGCCCATCCGAAAGTCGCGTCCACCAGCGCGTGGGCGCGCCGGTTAGGCTTTGGGCTTCGGGGATGATGGTTTCGGCAGGCATCTGATCTATAATGGGCATATGGATGCCGCGACAAAAGCCCCGGAGGTGATGGGCACCTTCTACCCTGCCGATCCGGCCAGCCTGGCCGTCGGGGTAGATCGCTGCATCGCCGCCGCGCCTGCGTGGGCGATGCGACCCAAGGCCGTGGTGGCGCCGCATGCAGGGCATGTCTTTTCCGGCCCCATCGCCGGCAGCGCTTATCGGCTGCTGGCGGGGCAGCGCGGCGCCATAAGCCGCGTGGTGATTTTAAGCCCACCGCATCGCATGGCGGTGCAGGGGCTTGCGGTGCATCCGGCCACACATTGGGCCACCCCGCTGGGTGTGCTGCCGGTGGACCGCGCTGCCATCACCAAATTGCTGAGCTTGCCCTTTGTCGCGGAAAATCCCGCCCCCTTCACGCGGGAACACGGCATTGAAGTGCATCTGCCCTTCATCCAGCGTGCCCTGGGCGATGTTGCCATCATCCCCGTGCTGGTCGGCCAGGCGACTCCACAACAAGTGGATCAGGCGCTGCATTTGGTCTGGGGCGGGCCGGAGACTGCCATCATCATCTCCTCAGATCTCTCGCATTACCTTGGCTATGATGAAGCGCGGGCCAAGGATATCGGCACCGTCGCCGCGATTGAACGCTTGCAGCGCGAACCCATTGGCGCGGCTGAGGCCTGCGGTCGGCACGCGCTTCACGGATTGCTGGAACGCGCCCGCGCGCTGGATATGCGCGCAACATGCCTTGATTACCGCAATTCCGGCGATACGCATGGCGATAAGGCGCGCGTGGTTGGTTATGCCTCGATTGCGTTTGAATATGCCCAGCAAGCCAGGCTTGCCGAGGCTGACCGCAAGCTTGTGTTCGACATCGCGCAATTCATGGTGCGGTTTGGCGTGGAAAAAGGGCGAAAGCCATCCATCACTTGGCGCGCCCTGTCGCCTTCCATGAAGGCGCAGCGCGCAAGCTTTGTGACTCTGACCCTGAACGGTGCCTTGCGCGGCTGCATTGGCAGTGTGTCGGCCCATCGCCCCTTGCATGATGATATTGCCGAAAGCGCCTGGAAGGCTGCCTTTGGCGACCCGCGCTTCAAGCCACTCACCGCTGAGGAATTACCGGCAGTGAAGGTGGATGTTTCCATCCTGAGCCAGGCGCGCCCCATTCCCGTGCAAAGCGAGGCTGAACTTATCGCCGAACTCGATCCTGATCGTGATGGCTTGATTTTGCGCGACGGGCGCCATCAGGCGCTTTTCCTGCCTCATGTCTGGGGCGGCATTCCTGATCCGCGAGTTTTTGTGCGCGCGTTGAAACGCAAGGCTGGCTTGGCGCCGGAGCATTGGTCAAGCGAAACCCGCGCCTTTCGCTTCAGCGTGGAATCCTTCGGGCAGAGTGATGGGCATTAACCACGCTCAAGACCCGCGATAGGTCGCGTAACTCCAGGGCGAACACAGCAGCGGCACATGGTAATGCCCTTGGCCCGCTGATAACCCAACCGCCAGCGTCACCACATCCAGATAGGGCACCTCCGCCCCCTGGCCGTGGGCGCGGAAATAATCCGCTACCGCGAAGCGCAATTCATAACGCCCGGCCTGGAATTCAGCCGCACTCATCAGCGGGCCATCGGTACGGCCATCGGCATTGGTGCGCTTGGTGATCACCAGCACCGGCGCGGGGTCCATGCGCCAGAGCTCTACCACCATGCCCTCGGCGGGGATGCCCTCAGCCGTGTTCAGCACATGCGTCGAAAGGGAACCGGGTCCACTGCGGGCCATGGTGTTTTCCTTCAATCCAAGGGCGCGCCGGCGGCGACCCAGGCGATCAGCTTGGCGCGTTCTTCCGGGGTGATTTCAGTCATATTGCCGGGGGGCATGGCCTCGGTCGCCACCTGCTGGCGCATGGAAGCCGCCCAGCGGCGGATTTGCGCTGGGGTTTCCATGATCACGCCCTTGGGCGCCACAGCGATGCCCTCAAAACTCGGCTTTGCGGCGTGGCAAGTGGCGCAGCGCGCGGCGACAATGGCCTGCACCTCCGCGAAGGGGGGCACCTCGGCGCTGGCGTAATCCTGCTTGCCGGATTGCACGATGAAAAACGCTGCCACCATGGCCGCCACCGCCCCGGCGGGCAGCCAAAGCGCGTTCCGCCCCTGTTGGTGCAGCACGAAATATTGCCGCACCAAGGCCCCTGCCAGCCCAATCACCAACAAAATCAACCAGTTCAGCGGGTGCTGCCAGGTCATGGGGTAATGCGGTGAGATCATGATGAAAATCACCGGCAGCGTCAGATAGGTGTTATGCACACTCCTTTGCTTGCCCCAGCGGCCATATTTCGGATCAGGCGTGACGCCCGCACTCATCGCCGCGACCATTTTGCGCTGGCCAGGGATGATCACCATGGCGACATTGGCGACCATGATGGTGCCGGTCATGGCGCCCACCTGCAAAAAGGCGCCGCGGCCTGAGAATATCTTGCAAGACACATAGGCCACCACGGCCAGCGCCACGGCGCCGATTACGCCCAAAAGCGCCTCATTTTCCCCGAGCTTCGAACGGCAGACCAAATCATAGGCCACCCAGCCGCCCACCAGCATGCCGGCGCTGATGCCAATGGCCTGCCAGGGGGAAAGGGGCATAACGGACGGGTCAATCAAATAGCTGGATGCCTGGCCCCAATAGATCAGTACGAAAAGCGAAAAGCCGCTGATCCAGGTCCAATAGGCTTCCCATTTGAACCAATGGAGCTTCTCCGGCAGCTTTTCCGGCGCCAGAAGGTATTTGCGCTTGTAATAGAAGCCCCCGCCATGCACCGCCCATTGCTCACCGCGTACGAGCGGGTTCCCATCCGCCGGCGGGTCAAGCTGATTGTCCAATGAAATGAAATAGAAAGACGCCCCGATCCAGGCGATACCCGTGATCAGGTGCAGCCAGCGTATGGCCAGATTGACCCATTCGGAGAGGGCGGCGAAATCCATCTTCTATCCCAGGCAAAAGGCTTCTGTTGCACTGCCACAATGCGTCGCAAGATGCGATTACGGCAAGGGCAAAGCTGCGCGGGGCGGATTTACCCTTGAAACTGAGCCGAATGAGGCGCAGGAGCCGCCTTCATGAGCCCCTCCCGCCTCTCCCTCCCCAAGGACAAGATCAAGATCCTGTTGCTTGAGGGCATTTCTGATAGCGCTGTCGAGCTTTTGGCCGATGCTGGCTATCGATCCGTCAAACGCGAAAGCAAGGCGCTGGATGGCCCGGTGCTGGCGCGCGCGCTGAAGGGCGTGCATGTGCTTGGCATCCGGTCGCGCACCCAGGTTACGGAAGAAGTGCTGGCGGCGGCGGACAGGCTGATCACCATTGGCTGCTTTTGCATCGGCACCAATCAGGTGGCGTTGGAAGCGGCTGCGGTGCGCGGCATTCCAGTTTTCAACGCGCCGTTTTCCAATACGCGGTCGGTCGCGGAACTGACGCTTGGCGAAATCATCATGATGATGCGCGGCGTGTTTCCGAAGTCCAACGCCGCGCATCGCGGGGAATGGGACAAGTCTGCGGCCAATAGCTGGGAAGTGCGCGGCAAGACGCTTGGCATTATCGGTTATGGCAATATCGGCGCGCAGCTTTCGGTGCTGGCGGAAGCCTTCGGCATGCGCGTGATCTATTATGATCACACCACCAAGCTGCCGCATGGCAATGCCCAGCCCATGCCAAGCCTGCATGCCCTGCTGGCCGAAGCCGATGCGGTCACGGTGCATGTGCCCGAAACCGCTGAGACCATGGGCATGATTGGCGAAGCCGCCATTCGCGCCATGAAGCCAGGCGCGGTTTTCGTGAATAATGCGCGCGGCACGGTAGTGGATTTGGAAGCACTCGCGCGTGCCTTGCAGGATGGCCATGTGCTGGGCGCCGCGGTGGATGTTTTCCCGGTCGAGCCATCGCGCAATGGCGAAGCCTTTGTATCGCCCTTGCAAGGCATCCCAACCGCGATTCTGACCCCCCATATCGGTGGCAGCACTGGGGAAGCGCAATCGCGCATCGGGCAGGAAGTAGCACGCAAGCTGATTGATTTTTCGGATACAGCGGCGACCTTTGGCGCGGTCAATTTCCCGCAGGTGCAACTGCCCGCGCGGCCATCGGGTGCGCGTTGGACCCATGCGCATCGGGATACGCCGGGCATGCTTTCGCGCATCAATGAAATCTTTGGCCGGCGCGGTTTGAATATTTCCGCGCAATACCTCCAGACCGCCGGCGATATCGGCTATCTGGTGATTGACAGTGCCGAAGCACGGAAGGACGCCGAGGAAATTCTGGGCGAATTGCGTGAATTGCCCGGCACGATCCGCGCGCGGTTGATCTACGAACGCCATTGAAAAAGGCTGCGACATGGCGCCGCTTTTTGGCGCCTTTGGCGTTACTGATCCTGTTTGGTCTCGCTTGGGGTTTTGGGCTGCATCGCAGCCTGAGCCTTGATGCGCTGGCGGCGCATCGCGCCGCCCTGGGCGCCGAGGTAGCGGCGCATCCTTTGGCTGCAGCGCTGATCTATGTGCTGGCTTATGTTGTCGTTGTAGCCTTGTCCTTGCCGGGCGGCGTGGTGATGACTTTGGCGGGCGGGCTTTTATTTGGCCTTGTCTTGGGCACCATCCTCACGGTGCTCGGCGCGAGCCTTGGCGCGGCGCTGATTTTTTTGGCGGCAAGATCAGCCCTTGCCCCCTTG
>JBEDHL010000211.1:0-3602 GCA_041174145.1 Pseudomonadota bacterium
GTATTCGGCGTGCAGGCCCGGCCCGTGAGGTCCGACGTGGCGGAGGACGTATTCAAGAAGACCTTATTTTTTTCGCGAATAATGTCATTCGCCGCCAGCGCGACGGAAGACGCGCCACCATCCACGATCACATCCACGCCATCGCGGTCAATCCATTGCCGCGTCAGGTTGGACCCAACATCGGGTTTGTTCTGGTTATCACCGAACAGCACTTCAATATTGAAGCCGCGATTGCTCATTTCAGCCGCCGCTTGCCGAATGCAGGCAAGTTCGGTCGGGCCCGTCACATCGCGATAGGTGCCGGAGAAATCGCAGAGCAAGGCGATCTTGAGGGTATTGGCGGCCTGCGCCTTCGCGCTTTGCCAGGGCAAGCCACCAATGCCGGTGCCAATGCCCGCGCCGGCAGCAAGGGCCGTGCGACGTGTTACGTTCATGAGCTTTCCTCCCTATTGAAGCCAAGCCTATAAGGCTTGGAAGAAAGGCTACGCCTTCCACAGGATAGGTAAAGCCCCCCGATTGCGGGACGCGCTATAAATTTCCGTCAGGCGCCCTGCAATTGCACCTTTTCTTCGGATTTTTCAGCCGCGTGATGGAAATTGGCGCGCTGATAGCCGGTCATAAAATCGGGATAGGTGATGGGTTCCATCCGGCCCGGCTTTCCATCGGCGGTGATCGGCGCCATGACAGCGCGGTAATTCGCATCCATAAAAAATGGGATCGCATAGCGTTCACCGCCTGAACGATTGATGACGCGATGGGGCGTGGCCAAGAAGCGATTATCAGTCCAGCGCCGCAACATCATCCCACCATTGATCAATAACGCGCCTTCGGGGGCCGGCGCATCCAGCCAGCGCCCATCGGGCAGGCGCAGCGATAACCCCGGCACCTTGTTCTGCGCCAGAATAGTCATGAAGCTGGTGTCCATATGGGGCGCGATGCCGTATTCGTTTCCGGGCGCGGTCGGTTCCTGGGGCGGGTAATGCGACATCCTGAGTGTGAACATCGGTTCCTTGAAAAACGGCGCGAAGTAATCGGCGGGCAGACGAAGCGCGCGGGCATAAATCGGCAATAGCGCCAGGCCCAAGCCTTCAAAGGCTGCCATGGCTTGCAGGATATTTGCGCGGAAGCCGGGCAATTCCGGCCATTGATTGGCGCCCCGGAAGCGTACTGCCCCCAGCACATCGGGGTGATCCGCCGGCAGATCGCGCTTGAAGAACACCGCTTCATTGGCGTTTGGCAGGGCTACCTCACCCACCGCATTCACCCGCGTGGTCGCGCCGCGCATTGGCATATAGCCGATATTATGTTCGTTGATTTTCAGCGCCAGTTTCGCTTCCAATGGCTGCGCGTGAAACCGCGCGGCTTCGGCGAAGGTTTGGTCGAGCAAGGCTTCGGAAATGCCGTGATTGCGCACGAAATAGAAGCCAACCTCGGTAAAGGCATGGCGCAATTCTTCGCCCAGCTTCTCAATGGCTCCAGGTGCCCCGGCGCGCAATGGGGCAAGATCCAGAACGGGAATGCTGTCAGCCATGGTAAGTGATCCCTGCTTATCAGCGGGAAGCATCCTGCCTTAGGCAAAACTCCGCAAGGGGCGTAGTTTACTGTGGCGCGCGGCTCAGATCCCAAAGATTGGGCACGCTCTGATTATCATAGCCCGAAATGAAGTATTCCGGTTCGCTGGTATCAGCATTGAACATCGCGCGCTTCACCGCACCAATATTGGCGCCATAGACGTGAATGCTGATGCTGGTTTTGCCTTCAACCGCATTTTCCACGCGATGCGTGTCATAGCTTTGAGAACTGAGCGTTACCACATCGCCGCGCTTGGCACGGTCCACTCGGCCTGGCCGCATCGGGCCGCCCTTGGCGTCCTGGATCATTTCAGTTGAAATTTCTTCGCCCTGATGCACGCCCACCAGGCCCCAGACCGTGTGGTTATGCACCGGCGTCTTTTGCCCTGGCCCCCAGACGAAACACACCACGGAAAAGCGTTCCAACGGATCACAATGCAGCAGCAATTGCCGATAAGTATCCGTGGGTGCCGCGTATTCCGCGGGGAGCCAATGATCGGCCAGGATCAACTTACGCAGTAAAGCGGGCGCGTCCTTCAGGAAGCGTGCCTCATCTGCCCCAGCATCGGCCAGCGCCGTCATGCCACGGACAAATTCACGTAGCGGCGATATGTTCTGCACGAGGGAGGCTCCGGTATCCATGAGAGGCAGATTTCAGCAATTCATAAGAAAATTCAATCTTTAGTTTGTGCCCGCCGATCATAAACCCTCGGCGGTGAGCACGATCCGGCCTGTGACCTTGCCCTCACGCAGGCGATTCAGCGCCGTATCAGCCTGATTGAGCGGCATTTGCGTGATGGGAATGCCAGGCAGGCCACCTTTTTGGGCGATGCCCATCAATTCACGTAACTCTTTGACATTGCCGACATAAGACCCCTGAACGGTAAGGGCTCGCATCGGCATGACAGGTAGCGGCAAGGCCAATTCACCGCCAAATAGCCCGACTTGCACCAGCTTGCCGCCCTTACGCAGCGCATCAAAGGCGCTGCGGGCCGTTTCCGTGCCATTCACCAGGTCAATAATGGCGCGCACGGGGCCGCCACAGGCTTCCATGATGCGCTTGGCGGTTTCGGTATCGCCGCCTTGCACGATATCGGAGGCCCCTTCCCGCTTGGCGATTTCCAATTTGGCTGGGCTGACATCCACCACCACGATCCGCCGATGCCCCTTGGCCTTCAGCACGGCAATGGCGTTCAAGCCAAGCCCGCCCGCGCCAATAACCACAATCGGTTCATCCGCCGGCATGGGCATGACCTTATTGATGGCGCTGAACACGGTGATGCCCGAACACGCATAGGTCGCGGCCAAGGCAGGATCGAGGTTACCCACCGGCACCAAATGGCGCGGTTCCGGCGCCAGCACATGGGTTGCATAGCCACCATGCTGATAAACGCCGAGGCTTTTCGGCGCGAGGCACATATTATCCTCATCCTCGCGGCAGGAATCGCAGGTGCCGCAACCGACCCAGGGGAAGACCACCATATGGTCGCCGACCTTAAGGCCCGCGCCATTGGCATCCGGCCCCCATTTCACTACGCGGCCCACAATCTCATGCCCCATGGCAAGCGGCAGCTTAACCCCGCGGTCAGAGAGCTTCAGGTAGCCGCGTGACCCCAGATCATAGCCGCCTTCCCAGATATGCAGATCCGAATGGCAGACCCCGGCATGGGTGATTTCAAGCAAAACCTGCTGGCCCATGGGCTCTGGCGTTGGGATATTGATTTCTTGCAGTGGCTTACCGGCTTCAACAACGGCCCAGGCGCGCATGGGTGGGGTTTCCTTGATCCTTGATTATGGTGCCATGGGATCAAGTGTTTGCGCGGCGGTCAAGCTTTGCTGGCTAATGCCTCGGGTGAATAGTTTTTGACGAAGCCCAAAAAATGCTTAACGTTAATTAAACTTTTTTGGGGAAGAACGTGATGAGCAATCAATGGGGCCAGGGCGCTGGCGGTGGGCTTGGCGATTTGCTGGGTGCCGTGATGGGGGGCGGTTCGGCGGATGGCCTCGCTTCCCTGGTTGGCAAGCTGCAGC
>JBEDHL010000212.1:0-10601 GCA_041174145.1 Pseudomonadota bacterium
CTTGGCGTTCGGTGATCTCAGCCTCACTCACCAGCCCCTTGGCATTAAGGGCGGCGACCAGCTTGTCGAGCAGCGCGAGGCTCGCGCCAGAAGGGGGGGCGGCCATGTCAGGCTTCCTCCAGCCAATGTTCGAAGATTTCCACCATCACCGTATCGCCAGCCTTACCCTCATTCCAAATGGGCGGCTGTTCGAACAGCACATGGTAAAGCTGCCGGCGCGGTGCCGGGCGGGCGAAGGCCAAATCTTCCGGGTTCGGGAAGGCCCCCAGCGGGCGCACCACCCGGCCAAGCCGGCCGCGCACGTAATAAGGCGTGCGGATATGGCAAGGGCCACGGGTTTCCGGCCAATCATCCTTCACGCGCACTTGCGCGCCCGCAGCAAAGCGCGGCGCAGGGCTATCGGGCGCGGCGCTCATGCCAAATCCTCCTGCCGGATCACGCCTTTTTCGACCATGAGTGCTGCGATGGAACGCAACCAGCGTTCGTAATAGCCAAGCGCGAAATATTCATCCTGCGGGATGCTTTCGATGCCGCGGCGGAGTTCATCCACCGTCATCATTTTCTTCTGCGCCAGGATTTGCCGAATGGCATCCACCTTCTTGCCGAAGGCATCGGGCGGCGCCTCATCATGTTCGACAGGGGTGCAGCGGAAGCGCGCGATCCCACCGATGTCGTGGATGGCGCGGTTGGGTGATTCCTCGGTCATGGCGAAAGCTTAATCTGGAAAGCATAGCGCGGGAAAGGGGCGTTATTTTACTTCCTCAGAAGTGCCCACACCCCAGATATCGGTGCGTTTGATAAAGCCGCGATACTCGCCGATTTGCGCCTCACACCAGGGGTTTGCGGGCTCACAAGCACGAAGCCTGCCCACAACGCCGGGGCGCAACCGCGCAACGGGGCTGGCCTGATCTTCCGCACGGCGGCGCAGCATGACCTCGGACCCCGGTGCGCCCCGCACCACAAAGGAACGTCGGCCCATAAGCGTTGATTGATGCACCCAGCCTTCGGTGCCTTCCGGGTCGCGGATGCGGCGCCAGAGTTCGAATTCGCGGGTGATTTCCACCGGCAATTCGCGGCGCTGATAGGTCCATTCAATCGGGAAGCGCGTGCCGGGGCCGCTGCGCATATTCACTTCATCCGAACGAAGCGCGGCAAAACGCGGCAGCGGCAGGCCGGTGACTGAACCCGTAGTGGGGGCTGGAGGGGGTGGGGGCGCAGCAGGTTCGGCCGGCTTGTTGGCGGCGGAGGCAGCAGCACCAGCAGCCGCGCCGGCGGCCACCCCGGCCGCGGCGCCAGCAGCGGCGCGATTCCCCTGCCCCGCCTGTGGCTGCCCGGCGGGGCGTTGCTGTTGTGCCGCAGGGCGTTGCTGGGTTTGAGTGTTGCGCTGTGTTGCCTGGGGCTTGGCTGGCGGCTTGACCACGGGCGGGCGCGCTTCAGGCCGTTGTGTGGGTGCCGGGGCGGGCGCGGATTGGCGCGGCGGCGGCACATTCTGCGACCCGCCCAGGTTTGATTGCCCAAAAGCCGGCGCTGCCAGCAGCAGGGCGCATAGAATCGGCAAAAGGCGGCGGGGATGCATGGCAACATCTCTTCCGCCGCCAAGGGCCAAGGTCAAGCTCTTGTTACGGGTGGACGGCCCCTGCCCGGCATTTCACACCCGCGAACTCGGCCGGTAGAAGGGTTCATGCCGGGAAGGATCAATATATTCGGCATAAAAGCGCTTGGCATGGGGCAGCAAAGCCTTGGAGAGCTTCCGCCGTTCCACCTCATCATCCGCCAGCGCGCGGGACAGATCATCATGCAGCGCTTTCAGCGCCGAATCGCGATCTACCCGGGTGAAGCGGCCTTCCTGATAGATCACTTCGCCATCGCACATCACGGCGCGCACCGCGCTGGCCTTGGCGCGCTGCACCACGGCATCCAGCGTTGGGGTCAGTTCATCCAGATAAGGATAGGCAAGGCTGTCCCAATCAATCAGCGACAAATCCGCCCCCTTGCCCACTTCCAGCGTGCCGAGGCTTTCGCGCCAGGATGTGGTGCGGGCACCGCCCACCGTCGCCATCCGCAGCACCTGGCCCATGCCCGGCACTTCATCATCACCCATGCCGGGCACACGATGGGCGCGCAGCACCAGGCGCAATTCCTGGAGCATATCGCGATCATCATTGATGCCGGCTTCATCCAGCCCGATCGCGGTATTGATGCCCTTGGCTTCAAAGCGATTGAGCGCGGCAACGCCGGAACGCAGGCGGAAATTGGAAGAGCAGTTGTGGCAAATGCAGGTGCCGGTTTCGGCCAGCCGGTCAATATCCTTCTCATTCAGCCAGACACCATGACCAAGCGTCATATTCGGCCCCAGCATCCCGAAGCGGTCAATGTAATCCACCGCCGTGCCGCCGCCGCGACGCTTGGCGTATTCCTTCTGATAGGCGGTTTCCACCAGATGCATATGCATGGGCGCATCATGGCTGCGGGAAAGCTCGGCCAGCGCCGCCAGGGCCTTGTCTGAACACCAATGCAGATTGGCCGGCGCCAATTGCACGCGCACGCGGCGCTTGGCGTTGTGGCTGCCATGCAGGGTGCGGAACAGGTCGAGATTGTCTTCGAGCGACAACTGGAAGCGTTCAAACCAGCGCTTCATCGGCCCCTGAAGTTCAGCCGGCAGGCTGGCCACAAAATCCTCATCGGCCTGATAGACCAGCCGGTTCTGATCACGGAGCGCGAAGCAGTAGGATACGCGCATGCCGATATCTTCATAGGCGCGGATCACATCGCCGGAAGTTTTCGCGACATCCGGCAGCTTGCCCGGCAGCCAACCATGGATATGCTGCACTGTGGTGATGCCGGAACCGATCATCTCAAAAGCTGAATAGAGCGTATCGAGATAAACATTCAGGTTGCGCGCCACCATGCGCGTCACGAACCAAAGTTCCAGCGGCATATCCGGAGAGCCCAATTGCACCGGCGTGAGGCCGACATGGTGGTGACCATTCACGAAGCCGGGCAGCATGATTTCCTTGCCGGAACCGAGCACCGGCAGGGTCGGGTATTTCCGATGCAGATCATCATAAGTACCGGTTTCTGTAATCACGCCATCTTCTTGAATAAGCGCGCCATCGGCGATTTCCTCCCAAGCCGTGGCTGAGAGGGTTTTGGTAATCATGGCGCGGCTGCGCACTAGGGTAGCGGCCATGGCCGGTTCTCCTGAAAGGGTGTTGTCGTTTTGGTGAAAGCGCTCAGGCCGGGACCAGCGCTTCCTGTTCGGCAAAGGCGCGATCCACCTCGCTTCGCATTTCCTCGGTCAATTGCATACGCAATTTTTCGCATTCCGGGGAGAAGGGGTCGCGCGGGCGGGGCAGATCAATCGGGATAATGGTTTTTATGCGCCCGGGCCGTGCGGTAAAGACCACCACCCGGTCAGCCAGGGCAACCGCTTCGTCTATATGGTGTGTGACGAAAAGCACCGAAGCGCCACTATCGCGCCAGACATCCAGCAGAAAATCCTGCATCTTGGCGCGGGTTTGCACATCAAGCGCGGCGAAGGGTTCATCCATCAGCAGCACCTTGGGGCGCATGGCTAGGGCGCGCGCCACCGCAACACGCTGGCGCATGCCGCCTGAAAGCTCATCCGGGCGCTTTTCCATCGCCTCCACCAACCCAACGCGCGAAAGGGCTTCCTTCGCGACGGCGCGCCGTTCTTCCAGCGGCGCGCCCCGGATGGAAAGGCCGAAGGACACGTTTTGCCAGACATTGAGCCAGGGAAAGAGCGAGGTTTCCTGGAATATCAGGCTGCGTTCGGGTGATGGCCCTTCGGCCGGGTCCCCGAAAGACCAGATATGCCCCTTGCTCTGCTGTTCGAGCCCCGCGATCAGGTAAAGCAAGGTGGATTTGCCGCAGCCCGAAGGCCCCAGCAACACAATGAATTCACCAGGCTTCACGTCCAGATCAATGCCGCGCAGGGCTTCATGGGCGCGCGGCGTGCCTTCCGCCCAAACCTTGCCAACCCCGCGGCAGACGACCGCATCCTTGGAGGAGAAATTGCCATAGGGTTCAGAGACCACGGAGAACGCCTCCATTTTCCGGCACCCAGTACAGGATGCGCTTTTGCAACAGGCGCAGTGACCAGTCAGACAGGAAGCCAAGCAGGCCAATCAGGGCAATGGTGAAGAACACCAAGGATGGGTTGAAGGTATTGCGCGCCATCATGATGACCTGGCCAAGCCCAAAGCCAACGCCCGTGCTTTCGGCCACCAGCACCACCATCCAGGCGCCGAATAGATTCAGGCGCAGCACGATCAATAGCTGCGGCAGGATCGCCGGAATGATGATGCGTGTATAAACCTGCCTTTTGCTGGCCCCCATGGTGCGGCCCACATTGATGAAATTCCGATTGACATTATCAATCTGGCTGATGGTGGAAAGCACCATATGAAAGAACAGCGCCACAACCACCATGAAGATAGCCGGCGCATTACCGATCCCGAAAATGAAAATCGCCACCGGCAACCAGGCGATGGGGGAGACGGGCGAAAGCAGCGTGATAGTGGGCAGCGTGAGTTTTTCCAGCAAGGCGAAATACCGGATCAGCACACCAAGGCTGATGGACAGCACGGCGGCGATCAGCAAGCCAACGAAAACGCGCATGCTGGTGGCACCAATGGTTATGAAAACCGCTTCATAGGGTGAAGGCCCATCGGCTGGATTGACGCCAATCTGCCAGCGTGTGGCCGTATTGAAGAAGCGCGCCTGGTCCGGAATATTCCCAAGAAAGATATGCGGCGGCGGCAGCAATTTTTCATCGGCAATGCCAAGCGCCCAGAGCACTTCCCAAATGCCGACAAACATCCCAACAGAGACGCATGCCCAGCCGAAGCGCGAAAGATTTCGGCGCATGGCTGGGGAGAAGGCGCCCATCAGGCCCCTTCCCGGTGCGGTTCCGCCAGAAAAACCGGCGGTCCCCGCCACATCACTCGGCATGATGCGATCACGCCGATTTATGCTTGAGTTGACCGTAAAGATCGCGATTCTCGGCGATCACCTGCTCAAGTAGGGTCCAGTCAATCGCATCGCGCCCGGGCTTGTTCTTGATATAGCCCATTTCAACCAGGCTATCCGTGCGGCCCAGGATGAAATCGGTCTGGTTGCGCGCATCCACAATCGCGGGCTGCTTGGACATGGCAATACGCGCATTGTCCATCGAGGTCTTGTAGTAAGTGCCAACCAGCTTTTGCAGCGCTTCTTCCTGGCGGGTTTCCGCCATCAATTGCGCGCGCATCATCCCCTTGATAACGGCCTTGAGCGCGGCAGGATTTTGCTGAATCAGACTAGAACGGCAGGCCAACACGCAATCCGTGTAATTCGCGCCATAAAGATCGCGGCCATCGGTCAGCATGGTGGCGCCGCGCACTTCATTCACCAGCGCCGTCGCATAGGGTTCAATGGTGCAAATCCAGTCAATCGCGCCGGCCTTAAAGGCTTCCACGGCTTCCGGCGTATTGCCCATATAGCGCACGCGCACATCGCGGAAGCTAATGCCATGCTTCTTCAAGTAATCATAAGGCATGACTTCCAACGTATCGAGTTGGAAAGTGCCAAGCGTCTTGCCGCGCAGGCTGGCCGGCGTGGTCAGGCCCGGGCGCGCCACAATGGCACAGCCTTCAACGCCGCCACCAGCAATGATCTTCACCGGCGCGCCGGCATTGAACAGCGCGATGAAGGACGTATAAGGCATCAGGCCCAAATCTACCTGACCCATGCCCAGGAAGGTCACCTGCTCGGCGAAGGTCGGCGTATTCACGAATTGGATTTCAAGCCCATCCTCACGCGCCAATTGCAGGGAATGCGCAAGGAAGAGATTGAGGTTGCAAAACCCAGTGCCATGCGTGGACTTCAAACCACCGCGAGCCTGCGCCATGGCATCACCACCAAAAGCCGCCATGGTAAGTACTGCGGCACCGGTTGCCTTCAACACGCCTCTACGGCTTGCCTTCATTGCTGGCGCAAGCGCTGAAAAATCCGGCATGATCATTGATCCGAGACGATCGCACATGGTTCCACCTCCGCGGACGGGAACTTGAACAGCACCCGCCGCCTTTCGAAGAAAGACGATGGCACGCCCACCATAAGCTTCCGCGCAATGCGGAGCTGCGCTGAAACGTCATGCAAGCAATCGGTGTGCCATTACGGTGGCTCGAAAAGCCCCTTGTTTTCATGAGATAAAATTCACCTCTCACTGCATGGTCGCCGCAACTGCGTACGACTCAAGCAATCCTTCGCGCATATGTGAAAATCTTGAGCAGGGCTGGACGCGCCCGCAAAGCCGGGGGATGCTCCCCGCAAGCAAGTCGGAGGAAATCATGCTCAATCTCAAAGGCAAGGTCGCCATCGTTACCGGGGCGGGTTCGGTCGGGCCCGGCTGGGGCAATGGCAAGGCAACGGCCGTGTTGCTTGCGCGCCAGGGCGCCAAGGTATTTGGCCTGGATAACAACGCCGCCGCGGTCGAGGAGACCATCGGCATCATCAAATCCGAAGGCGGGGAAGCCGCAGCACATGTTTGCGATGTGCTGGATTCTGAAAGCTTCCACGCCGCGGTCGAAGCCTGCGTGGCGCGTTATGGCCAGTTGGATATCATGGTGAATAATGTCGGCGGATCGCATCCCGGCGGCGCGGAATCCATGCCAGAGGAAGTTTGGGACCGTCAGGTTGATTTCAATCTGAAATCGGCTTTCCTTGGCTGTAAATTCGCGCTCCCGCACCTCAAGAAACAACCGGGGAGTGCCATTGTGAATATCTCCTCCATCGCAGGCTATCGCATGCAGGCGGCGCGGCCGCATGTGGCCTATAGCGCCACCAAATACGGCATTGTGGCTTTGTCCAAATCAGTCGCCATCGAAAATGCCAAGGCCGGTGTGCGCTGCAATACGGTGGTGCCGGGGCTGATGCACACACCGCTGGTGGAACATCGGCTCGTCAGGCAATTGGGCGGCAATGATGCGGCGGCGCTGATCGCCAAGCGTGATGCGCAGGTGCCGCTCGGCAAAATGGGCAATGGCTGGGATATCGCCCATGCGGTGCTGTTCCTGGTTTCCAATGAGGCAAAGCACATTACCGGAACGGAATTGATCGTGGATGGCGGCATTACCGCCACCGGCGCGGTCTGAAGCAAAGGTGACACGCCAATGAAACACGCCTTTTCGCGCCGCGCGCTGACAGGTGCCGCCATTGGCCTGCTCAGTACCCCAGCGCTGGTCCAGGCCCAGGATGCCTTCCCCAATCGCCCCATCACGCTGGTCGTGCCCTCACCCGCCGGCGGCGGCACGGATTTCAGCGCCAGGCTGATTGCGGATCAGCTTGGCCGCGCGCTGGGTGGTTCCATGGTGGTGGAAAACCGCCCCGGCGGGAATGATGTGGTGGGGCTGACTTCCGTGCTGCAGGCGCGTGCCGATGGCCACACCCTTCTTTGTGGCTATTGCGGCACCATGACAGGGCGGGTCGCGGTTGGCACGCTTGGCAGCATTGTGCCGGCGCGGGATTTCATCCCGATCGGGCAAATCACCGATACACCGCAGCTTTTCGTCACGCATCCATCCCTGCCGGTTACTTCGATGCGTGAGTTAATCGCCTATGCCAAACAAAGGCCGGGCGATCTGACCTATGCCTCAGCGGGCGTTGGGTCCATGCATCATCTGGGCGCGGAATTGCTCAAGCTGCGTGCAGGCATTGATATGCTGCATGTGCCCTATCGCGGCACCGGAGAGACCATCCGCGACCTGATCGCGGGGCGCGTGCAGTTCTACATGAATTCCCCGCCGCCACTGACGCCGCTGGTCGCGGATGGGAAACTCCGCGCGCTATGCGTCAGTTCCAATGAACGCCATCCGGGCATGCCGCATATCCCCTCCGCCAAGGAAGAAGGCCTGGCGGATCTGGACCTCAATGTCTGGTTCAGCCTTTTGGCCCCGCGCGGCACACCGGAACCGGTGGCGCGCTTGCTTGCGCAGAAATTGAATGAGGTGCTGGCCGATCCCACCATTCGCAAACGCGCCTTTGATGCCGGCGCGCTGGTGGCCCCATCCACGCCGGAAGCGCTGGCGGCGCGGATGGAACGCGAAACAGCCGCCTGGGCTGAGGTTGTGCGGGCGGCCAAAATCACCGCTGGTTAAGGTTTCGCCACCCGCCAGGTCGGCCTTCACCAAGGCTTAAGGATGCTGGGGGAAAATACGCCAGGGTGATCCATCCGGGATCACCACTGGTGGATCATGACCATTCCAAGCTACGCCGAGGCCGTGCGCTATGTGCGTCGCCAACCGCGCATCAATACCAGCACCCTGGCGGATGGTCTTGGCATCCGCTGGAGCCTGGCGCTTGACTATCTTGAACGTATGGCAAGGTCAGGGGTGGTTGGTGCCATCGAAGATGATGGCTGGTGGCCCGTTGCGCGCAGCCATGGACAACCCATCGCGCGCAAGCAAAAGCCGGCCGCAGCGACGAAGATTGGCACGCTCCAGCAGCCTCATCAGGCGCTGCCGGAAAACGCCGCTTCCGCCCTGGCAGCGCATGCCACCAGCGAACACGATCAGCAGCAATTGATGGATAAGCTGCGCGAAGCCGCCCGCGTGCTATTGGCCGAGCGTGACAACATCCAAAAGCTACGTGATGCCTGCCGTTTGCTGATTGCGGAACGGGAAGCCTGGAAGCGCCGTGCACTCGCCGCTGAAGCGCGCATGCTGACCGAAGAAGCCGAAGAAATAGACCAAAGGCGGTTTGACGCGCTGCGCCGTGTGCTGGCGCGTGAATTGCACCCGGATTACGCACCGGCTGACCAGGGGGATCTTTCGCTGCGGGAAGCGCTGTTCAAATCCATCTGGCCCAAGGTGGAACAGATCGAACGGAAGGGACGGTCAGGCTAAAGGCTAACGGCCCAACCAGCGCGCCAAGCGTTCCGGTGCCGCCGCCATATCCGCTTCCCGCCCGCAATAGGAAAAGCGCAGGAAGCGCCCGCCGCGGCCCCTATCAAAATCAAGCCCGGTGGTGGCGGCAATCCCCGCCCCTTCCAGCATGGAAGCCGAAAACGCCGCGCTGTCATTTGTCAGTGCCGAGACATCGCACCAAAGATAAAAGGCGCCATCGGCAGCAGCGATGCGGTCAAACCCAGCCTTCGGCAGGCCGGCCAAAAGCGCGGCACGGCTGCGCGCATAGGCGGCCTTATTGCCTTCCAATTCATCGCGGCAATCCATGGCTGCTTCCGCCGCAACTTGGGCGATATGCGGCGCGCTGATGAACATGTTTTGCGCCAGGCATTCCACCGGGCGAATCAAATCTTCGGGCAGCACCAGCCAGCCGATGCGCCAGCCGGTCATGGACCAGTATTTGGAAAAACTGTTCACCACCACGGCGCTTTCACTGAACGCCGCCGCGCTGCTTTCGGCAACCGAGCCCCAGGTGAGGCCATGATAGATTTCATCGCTGATCAACCGCACCCCTTCGGCATGGCACCAGCGCGCAATTGCGGCCAATTCATCCGGCGTCAGCATGGTGCCGGCGGGGTTGCAGGGGCTCGCGATAATCAGCCCTGCCGGGCGCGGATCGAGCTTTTCCAGCATGGCAACCGTGGGCTGAAAGCGCGTTGCAGCATCGCATTCCAACAATTGCGGGCGCATCCCCAGCGCTTGCAGGATATTGGCATAGGGCGGGTAGAAGGGTGCCGCCATGGCAATGGCATCGCCGGGGTCAAACGCCGCCAGAAAGGCCAGTGGAAAGGCACCAGAAGCGCCCATGGTCACCGCGATGCGCCGCGCCGGCACGACCATGCCGTGATGGTCCAAATAATGCCGCGCGATACGTTCCCTGAGCGAGACCAACCCAAAGGCTTCCGTATAGCCAAGCGGCGCGCCGGTATTGAGCGCGCGTATCGCAGCCTCGGCCGCGCCACGCGGTGCGCCGGTGCTGGGCTGGCCCACTTCCATGCGAATAATGCCAGGTGCGCCGGGCGGCAGGCTGGCCGCGCGCGCATTGGCGGCCGAAATCACATCCATCACCAGGAAGGGCGGGGCCTCAGCCCCGCGACCGGTCTTCAGCGCCATGATCAGCGCACAAAACTGCCAAGCGCCACACCGCCGCCGCGCTGATCGGTGGCGCCAATGCATCCGGGGCCATTGGTGGGCACTGTACCTGCGCAGGAAATCACCACACCGCGCCCCGAAGCCGGCACCCCGGCGTAAGGATCAGCCGGGCCTGCCCTGCGCTGCACCGCGGCCAGCGGCAAGGCCGTTGCGGCCAAAGCCGCCTCCCCCCCGCTGCCCGAAGCTGCGGCGCGGAAGCGGCGTAAATCAGGCCGGGCCAGGATGGCCACTGGCAGGGGCGCAGCCTCTACCCGGCCAATGCCCGGCGCTGCCGCCAGCAAAATGCCGGTGCCCGCCACCACGCGCCCCGTGCCGAACAAATTATTCATGCTGAAGGCGCAGGACACCGCATTGCCTTCCCGATCCAGCGTAATCAAAGAGGCCCCAGCCCCAGCCCCGGCACTGGTATCAGCCGCAGGAACCTGCCCCGCCATCGCGGCCTGAAGCGCGCCCGCCATACCCGGTGAGGCATCCGTGCTGAGC
>JBEDHL010000213.1:0-11762 GCA_041174145.1 Pseudomonadota bacterium
ATCCAGGCGCCCCTGAAGCAGATCGCTGAAAACGCCGGCAAGGACGGCGCCGTGATCGCGGGTGAAGTGCTGCGCGACAGCACCTATTCCCACGGCTATGACGCGCAGAAGGACGAGTACAAGGATCTGGTTGCGGCCGGCATCATTGACCCGACCAAGGTTGTGCGCACGGCGCTGCAGGATGCGGCTTCTGTCGCTTCCTTGCTGATCACCACCGAGGCGATGGTGGCCGAGCGTCCGGAACCTAAGGGCCCGCCGGCTGGCGGCCCGCCGGGTGGCGGCATGGGCGGGATGGATTTCTGATCCATCGCGTATCACGCGAAGAAATGGGGGCGGTCCTTCGGGGCCGCCCTTTTTCGTGGCCAGACGTAATTGCGGCGCATAAGCCGTTTACCTGCAAAAAAAGCGTGACCCGACAAAGCCGGATCACGCCATTGATCAACTGCTATTCAATGACGGAACCGCAACGCTGTTCCGCCAAAGCCTCAGGCTGCTTCAGACGATGAGGAAGTCAGCGCTGGTGATTTCGCCAATCACGCCGGTAAGCGTGACGAATTGTACCGCCGCTTCGGCACCGCTGCCATCCGCATCGTAGAATACCGCACCCGTGGCGCTATCGTAGATGATGCGGGTATCGGCATCGGCGGCCGAGGTCCCGATATGGAAGGCACCCGCATTCAATTCACCAAGATCCGCAATGCCCGTGAAGATGGCGCTATCCAGCACAATAGTATCTTCACTGGCATTATAATTCTGGATCGTATCGACATTACTGGCACCAAGTGCGGCATTGAACGTAAATTCATCACTCCCGCCGCCGCCATTCATCATGTCATTGCCGGCGCCACCGTTCAGGAAATCATTATTGCTGCTGCCCTGCAGGTAATCGGCGCCATCACCACCATCCAGGTTTTGGTCGGTGCCAGTGCCGGCAATCACCGTATCATCGCCTTCATCCCCGGCGAGGATCTGCAACCAACCACTCCCGCCGCGCAGAATATCGGCACCCTCTCCGCCGAGCATGCTCAGGAAATCCGCGCTTCCGGCGGCAAGTGTATCATCCCCCGCGCCAGCAATCATGAGTTGGAAGCTGACATTGCTGCCGACAAGGCTATCCGCCCCGTCCCCAGCCAGAAGAAGCTGGCCACCGACCAGCGTGTCATCCCCGGCATCGCCCGATAAGGTTTGCGAACCACCGGTGCCGGCCCTGAGGCTATCGGCGCCAGCACCACCGAAAATTTCCTGCACCCAGCCGGACCCGGCAAGTACGGTGTCAGCACCATCACCACCATCCAGGATTTGCCCACGGACACTGCCGGCGCGCAGATTATCGGCAAAGCTGCTGCCAAGGACGGCTTCAATATTCGAAAGCCTGTCATTGCCCGCAGCGCCAGTCACGATGCCGCTGCTGAGATTGACATTCACCGCACCCGCGGCATCCGCGTAGCTGACCCAATCAAAGCCGGCATCACCGCCAATGGTGTCGTTACCGGCGCCGCCGTTCAGTACGTCATTCCCGATCCCGCCACTCAAACGGTCATCGCCATCGCCCCCAAGGAGTTGGTCATTGCCGCTGCCGCCAGAAAGGCTGTCATTGCCCGCACCACCTTCAAGCTGGTCATCACCGGCCTCGCCCGAAGCGGTATCATTGCCTGCCCCGACGGACAGGATATTGGCCTGGCCATCGCCGGTAACCCTGTCATGCCCTGCGCCAGTGATCACATTCTCAATGCCGGAAAGTGTATCGGAACCCGCCGCACCCGATGCACGGCCTGTTGCCAGATTTACCGTGACAGCCTGGCTTGCTGCGGTAAGCTCCGCATAGCTGGCCACATCAATGCCGGCGCCGCCCACCAGGCGATCATGTCCGGCCCCGCCTGAAAGCGTATCGGCGCCGTCGCCGCCATCAAGTTGGTCATTGCCAGCGCCGCCCATCAGGTAGTCACTGCCTGCGCCACCAAAAAGCCGGTCATTGCCGCTGCCGCCATCGATGATGTCATCACCATCCATGCCGTAAATGGTATCCTGTCCGTCGCTTGGCAGACCGCCCATCACCCCAGCCGAGAAAAAGCTGGGGATCATCGTGTCATTGCCGCCGCTTCCTGTGATATTTCGCATCTTGTTTTTCCCTTTCAGGAAAGATTTGAGGTTTGCAGGGGGGCTTGCTGTGCCATGAAAGAGAGCGGCCCTTCAGACGCGATCAGCAATTTCAGCGTTGCTGAAGCGGCTTGCCATGACGGTGGCGCCAAGCTCTGCGCGCCCCATTCCGGTTGCTCTGGGTCATGGTTTGACAGTGCCGTCTTGGCACGAATGCAAGATTTGGTTTGGCGCAGGAAACAACCCGCGTTGTTTTCGTGCTGCCTGGATGAAGCACCAGCCAGAGCTTTCTGACGAACAGTGTCGCAGTCATTCCCAATGCGGAATTCCGCCATGATGCTTCCCCGAAAACTGGAGGCTTCCAGCTGACAAAGAAGAATTTATTCTGAAATGATTACCAAAAGTATAAGACTTTATGTTTCGTGAAAATTATGATGAAGACTAGGTTTTGCGAAAATGCGGACAAAAAATAAACCTGTGGTTGAGGGGGTTTTGGTGCGGTTTTCCAACCCACTCGCGCGCAGCATTGATTGCTTCCACCCAACATATCACTGTGCCGATACTGGATCGTCATATGCCCAATGGAATTTTGCCGCAGCACGATGTGGCGCGCTGCTAGGCCCCTCAAGTTTTGTGCGGGTGTATTTGCTGTGCAGCCTTGCGCTATCGCTTGGGTTGAAAAGGCTCTAGCGCCGCAAAACCCCATGCTGGCGCAGAAAGCCAAGCAAGGGCAGCAAGGGCAGGCCCAATATCGACGGCTGATCGCCTTCAATCCGGTCGAATAACTGCGCGCCATGGCCTTCCAGCCGATAGGCGCCAACGGAAGAAAGCAGGCGCTCCCCTTCCGCGGCCAGATAGGCTTCAAGGAATTCATCAGAAAAATCACGCATCGTCATGCGCGGCTTGGCCATATGCTGCCAAATACGCCGCCCACCGCGGTGGCAAACCAGGGCAGTGACCAATTCATGCGCCCGCCCGCGCAGTCGCTGCAAATGCGCGCGCGCCGCGGCCATATCGGGTGGCTTGTCGAACCAGGCGCCTTCGCACACCAGCAATTGATCGGCGCCAATCACCAGCGCATCCGGGTCGCGCACCGAAATACGTTCCGCCTTGGCATCCGCCAACAGCAGCGCCGCATCTTCGGGCGTAAGCCCCTCAGCCTGCGCGGCTTCCTTGATGGCGGCTTCATCCACGCCAGCGACGCGGATTTCAAAGCGCAGCCCAGCGCCTTCCAATACCGCGCGCCGTGCAGTGGAAGCGGAAGCCAGAATAAGCGCGGGCGCCGCCGCCTGGATCACTGCCGCGTTTCCGGGCGCAGCCCAAGGGCCGCTTCCTCACCCGCCGCCGCCGCCAGATAGCCAGCATAGGCCGGGCCGTCACGTAAATCCTCGGTCATGCCAAGCCTGGTCATGACTGCCTTGACGGATGGCGCGCGCAGCGCAGCGGTGAAGGCGGCCTCCAACCTTTGGCGCTCGGCGGGCGGCATATTGGGCGGGCCAATTAAGCCAAAGGGCGCGGTTTCCGTCAGCCCATAGCCAAGTTCAAGCAGGGTTGGCACTTCGGGCCAGCGCGGATTGCGCGCGGGTGACCACAAGGCGAGCCAGCGCGCTTCACCCTGATCAACCGCAGCATGCAGCCGCGCCCCACCCGCCATGACATCCAGATCACCCGCTTGCAGCGCTTCAACACCATCCGCGGCACCGCGGAAGGGCAGATGCACGGCTTGGATATTTTCCTTCACCATCAGCCTGGCCATGGTGACCTGGCCGACCGAGCCATTGCCCACGCTGCCATAAGAGAGCTTGCCGGGATTCTGCCGGGCCTCGGCCACAAAATCGCGCCAGCCGCCGGGGAAGCGATCCGCCTTGGCAATCACGCCATAAGTGCCGCCGGCCAGGCACAATATGGGCGTGGCGTCGCGGCCCATGGTGAAATCCACGCCGCGTTCGACCAGGGCGCGCAGGGTTGCCACCGGAAACAGCATCACCACCGATCCATCCGGGGCCGCGCCGCGCAGTTGCGACAAAAGCCGAAGCCCGGTTCGGCTCGGCTTGTTTTCCAGGCGGATCTCCTGGCCCAAGGCCTTGCTGGCGGATTTCGCCAAAGCGCGCACCACCTGGTCCGTGCTGCCGCCCTCGGCAAAGGGAACCAGCAGGGTAATGTCGCGCTGCTGCGCCTGCACGAGAGACGGCGCGGCCAGTAAACTGGCACTCGCCAGAAACAGCCGGCGCTTCATGGCATTTCGCTCGCCAAACGGGCCAGCGCGGCGCGATAGGTTGTGTCAAACAGCGCATCCAACCCGGGATTCACGCCTTTCAAGCCCGCTGCCACGCGCCCCGCCCAGCCGACATATTCAATGCGGCGCGCATGGTTCCAATTCGCCGGTGGGCTATCGGCGATGGAGCGCAAATTCGCGATCTTGTCGGCTAGTTTCAACTGCTTGGCCGCTTCGCTGTGCTTTGGCGCCTGGCTGATCTGCAAGGCTTTCCGAATTTCCTTGGGCTTTTCCTGATCATCGGTGGCTTCTGCCACCAAGCCAGCTATGACTGTGCCAAATACGGCGACAAGATCGGCATCGGTGGTTTCGGTGTCTTCCACCGTATCGTGCAAAAGCCCGGCCAATATGGCTTCTTCCGGTGCGCCATGTTCGGCCAGAATGGCCGCAACTTCGATCACATGGTTCACATAGGGTTCAGCAGCCGCACCCTTGCGCACCTGCCCGGCATGGGCACGCGCAGCGAAAAGGGTGGCGCGCAGGATTTGCGCGGGAAAGCTTGCCTCCATGGCTATTTCACTAGCGCCCTCAGGAACAGGCGAAAAGAGGGGGTGGGGGCTGCAATCCGCCTGCAAGCCTGATAAAGGGCCTGCCATGCCGAGAGAAATCATAACGCGCCGTGCTTTGATCGCGGCCAGCCCCCTGCTTGCCGCGCCTGCTCTGGCGCAGGCACCCTTTCCAAACCGGCCGATCCGCCTGGTGGTGGGCTTCACCCCTGGCGGCGCCACCGATATCTCGGCCCGTGCCTTCGCGCCCAAAATGTCGGAAGTGCTCGGCCAGCCGGTGATTGTGGAAAACCGCCCCGGCGCGGGCAGCAACCTTGCCACTGAAATCGTCGCCCGCAGCCCGGCCGATGGCTATACCATCCTGCTGGCAACCCTGGGCGCGCTGGTCATCAGCCCCATGGTGATGCGCCTGCCGATAGACCCGGCGCGGGATCTGGTGCCGGTTTCCATTGCCGTTGACCTGTTCAATATCCTGACCGTACCGGCGGATCGGCCCTGGCGCAGCGCTGCCGAGATCATCGCGGCGGCCCGCGCGCGCCCCGGCCAGCTTTCCTGGGGCCATAGCGGCATTGGCAGCGCCCCCCAATTGGCCGGCTTGCTCTTCGCCAAAATGGCCGGGATTGAAACGATCGAGGTCTCCTATCGCGGCGGCAATCTGGTCGCGACGGATTTGATTTCGGGCCGGTTGGATTTCGGCTTCCCGACCTCGCCTTCCGTCATGGGGCATATTGAAAGCGCCAAGCTGCGGGGCCTTGCGGTGCCAACGCTGCAACGTTCCCGCCTGCTGCCCAATATCCCAACGGTCGCGGAAACCGGCCTGCCCGGCTTCAACGTGCCATCCTGGTATGCGGTGGTGGCCCCGCGCGGGACGCCGGAACCCGCTGTGGAACGCTTGGCCCAGGCCATGCGGATCGCGCTGGAAGATCGCGAAGTGATTGGCATCCTGAACCGCAATGGGCTGGAGGCCATGCCCTCCACCCCTGCGGAATTCGGCGCTGCCTGGGCGGCGGAGCGTACCAAATGGGAACCCATCATTCGCGAAAGCGGCATCAAGATCGAATAGCCGCTCGGGGCCGATTGGGTTTATGGTTGGCCTGAAAGGATCTTCTGCCCGTGAACGCCATGCCCCCCGATCCCGTCCAGGCCTTGGAACAAGCCGCGCGCGCCGCGCGTGCCGCGACAACTGCTTTGGCCGCGGCACCAACAGCCATCAAGGATCAGGCGCTGATGCTGGCGGCGGCAGCCTTGCGGGAGCATGCGGGCGGGATCATCGCCGCCAATGCTGAAGATATTGCGGCCGCACCTGGGCTTTCGCCGGCCTTTCGGGACCGGCTGCTGCTGAACACTGCGCGCGTTGAAGCCATGGCCAAGGGCCTGGAGGAAGTGGCGGCGCTGCCTGATCCGGTGGGCCGCGTGCTGAGCGAATGGAAGCGCCCGAATGGGCTGCGCTTGCAGCGCGTGGCGCAACCCTTGGGCGTGATTGGCATGATTTTCGAAAGCCGGCCCAATGTCACCGCCGATGCCGCAGCACTTTGCCTGAAATCCGGCAATGCGGTGATTCTGCGCGGCGGTTCTGAAAGCACGCGCAGCGCCGCGGCCATTCATGCTTGCATGGCGGAAGGCCTCCGCATGGCCGGCTTGCCAGAAGCGGCGGTGCAGGTGGCGCCCAGTGCGGATCGCGCCTTTGTCGGCGCCATGCTGCGCGCTTCGGGCCTGATTGACCTGATTGTGCCGCGCGGCGGCAAGGGCTTGGTGACGCGCGTCTTGGAAGAAGCGCGCGTTCCGGTGCTGGCCCATGCGGAAGGGCTTTGCCACACCTATATCCATGCCGGGGCGGATCACGCCATGGCGCGTGCGGTGCTGGCCAATGCCAAGATGCGCCGCACCGGCGTATGTGGCGCCACCGAAACCTTGCTGATTGATGCTGAAATCGCGCCGGCGCTTTTGCCGCAACTGATTGCGGATTTGCGCGCGCTTGGCTGCGATTTTCGTGCTGACGAAGTGGCGCGCGCCATTGTGCCGGGCCTGACCGCCGCCACGGATGAGGATTACGCCACCGAATGGCTGGATGCGATCCTTTCCGTGAGGGTTGTTGCCGGTGTTGACGAAGCGCTGGCCCATATCCGCCGCTTCGGCAGTGAGCATACGGAAGCGATCATCACTGAAGATGCCGCTGCCGCGCAGCAATTTCTGGATGGCATTGCCTCCGCTGTCGGGCTTTGGAATGCATCCACGCAATTCTGCGATGGCGGGGAATTCGGCTTCGGCGCGGAAATCGGCATCGCGACAGGAAGGCTCCATGCGCGCGGCCCTGTGGGGCTCGAACAACTTTGCACCTATCGCTACAAGATTTTCGGCACGGGGCAGATCAGGCCGTGATGCTGCGGCGCCTAAGCGCGGCGCTGCTGATGGGCTTGGCCTTCATGCCGGATGCTGAAGCCGCCTGCCCGGATAATGCGGCGATTGCGCGCTTTGCCGGGCAGATTCTGCAACGCCAATCGCCGACGCCTTTTGCATCGCTCTCGCCCGCCGATGGGCGCTGTGTGCAGGAAAAGCTGGTGGCGATTTTCGCCCAGCCACTCGGCGATGTTGTCGGTTTCAAGCTGGGCCTGACCAACCCCGCCATCCAGCAGCGCTTCGGGATTGATCACCCGATCCGCGGCGCGATTTTCCACGCCACCTTGCGCGCGACGTCGGGCGCCGAGATCGAAGCGCGTTTCGCCGCCTTGCCGGTCTTGGAAGCGGATATGCTGTTGCGCATCGGCATGGGCGGAGTGGAAACAGCGCTGAATGACCATGCCGCGCTGATCCGCCATGTGGATCAGGTGATCCCCTTCATTGAATTGCCCGATCTTGTCTATGCGCCCGATTATCGCCCAAGCCTTGGCGATCTGCTTGCCATCAATGTCGGCGCGCGGCTTGGCGTGGTGGGCAAGCCGATTGCCGTCACACCCAGCGCTGATTTTATCGCGGCGCTCGGGCGCATGAGTGTCTCGCTGCATCAGGATGGGCGGGAGGTTTCACGCGCGCCGGGTGCGGCCATTCTGGGCCATCCCTTGAATGCGCTGGCCTGGATTGCGCGCGATCTGGCCCGGGATGGGCGGCCCTTGCGCGCGGGGGATGTGGTCTCGCTTGGTTCCTTTTCGCCGCCCCAGCCCGTGGTGGCGGGGCAGGCCTGGACAGCGCGTTATGAGGGGCTGGGTGAGGCGCAGGAAGTGGCGGTGCGTTTCCGGTAGTGCGGGTGCTTCGCTGAAGCCGCGCCGCCTGCTAGCATAAAGCCCGCGCCAGGAAAGACTGACACCATGCCCGATACCGCCACGCTGCACAGCCAAAGCCAACCAATTTCCGTCGAATATTTCGATGTGCTGATTGTGGGCGCCGGCATTTCCGGCATTGGCGCGGCCTATCACCTCACCACCCAATGCCCCGACAAGCGCTTTGTCGTGCTGGAGAATGAGGAGACTTTCGGCGGCACCTGGTGGACGCATAAATATCCCGGCATCCGTTCGGATAGCGACCTGCATACCTTCGGCTATCGCTTCAAGCCCTGGCGCGGCGCGCCCATCGCCACCGCCGAGGAAATCCTGCGCTATATGGGCGAAGTCATTGCCGAAAATGATTTGGCGCGGCATATCCGCTATCGTCACCATATCAGCCACGCAAGCTGGGATAGCCAGACGAAGTTTTGGACATTGGAAGTCCTGGACAAGACCACTGGCCTTCCCCGCCGCTTCACCGGCAAGTTTTTGTATATGTGCCAGGGCTATTACCGCCATGGTCAAGGCTATATGCCGGAATGGCCGAATATGGCGGCCTATCAGGGCCGGCTGGTGCATAGCGAAGAATGGCCCGAAGGGCTGGACTACGCTGACAAGCGCGTTCTGGTGATTGGCTCAGGCGCAAGTGCTGCCACCATCATTCCCGCCATGGCCGCCAAAGCCGCGCATGTTGTGATGTTGCAGCGTTCGCCCACCTATTTCCGCGTGGGCCGTAACGCGATTGAAATCGCCGAGGAATTGCGCGAGCTCGGCATTTCAGAGGATTGGATTCACGAAATCACGCGCCGCAAAATCCTGTTCGAGCAAGCCAAATTCGCAAGACAGACCTTCACGCAGCCGGAAAAGGTCAAGGAAGCGCTGCTGGAGGGTATCCGCAACATTGTCGGCCCGGATTACGATATCGCCACCCATTTCACCCCCAGATATCGCCCCTGGCGGCAACGCATGGCCTTTGTGCCGAATGGTGATCTGTTCCACGGCATCGCCAGCGGCAAGGCCAGCGTGGTGACGGATGAGATCGAGAGATTCTCAGAAAAGGGTGTCGTGACCAAATCCGGTCAGGAAATTGAAGCGGATATCATTGTCGCCGCCACCGGCTTCAACCTGAATGTGCTGGGTGATATCGCGTTTGAAATTGATGGCGAGCCGCTCGATTTCCATGAAACCGTGACCTATCGCGGCATGATGTTCACCGGCATTCCCAATATGGTTTGGGTCTTTGGCTATTTCCGCGCTTCCTGGACGCTGCGCGCTGATTTGGTGGGCGATTTTGTCTGCAAATTGCTGAAGCACATGGATGCCGCAGGCAAGACGCAGGTCGAAGTGGCGCTGCGCGAAGAAGACCGAGATATGCCCATCCTGCCCTGGATCGATCCGGAAAATTTCAATCCGGGCTATCTGATGCGCGGTATGCATCTGCTGCCGCAACGCGGGGACAAGCCCGAATGGATGCATAATCAGGATTATTGGGCGGAAAAAGATGAATTCCCCAAAATAGACCTGAACGACGCTGCCTTTGTGTACAAGTAACCGGCTGGTGCGCCATGGCAGGCCAATTCACCTTGGCGCCTGAGCGGTTTATGCTCCCCCCATGATCCCAGCCCGCTTTGGCGATGGCCGCCGCCGCCGCATTGGCCTTTTGGGCGGGTCCTTCAACCCGGCCCATGCCGGGCATATCCATGTGGCGCGGCAATCCATGCGGGCGCTGGGGCTGGACCAGGTCTGGCTCATGGTCTCGCCCGGCAATCCGTTGAAGCCCCGCGCGGGCATGGCGCCGCTGCCTGCGCGGCTGGCGGGGGCAAGGCGGCTTGCCGATGGCAGGCGCGTGATGGCGACCGATATCGAAAGGGTTTTGGGCACGCGCTTTACCGCCGATACGCTGGCCAAGCTCCGCCGCCGCTTCCCCCGCGCTGCTTTCGTGTTTTTGATTGGCGCGGATAATCTGGTTCAGCTACCTCGCTGGAAATCATGGCGACGCATCGCAGCTTCCACCCCACTCGCCGTCCTGCCCCGCCCGGGTTGGACGCGTCAGGCGCTGCATGGCGCGGCCGCTTCCGTGCTGCGCCGCCAGCGCTGCCGCCCCGGCGCGTTGCTTGCCGGGGCGAAGCGGGCTACGAGGCGGGCCAAGTGGTGTTTCGTTTCCGCCCGGGAACACGCCGTTTCCGCCACCGCGATAAGGGCGGCAGCGCTGCACCCGTGACGTATCGAGAGAGGAGGCGGCCATAGCCCGCAAACCCACCCCGGCTGAAGAAAGCCCAAAGCGCCGCGCCACCGCCGCGCCCAAGCCCGCTGTTGCAGCAAAAGCCAAGGCTGCGCCGAAGGCCAAGGCGGCGCCCGAAGCCAAGGCTGCGCCGAAGGCCAAGGCTGCACCTAAGGTCAAGGCTACGCCTGAACTTAAAGCAAGCGCCAAGCCGAAAGCCGCCGCCGCGCCCAAGGCGAAAGCTGCGCCCAAAGCCAAAGCTGCGCCTAAGGCTGCCGCGGCCAAGGCCGCGCCAAAGCGCGCCGCCGTCAAAGCGGCGCCGAAGCCCGCCGCCACCAAAGCCACAAAGGCGGCCCCTAAGGCGAAAACCGCCGCCGCCAAGGCCAATGGCGAAGAGAAGCCCACCACGCCGCGCATCAACCGCGCGCGCAGCAAGCGCCGCGAAAAAATGCCGCTCGACCGCCTGGAAATTCTGGTCGAAGCCGCGCGCAAAAGCCTGGAAGATGACAAGGCCGAAAACATTCTGGTGCTGGATGTGACCGGCCGCGCCGATTACACGGACCGTCTGATCATCGCGACCGGCCAGGTAGAGCGCCAATTACAAGCCATGGCATCCCATTTAGATGAGGCTTTGGGCAAGGCTGGGCTGCATTTGAAGCGTGATTCCATCCAGGCCTCCCCCGATTGGGTGCTGATTGATGCGGGGGATCTGGTGATCCATCTATTCCGCCCGGATGCGCGCGAACTCTATCGCCTGGAGCGCATGTGGGGCCCGGAAAGCCCAAGCATGACGGAGCCTTCCGACGCCGCGCGCGGTTAGGATCATCGCCATCGGGCGCATCAAGCCCGGGCCGGAAGCCGCGCTTTATGCCCATTACGCGGCGCGGCTGCGCCCGGCGCCGGAGCTTGTGGAAATTCCCGAAGCGCGCGGCAGCGCGGCCGAAATCCGCCGGCGCGAAGGAGAGGCGATGCTGGCTGCCCTGCCATCCGCGGCCCTGCCCGTGGCCTTGGACCTGGGCGGCGCCATGCCCGACACCGAAGCCCTGGCCGCGCTGCTGACCCGCTGGGATGAAGCCGGGCGCAGCGTGTGTTTCCTAATTGGCGGTGCCGAGGGGCTGGACCCAGCCGTGCAGGCGCGCGCGGAATACCGGCTATCCCTCGGCCCGCTTACCTGGCCGCATTTTCTGGTGCGCGGGATGCTGGCCGAACAACTTTATCGGGTGCAGGCCATCCGGACGGGCCACCCCTATCACCGCACCTGGCGGCCCTGATGCGGGAAGCGGTTTCCGCAAAAGATTGGGCCTCTTGCGGCCGCCGCAGGCGGATGAGCGCCCGAATGGGCGCCGCTGCTGATGCAGCGCAGCCAAGCGCGCGGAGGCGCGCGCCGGCGCCTGAGGGCGGATCGG
>JBEDHL010000214.1:0-10777 GCA_041174145.1 Pseudomonadota bacterium
CGTTCAAGCAATGCGGCGGCCGCGCTTGCTTTGGCTGTTTCGGCACTGCCATCAACCTGCGGCACCGAAATTTTACGCGCAAGGATATTATTGGCGGGCCCATTCTGAATGGCAGGCGCCGCCATTTGCTGCGCGGCAGCATTTGCCGCGATAGCCGCTGCATCAGCTTCCTGAGTGACGATCTTGCCTTGCTGTATTTGCGCAAGTTGCGTCGCTGGCACCCCAAATGGCACGGCGGCTTGCTGGTCCGGCACGGGTGCTATGGGCGGGGTTTCCCCCTGTGCGCCACTAGCTGACGTTTGGCGAGGCGTCAGGGCCGGGCCGTTGCCGGTACTTTCCTGCGTGACGATCTTGCCTTGCTGCAACTGCGTATTTTGGGTTGTGGCTACTCCAAATGGCGCTGCGGCCTGCTGGCCTGGCACTGGCGTTGTGGGTGGGGTTTCACCCTGCAAGCCACTGCCCGGCATATTCTGTATGGTAGTGCCCGTGGCGATAACGCTATCAGCCGGAGCCAAACCACCTGACGACGCTGTCGTTTGCAGTACCGTCAGGGAAGGCCCGCTCCCTGCGCCTGCCAAAACCACTGCCGCTTCGGGCGCGAGCATTGATGCATTTTGTAGGGTGATGCCGGCGGCTTCCTGCTTGGCTTCAGGGGAAGGCGCAAAGTTAATGCCGTTCCAGATGGGCAGAGCGCCGGAATCGGCCTTTTCAGAATTGCCCAGGCCCATGGCTGGGTTTGCCAAAGCTTCGCCGGATTTCGCCTCTGCCGCCATGACAGCCTCATCGGCGGTGGGCGTTTGATCGGAGGATTTGTGCATGCTGGCGTCACTGCTTTCATGCAGGGCAGGCGCAGCGCCGGGGGTTTCAAGCGCTTCGCGCAGCTGGGCGCGGAAATCAGTTGATTCATTTCCCGCCTGCATGGGCGCTGCCCCGGGCGCGGGGCCGGCGGCAGGCTTTGGCGGCAGTGTTGCAGGCATTTCCAGCATTAGGATTCCAAAATGGCTTATTCCGATTGAACCGTGAGCAAAGGCCAGGCCAA
Source organism: Pseudomonadota bacterium (assembly GCA_041174145.1). Classification (GTDB taxonomy): domain Bacteria; phylum Pseudomonadota; class Alphaproteobacteria; order Acetobacterales; family Acetobacteraceae; genus Neoroseomonas. Next base: position 1,040 of record JBEDHL010000214.1, read on the forward strand.
GGCTTTGCGTCCATGAACCGGCAGGAATTGCCGCGCAAAGCGCAAGACTTGCCCTGGATGCGGGGGAATTTTCCTTATTTTGCCGCCCGAAACCCCGATTTTGGGTGGCACGACACTTGCGCGGGCGGCAGGAAACCTTTGGCAGGAGACGACGCCATGTCGCTTTACAGTTCGATGAATACCGCGCTGAGCGGCATGAATGCGCAATCACGGGCGCTTGGGCATATTTCTGACAATGTGGCGAATTCACAAACCGTTGGCTTCAAGCGGACGGATACCAACTTCGTATCTTATATTTCCGAAAGCAGTTCCGATGTGCATCGGCCCGGCACCGTGCTGGCACGGCCAGATTTCACCAATCAGGTGCAGGGGACCATTGAGCAGGTGGAAAATCCGTTGGCCCTTGGGATTTCGGGGCAGGGCTTTTTTACCGCGGGTTTGCCCATTGGCAAGAATTTGGATGGTTCTTCCCGTTTTGATGCAAGGCAATTCTACACACGCGCGGGTGATTTTAGCCGGAATAGTGAAGGCTATATGGTGAATGGATCGGGCTATGTGTTGCAAGGCTGGCCTGTGACGGATGGCATGGTGGACAAGACGCAGCTTTCACCCATCCGCATCCAGGAAGATGTCTTCACGCCCACCCCAACCCAGGAACTCGCCTTTTCTGGGAACCTCTCTGCTGGTGGCACAACAAACCAAAGTACCTCTATTCAGGTTATTGATACCCTTGGTCGTTCCCGTGCCCTGACCCTGACCTTCGCGCCCTCTGCTTCGACCACCGACAATACCTGGACACTTTCCATTGCGGCGGCGGATGGAACGCCGACAAGTCTCGGCAGTATTGATATCCAATTCGGCCAGGATGCGACGGACGCTGCTCTTGACCAGGCCGATGGTACTTTGGCTAACTTTCTGAACGCCACTGGTACCCTTGCGGGAAGCGCTGCGGCAACCGGTAATCCGGCCGGCATCACTTTTGCCGCCAATTTTGGTCAGGGTCCGCAAACCATGCTGCTGAACCTTGGTGTTTTTGGTGCCGCAGGGGGGCTCACGCAATTCGCTTCCAGCGGCGCAAGCGGTTTGAGTGTGAACAGCTTTGAACAGGATGGCATTCCGATCGGTGCCTTTTCGTCAGTTACCACCCAAAAGAACGGCGATGTGCGGATCAATTACGATAATGGCCAGTCCCGCGTCGTGGCGCGCGTGCCGATCACGGTCTTCAAGGACGCGGACCGGTTGCAGCATTTGGATGGCCAAGCCTTTTTGCGCACCGTTGATAGTGGTGAGGCGCGGATAGTGGAAGCAGGTGAAGATGGCGCTGGTTTGCTTTCCGTGAGTGCGGTGGAGCGATCCAATGTTGATATCGCCACCGAATTTTCCAAGCTTATCCTGGCCCAGCGCGCCTATTCGGCCAATACAAAAATTGTGTCAGCCGTTGATGATTTGCTGCAGGAAACACTGAATATGCGCCGTTGATGCACTTTGCGTTAGCGCCCTTGGTGCATCATCATGAGCCTTGATACCGCCTTATTGATTGCGCGATCGGGATTGCTGCATACGCAGCGTGCCCTGGCGAATGCGGCGGATAATACGGCCAATGTCGATACGGAAGGCTATACGCGCAAGCGTATTGCGACCGAGGCAGTTGCTGTTGATGGGAAGGGCACAGGTATTCGCAGCCTGGGCCTTTCACGCGATGTAGATACGGCACTGGTCAATGAAATGAATAAGCGGCGATCTGAAGCCGCCGCCGCGGAATTGCGCGATTCCACCCTTTCACTGATCAATGAAGCGCATGGCGACCCTGCAAAGGGCGAAGCTTTGGGTGATTTGGTTGCCAAGCTGCGGAATGGCTTCATCGAACTGCGCTTTGATCCATCGCTTGTCGTCAAGCAGCAGGCGGTGGTGTTGAATGCCGCCCAGAATATGGTGAGCCGCTTCAATGATCTGTCGCGTGTGGTGTTGGAGGCACGCCAGGCGGCCCATGATGGCGCGATTGAGGAAATCAAGACAATCAACCAGTCATTGCGCGAATTGGCCGGTCTTGTACGTGGTATCATGGAGCGTTGCAGTGCTGGCCAATCCACCGCTGATATGGAAGATAAGCGCGATTTGGCCCTGGCGCGGTTGAGTGAAGCCATTGGCGTCAAGCCAATACGCCAACCGGATGGTGGGCTCTTGCTGCTCGGCGCGGGTGGTGCTGTCATTCCGCTATCAGAAAATAGTGATGCTTTCGCGCTGGAGGCGACCGCCCTTTCAGCACAATCCTATTATGGATCAGGTGGAGGCATTCCGCCAATCATCATGAACGGCGTAGATGTGACGCGCCAGATCACCGGCGGGCGGTTGGGAGAATATCTGGTGCTGCGCGATCAAACGCTGCCCCGATATCAGGCTGAACTTGATATTGGTGCCGTGGAAATCGCCCATCGCTTCAAGCAGGAAGGTCTGAAGCTTTTTACCGATTCTACTGGCGGGGTGCCTGATCCTGATCTGCCCTATGCTGGCAGCACGCAGATCGGCTTTGCAGCCGGTATTCAGATCAACGCCGCGGTGCGTTCCGAGGTTCGGTTGCTGCGCGATGGGACAGAAACCATTCCGGGTCCGGGGGGCTTCACCCCGAACCCCCCTGGTGGACCTGCCGGTTTTACCGATCTGATTGATCGTATTCTGGACCATAGTTTCGGCGAAACTACATCGGCAGGCATTAGCTGGGGTGGCTTCACCATGACCGGCCTTGGTCCCGATGGATCGCTTTCAAGCCCCTTCGGGGCGCCGCGCACCATTGAAGATTACGCCGCCTTGATAACATCTTCACACACGGCCGATAGCGCGGCGGCAGGCCGGGTGCTTGCAACAGCGAAGCAATTCAGTGAAGGGTTGGAAGCACGGTTCACGCGCCAATCCCGCGTCGATATCGATAGTGAAATGGCTTCGCTGATCCAATTGCAAAACGCCTATGCAGCCAATGCGCGCGTGATCAGCACCGCGCAAAGCATGTGGGATACCCTTGTGAGTGCGGTACGATAAACCATGACAAGCATCAACCTTACAGGGCGCATTGATCTGAATGCCATCCTGCTTCGTGAGCGGCTTGCGCAGCTCGGCGAACAGATTTCGACCGGCCGGAAAGGTAATACCTATGCGGCCATTGATACTGATGCACCCAAAGCAATTGATCTGCGTGCCGAAATTGGCCGGCGCGAAGCCTATAAAACGAGTATTGATCAGGCGCTGGGGAAAATACGCATTACCCAAACGGTCATGGATCGCCTTGCGGCCATTGCGGAACGGCACCAGGCCAATGTCGCGAATTTAATGGGTGTCAGCAAGGCGGAAGCAATCCAAATTCAAGCTCAGCAGGCAAAAGCCGATATGGTTGAGGTAGCTGGCCTTCTGAATGAAAAATTCAGCGGTGAGTATTTGTTTGGTGGTTCGGATACCCATAATCCGCCCATTCCTGATCCCCTGAATATTGCTGATACGGGGATGGGGGCGAAAATCAGGGCTGAAATTGCCAAGCTGGATGGGGGTAACACCGCAGGGATACTGACCGCGACCAAGGCTATTGCGGAATCCAACGCGGCGGATACCTCGCCCTTTTCCGTCTTTCTTTCAACCGGGGATGGAAGTGCCGAAGGAAGGCGTAATCTGCTTGGCAATAATGATGAACGCATCGCCTATGGCGTTTTTGCCAATCGTAATGCGGCGGTGATCAGTAGCGGTGACACAACGGGTTCCTGGGCAAGGGATTTGCTGCGCGGCTTGGCCAGCATCGCGGGGTTGACGCCTGAAAAAGCGGCCATGGGCGAAGGCTATGCCTCTCTGATTGCGGGCATTCAGCAAGGCTTGAAATCAAGCGTCAATGCCCTTGCGCTGGAACGTGGTGCGCTTGGCGTGACTGAAGCCAGGTTGGAGAGTTTGAATACCCTGCATGAGAGCGTGACAACCAGCCTGAGTGGCCAACTCAGCAACCTTGAAGAAGTGGATATGGCGAAGACCATCACGACACTTCAAGCCACCCAAACACAACTAGAAGCTTCTTATCGGGCGATTTCAATCGCTCAGCAATTGAGCCTTACGCGCTTCCTGGCATAACAGGCGCTACTTTCCCTGCCGGACCAGCGGTGGGGCCCACCAAGCGCGTGCCCAGGCAATTTAGCGGCAATTTAAAGCTCATCATATCCATAGCGACAGCCTACGAGAAGCGCTTCCGGCGCTTTTAATTTTTTGGGCGCAATTTCAGTAACTAATATTTCAATCTTTTCTGAGCCATGGGGTGAATAACGGCTCATCTGACTAAACCCATGAGCGAGAAATATGAGTGCTTCACAAATTTTTTCTTATCGGCATTGTGGCGATGGCCATGTGAATGGAGTGAAGAACAAGAATTTTGCGATTCATAGAAAAATTAAATCACTAATGGAAAAATTTTTTGGCGATTCATCTGATTTTTCAGAAAGCCTTCAATTTCATCTTCCATGATCCCGTTATTCGCAAGAAGCGGATGCAACCAGACCTTCCGTCACCTTCAACGGGGCGCAGGTCATGATTTGGAAGGGGAATACCCCAATGGCTATGAATTCAGTTGTGACGAACCATGGTGCTATTGTTGCGCTGCAGTCGCTGAACCGTACGACCGATGCGCTTTCAATCGTTCAAAAGCGCGTTTCAACCGGTGTCCGTGTGGCTGATGCCAAGGATGATGGTGGTGCTTTCGCGGTGGCCCAATCGGTGCGCGGCGATGTGGCGGGCCTGACGGCTGCCAATGAACAGCTGGGCGGCACCAAGGGCGTGCTGGAAACCACTTTCGCGGCACTCGGCAAGGTTTCCGAAACCATGGTGAAGGTTCGTGAAACGCTGACCCGTCTGGCGGATGGTACGCTGAATGACGAACAGCGTGGTCAGTATGAAGCGCAATACACGCAATTGCGCACACAAATCCAAAACTTCATTTCTGATGCCACTTATAACAGCCGTACGCTGCTTGATACAGACACAGCGGCCGGCGGGGGCGATATCGTGACTACCCGTAACGAGTCGGGTTCTACTTTCACGGTGACCGCCATTGACGGTGCCGGCACGTTGGTGGTGGCGGCTGCGCCGACCACGGCAACCCTGGCGCAGGCCGCGTTGGTATCCGGCGGAGACTTCAAGACGATCGAATCGGCCATTGCCGATGCAATGAATCAATTTGGGTCGGACAGCAACTATATCGATGGTCAGGTCAAATATAACAAAGACAAGGTCGATGCGCTGGAAGGCGGGTTGGGCGCCTTGATTGACGCCGATCTCGCCAAGGAAAGTGCTAAGTTGCAGGCGCTGCAAATCCGCCAGCAGCTTGGTACCCAGGCGCTTTCCATCTCAAACCAGTCTCCGCAGATGCTGCTGAGCCTGTTCCGCTAATACAAGGTGGCGGCCTCGTCCCAGACGGGGCCGCCTTCCTTGAACGGAGACAAAAATGTCGACGCTCGTTCTAGAATTGCGCCAAGGCGACATGATGATCGTCAATGGTGCACCGATCAGATTTCGTAATCGCGCCCGCATTGAATTGACCGCAAGGGCACGTTTCCTTTTCGGCAAGCAGCTGATGACGCCGGATATGGCGGATACGCCGGCCAGGCGTATCTATTTCGCGCTGCAAACCGCTTATATTGGTGATCATGATGAAAGAAAGACCGGCCTTGAACTTGCCCGGCAATTGATTGGCGAATTTCGTGAGGCCACCACTTCGGATATGGCGCGCGAAATGCTTGACCGCGCGCTGAAATCGGCGGAAGCGGATCAATGCTACCAGGCCTTGAAATTGGCCCGCCGCGTGATGCGCCATGAAGAAGTGGTATTGGGGTTAAGCCCTGTCGCTTCGGTTGCGCTGACGGAGGATGTGGCATGAATATGCTGCATGCCCGCCGTGCCTATCAGGCCACCCGCATGGCGATGGATCCGCGCGAACAGGAAGCGGATGTGTTTCGCCGCGTTACCGGGGCGCTCAAGGCAGCGCTGGAACAGGAAGGTATCCTGCGCGCAAGGGCGATTGCCGATAATCGCCGGCTCTGGATTGCGCTTGAAGCTTCCTTGCGTCATCCGGCCAATCAATTACCACAAGCCACCAAGCTTTCGATTTTGAGTGTGGGGCGTGCGGTGTTGCGTGAGATGGAGGCTGAAAAGCCCGATCTCCCCTTCCTGATTGAAGTGAATGAACAACTGGCAGCCGGGCTTGGCTGACACTTCATCCCGGCGCGCCAAAACGCTTGCCTGCTGATCGAGGGCGCCCCGGCGGCCTAGGATCACAGTGCGGCGGGCAGTTGCGCCGTTTCGAAATAGCGTCGGGTCATGGTAGTGAACCTCCATGAAACCCGACGCCTGCATTCTTGGTATCGAAAGTAGCTGCGATGAAACCGCGGCGGCGGTGCTGCGCGCTGATGGCACGATCTTGGCTGAGGCGGTTTTCAGCCAGCAGGCAGAACATGCAGCCTTTGGTGGCGTGGTGCCGGAAATTGCCGCCCGGGCGCATTTGCAACATTTGCCGGGCTTGGTGGCCGACGTATTGCAGAAATCCGGCATCAACCCTGGCGCGCTTTATGCCGTTGCCGCCACTGCCGGCCCTGGCTTGATTGGTGGGCTGATTGTGGGCGCTTCCTTTGCCAAGGGAGTGGCGCTGGCGCATGGACTGCCCTTCCTTGCCATCAATCATCTGGAAGCGCATGCGCTGACAGTGCGCTTGCCCGGATTGATGCCGGGCGCACCACCTGCCTTCCCCTATCTGCTTTTGCTGCTGTCGGGCGGGCATTGCCAATGTGTGCTGGTGGAAGGGCTTGGGCGCTATCATCGGCTTGGCAGCACGCTGGATGATGCGGTGGGTGAAGCCTTCGATAAGGCTGCGAAGTTGCTTGGCCTGCCTTGGCCTGGCGGGCCGCATCTGGAACGCCTGGCGGCCACGGGTGATCCCGCGCTTGTCCCTTTGCCGCGCCCGCTGATGGGCCGTGCCGGGTGTGATTTTTCTTTCTCGGGTCTCAAGACCGCGGTGGCACGGGCTGTGGCGCTTGGGCAGGCGCGCCCGCAAGATATCGCCGCATCTTTCCAGGCTGCCGTTGCCGCGGTGCTTGCTGATCGCGCCAGTCATGCCTTGGATATGGCGCCGGGCGTCACGGCATTGGTGGTGGCCGGGGGCGTGGCAGCCAATGGTGCGGTGCGTACCGCGCTTGGCAATGTTGCAACGGCCAGGGGTTTGCCCATGCTGGCGCCACCGCTGCGTTATTGCACGGATAATGCCGTGATGGTTGCTTGGGCGGGTGCTGAACGCTTGCGGTATGGTTTGGTTGATCAGCTTTCGCATAATCCGCGCCCGCGCTGGCCATTGGCGGAGCTTTCTGGCGCTGCCTGATGCTTTTATCGTTGCCCCGCGCGCCAGCGGGCCCATGGCGCGATATCAGGTAGCCGTTGCGGCGCAGCGGCGGGGCCGGAAAATCTGAGACCAATATCCGGCGCATCAGCCACTGGTGGGCGTAATGTCACGGCAATATCCAAAGCCTGGCGCGGCAAATCCACAAAACCTGTCATGCGGGCCGAAACGCCCGCTTCGCCGGCCAGGCGCATTTCCAGCAGGTCAAGACGACCAGATGTCACTTGCCAGCCACCTTCAAGCCTTTCCACGGCGGTCGCACCACCCAGCAGGGCGCCGCGCAGCGCGGCTTCTGCGGCTGCTGCATCCGCCAGCCCTGCGCCGGCATAAGCATCCCGCAGTGCAAACCCCGCCAGAACACCATCCGCCAGCAGAAAACGCCCCGCGCCTTGCAGTGAGGCGATAAGCGCCGATACAGAATGCCCCGATGCCGCGAGCCGCCCGGCCATATCAATGCGCCCGGCCGCAAGATCAAAGGGAAAATCAAAGACCGGATGGGCGAGGGTGGCGCTGGTAATGTCAAAGCTGCCTTCCAGCAGGGGCGGTTTGACACTGGTATCCACTTGGCCGCGCCCTTCCATCCGCCCGCCGGCAAGGGCTGCGTTGAAGGATTGAAGTTGCAGCAACCCATTTTCGAGGGTCAGTTCCGCATTAACGTTTTGAACGGGCGGCAGGCCAAACAGCGCAATGCGCGTGGCCATAAGGCTGAGCGAGCCATCCACCCCAGGCAAGAATGCAAGCGGCAAGGGTTCAGTATCTGTAGTATCCAGTGGCGGCAGGGCAAGATTTTCCGCCGCAATGCGCCAGGCGAATTTTGGCCTGGCACTGCCCAATTCCAGCCGCCCTTCGCCGGAAAGCCGCGTATCCGCCGCCACAAGGGTGAAGAAGGGCAGCGTGATGTCAGCACCTTCCGCAGCGATGCGCGCAATGAAGGAGGCCGAGCCCTCACCCATCCAGACAGGTTCGCTGCGTCCAAAAGCCAGCGCGAAAAGCCGCGCAGCGCTGGGGTGGCGGAAGGTCACGCTGCCCTGTCCACGGGCCTTGGTCAGATCCAGCAGGGCGTCTGCTGAAAGCCGTGAATCCTCAAGCCCGATATCGGCGTTCAGCGACAAGGCTTCAGGCAAGCCATTGCTTTTGAGATTGAGCGTGAAAGGTAACGCCGCGAAGCCGGCAGAAAGGCCCAGCGCCTCGGTCAGAATGGGCGGTAGCGCACTGGCCATGGGTGCGGCGATTTCAAGTTGAACATCATGCAGGCTGGGCAGGGCGCCAAGACCAATGCCGCCGGAAGCCGCAAAGCTGGCACCCCCAAGCCGCGCATTCAGGCTTTGGACAGACAATCTGCCCGATTCCAGCGCCGCTTCCAGCGTCAAGCCATCCAGGTTCAACCCGCGCCATTCAACGCTGCCCGCTGTTAGCCGCAGATTGGCGTCAAAGCCTTTCAAGGCGTCTGTCACTTCCGGCCAAGTCAGGCTTTCGGAAAGCAGCCCATCAAGTTCCAGCCGGTCTGCGGAAACACCAAGCCCAAGCGCTGGCTTGGCACCAAGGCGCAAAATGCCAGCACCGGCAAGGCGCCGACCATCAAGCATGAGCAAGAATTCAGGCGCTTCGATCTGATTGGCTTCCAGCACCAACCGCGCCCGGCCTTCAAAGCGGCGCAACCGTGCCGGGTCCGGCACGGCAAGCGCCACGCCAAAAGCGCCCAGGCTATCGCGCAGATTGGGGCCGGCGAAGCTGAGTGATAATTCCAGCCGATCGCCCAGCGTCGCCCCGCGCGCTTCGATTTCCGCTTCACCTGGGAAGAGCGCCGCGACATCAGTCAGCGTCAATCGCGCCCCTGCGCGCGCAATACCCGCCTTGAAACGGCGCAAATCCTGCCTTTGCCAACGCGCGGTTTCCGCCGATAGATCAAGCGTGAAAGGCAGCGCTGTCGCGTTATTGCCAAGCAGCGCTTTCGTCAAGGCGTCAAGGTCAAGGCGGCTCATATTGACCGCCAGTTCAAGCCTGGGGTCAGCCGAGAGTTGAAGTGACGCAGCGGCGCGGCCAATGCCGCCATCAAATTCCACGCTCAAATCCTGGGCAGCGATCCGGTCTTCACTCGCGCGCAGGCGCCCAGTGACGCGGAAGGGTAGCGCGGGGCCGGGCAGGAAAGCCGATAAATAGGCGCCTGAGGCTTCGACCCTTCCTTCATAGCCGCCTTCGGCCAATAGCGCGCCGCGCGTGACAAGCGCAGCGCCCTGGCCATTCAGGCGGAGTTCCAAGGTGCCAATGCCATCATACCCAGGCCGGCCCAAAACGGCCTGGAAGCGGGCTTCGGCCCCGGCGCGGGTGAAACT
>JBEDHL010000215.1:0-12102 GCA_041174145.1 Pseudomonadota bacterium
GCACCGGGTTGGGATGGCCGCTGCGGTCCAGCGCGGTGCCGTGGTTTTCCATATCCACGCCATCCAGCGCGGTGGCGAAGCGGTTGGAATAGCTTTCGCGCCGCATTTCGCCATCGGTGATGATATCAAGCCCGGCGCGTTCCTGATCGCGTATCGCGATCAGCGTCGCATCATCCTGCGCCTGATCGAGAAATTCCGGCGCGACACGCCAAAGTTCCTTCGCACGCACACGCGGCGGGAAACGCCCGGCAAGCTTGGCGCGATCAATCAGCCATTCGGGCTGAGGGTAGGAACCGACCAGCGATGTCGGGAAAAGCTTTTCGGCCATGGTGTTTCCTCCGGTTCGGCAGGAGCCTAACGGAGAAACGCCAAAGCCGCTATTCGTCCCAGCCCGTGAAACGCGCGAAGTCACGCGCCGGGGCGCGTTCCGTCACCAGGCCATTTTCCACCGCCGCAGGATCGGCATAGCCAAGCGCCATACCGCAGACGAGCATTTCCTCAGGCGGAATTTCCAGCATGGTCTGGATGGTGCGGTGATAGGGCATGAAGGCCGCTTGCGGGCAGGTATCAAGCCCCATGCCGCGCGCCGCCACCATCACATTCTGCAAAAACATCCCGTAATCCAGCCAGGAACCCTGTTCCAGATCGCGATGGATGGTGAAAATCAAGCCCACCGGCGCATCGAAGAAAATCAGGTTGCGGCCATGCTGGGCGCGCATGCGTTCAGCATCACCCTTGCCAATGCCAAGCAGGCCGTAAAGATCCCAGCCCACCTTGCGGCGGCGGCTGTGATAGGGTTCGAAGAATTTGCGCGGATAATATTGGTATTCCGATTCCGGCGTGATGCCCGCCGCATGTTCCGCCATCAACGCATCGCATAGCCGCTTCAGCGCCGCGCCGCTTTGTGCATAAACCTTCCAGGGCTGAATATTACTGCCCGAAGGCGCCCGCGCCGCGACATCCAGCAAATGCGCCACCTCCGCCTGCGGCACGGGCTTAGGCAAAAAGGCGCGGATGGAACGGCGAGACGTGATTGCCGCTTCCACCGCCGCCTGTGCAGCAGCATCAGGCATCAAGCGCGCCTTGTATCAATGAAATCCACGGGCTTGCCCTGTGGGCTGCCTTGCACTTCATCATCACGCATCGCGATATGGCCGCGCACCACGGTCATCACCGGCCAGCCGGAACAGCGATGCCCGGCAAAGGGCGTCCACCCACAGGGTGAAACAATCCAGCTATCTTCGATGGTGCGGGTTTTCTTCATATCCACCACCGTCACATCGCCATCCATGCCAACGGCGAGCCGCCCCTTGGTCTGCACGCCATAAACCCGCGCGGGGCCAGCGCACATCAAATCCGCAAGCCGGGACAGCGAAAGCCGGCCTGCGCTGACATGGTCCAGCATCAGCGGCACAATGGTTTGAATGCCCGTGAGCCCCGCCGCCGTATCCGGCCAGGGGCGTTCCTTGGCGGCGCGGGAATGCGGCGCGTGGTCAGACCCCACGCAATCCACCGTGCCATCCGCCACGGCCTTCCATGCCGCTTCCAAATGCCGCGCATCGCGAATGGGCGGGTTCATCACCGCATAGCCACCCAAGCGCCCATAGGCTTCATCGGTTTGCGTCAGATGGTTCAGCAGCACTTCGCAGCTCGCCACATCCCGGTAATCCGCGAGATAGGCCAATTCCTCAGCGGTTGAGACATGCAGGATATGAGCGCGCCGCCCGGTCTTGCGCGCCAAGGCCATCAACCGGCGCGTCCCCAGCATCGCGGTTTCCACATCGCGCCATTCCTGGTGGTTGATATGCGGCATGCCCGGCGTGAACATGGGCTTGCGCGCCTGCAAGCGATATTCATCTTCCGAATGGTAGCAAATGGCGCGACGGCCAGAACGCATCACCGCTTCCAGGCTTTCATCATCTTCCACCAGCAAATCTCCGGTGGAAGAACCCGCGAAAATCTTCACCGCGCAGACATTGGGTTCCAGTTCCAAAGCCGCGAGGCTTTCGATATTCGTTTTGGTGCCGCCAACATAAAGCCCGATATCGCACCAGGCGCGCCCGGCGACGTATTCGCGCTTGGCGTCCAGCCTTTCGGTATTGGTGATGGAAGGCATGGTATTGGGCATATCAAACACCGCCGCCAGGCCACCCAGCACTGCGGCCCGCGTGCCAGTTTCCATGGTTTCCACCTTGGGGTCGCCCGGGTCGCGCAAATGCACATGCGGGTCAATCAGGCCCGGCAGCAGATGCAGGCCCTTGCAATCCACCACCTCGGCCGCATCGGCCTGGGTCAGATCCCCAATGGCAGCGATGCGCCCGGCACGAATGCCGATATCGGCACGCTCCACCCCCCAGGGCATCACACAACTGCCGCCCTTTAGGGCCAAATCGAAACGCGCCATGGTAAGATCCTCCAAAGGTCGATGCTGCTTCATCGCATTGGAGCATGTTGAAGCCAAGGGGAATCACTTGCTTCGAAATCGCTTCAACGCCGCAGCGTGAAAAGAACATGAGGCCGAGCGGGTCTCTCGCGCCCCACCGCACGCGTCAAGCATGAAAAAGGGCGCCGGCTTGTGACCGGCGCCCCTTTCAAAATCCCTGAAACGCGACCTCAGCCGAGGTCGAAGCGGTCCAGCATCATCACCTTGTTCCAGGCAGCAACGAAATCCTTCACGAATTTCGCCTGATTGTCGTCCTGGGCATAAACTTCAGAAAGGGCACGCAATTCGCTGTTGGAACCGAACACCAGGTCCACCCGCGTTGCGGTCCATTTCACATTGCCGCTGGCGCGATCACGGCCTTCAAACATATCGGCCGAGTCAGACACTGGCTTCCAAACGGTTGCCATATCCAGCACATTGACGAAGAAATCATTCGTCAACTGGCCCGGACGCTTGGTGAAGACGCCATGCTGCGCCTGGCCCACATTGGCGTTCAGCGCGCGCATACCGCCCACCAGCACGGTCATTTCCGGCGCGGTCAGCGTCAGCAGCTGCGCCTTATCCACCAGCTGTTCTTCCGCCTTCACCTTGTAAGCAAGCTTACGGTAATTGCGGAAACCATCGGCTTCCGGCTCGAGCACCGAGAAGCTCTCCGCATCGGTCTGCGCAGCGCTGGCATCCGTGCGGCCCGGGGTGAAGGGCACCGTCACCGCATGACCGGCAGCCTTGGCCGCGGCTTCAATGGCAGCGCAACCACCCAGCACAATCAGATCCGCGAGCGAGACCTGCTTGCCGTCCTTGGCCGAGGCGTTGAAGGCCTTCTGCACGCCTTCCAGCGCCGCGAGCACCTTCGCAAGCTGGCCCGGCTGATTGACTTCCCAATCCTTCTGCGGGGCCAAGCGAATGCGCGCACCATTGGCGCCACCGCGACGGTCCGAACCACGATAGGTGGAAGCGGAAGCCCAAGCGGTTGCGACCAGTTCGGAAACCGCCAAGCCTGTCGCCAGGATTTGCGCCTTCAGCGCCGCAATATCGCTGGCATCCACCAGCTTATGCGTCACCGCCGGCACCGGGTCCTGCCAAATCAGCTCTTCCTTCGGCACATCCGTACCAAGGTAGCGGACCTTCGGCCCCATATCGCGATGCGTCAGCTTGAACCAAGCGCGCGCGAAGGCATCGGCGAACTTATCCGGGTTTTCCAGGAAGCTGCGAGAGATTTTCCCGTAAGCCGGATCAAGCTTCATCGCCATATCGGCCGTGGTCATGATCGGCGCATGGCGCTTGGTGGGGTCATGCGCATCCGGCACCGCATCAGCCAGCGCACCATTGGCGGGAATCCATTGATTGGCGCCGGCGGGGGATTTGGTCAGCACCCATTCATGGTTCAGTAGGTTCTCAAAATAATTATTGTCCCACTTGGTCGGGTTGGTGGTCCAAGCACCTTCAATGCCGCTGGTAATCGCATCCCCGCCCATGCCGGTGCCGAAGCTGTTCTTCCAGCCAAAGCCCATCTGTTCCATCGGGGCGGCTTCGGGTTCCGGGCCCACATTGCTCGCGGGGCCGGCGCCATGGCACTTGCCGAAGGTATGGCCGCCGGCAACCAGCGCCACGGTTTCTTCGTCATTCATCGCCATCCGGGCGAAGGTTTCACGAATGTCGCGGCCAGAGGCGAGCGGGTCGGGCTTGCCATTCGGGCCTTCGGGATTGACGTAAATCAGGCCCATCTGCACGGCGGCCAGCGGGTTTTCCAGAATGCGGTCGCCCGTATAGCGCTTGTCATCCAGCCAGGTTTCTTCCGTGCCCCAATAGATATCCTGCTCCGGCTCCCAAATATCCACGCGCCCACCGCCAAAGCCGAAGGGCTTCAGGCCCATGGATTCAATGGCGCAATTGCCGGCCAGGATGAACAAATCGGCCCAGGAAATCTTGTTGCCGTATTTCTGCTTCACCGGCCACAGCAGGCGGCGCGCCTTGTCCAGATTGCCGTTATCCGGCCAGGAATTTTCTGGCGCGAAGCGATGCGCGCCATTGGAAGCACCACCACGGCCATCAGCGGTGCGATAGGTGCCGGCGGCATGCCAGGCCATACGCACAAAGAACGGCCCATAATGCCCGTAATCCGCCGGCCACCAGGGCTGAGACACGGTCATCAGCGCAAAAATATCGTTCTTCAGCGCTTGCAGGTCGAGCTTCTTGAACGCCTCGGCATAGCTGAAGCCAGCATCCATCGGGTTGGATTTGGCGGATTGCTGGCTCAGGATGCGCAGGTTCAACTGATTGGGCCACCAATCATTATTGGCCCGTGTGGAAAAGCGCGCCGCGGTGGGCTTGCCATGCATCACGGGGCATTTCCCCATGCTTTGATTTCCGTCCATCTCTCTCTCCGCTACTGGCTATGATGCGGGGCAACGCCAAAAATCACCCCGAAAACGAAATGCATATGGTCCTGTCGAAGGGCTTGGACAGCCCCCCTGAGGTACTTCTCCTGGATGACTAAAACAGGGCCACCCAACTGTCCAACACATAATTTCGGATTATTCGATCAATTCATTCGATGATCAGGCGCCCTTAGCTGAGCGTCTGGCCGCCATCCACCACCAGCGTCTGCCCCGTGATCCAGCCAGCCAAGGGCGATGCCAGGAACAGCGCCGCATTGGCCACTTCTTCCGGTGTGCCATAGCGGCCAAAGGGAATGCTGGCCAGGATGCGGCCGTAAAGCGTGGGGTCCGTGGTTTTGCGTTCTTCCCACATGCCGCCCGGGAATTCGATCGAGCCAGGCGCAATCGCATTCACGCGAATGCCATCCTTGGCGAGGCCCGCCGCCTGGGATGCCGTGTAATTGATGACAAGCGCCTTCACCGCCGCATAGGCCGGCGTGCGCACCGAAGGCCCAAGGCCGGAGATGGAGGTTGTATTCACAATGCACCCCTTGGCCGCACGCAGAAAAGGCAGCGCGGCGCGGGAGGCGCGGACCGTCGCCATCACATCCACATCCAGGCTTTTCTGCCAGCCTTCTTCCGTATCGGCCATGCCAAAGCCGGAGGCATTATTCACCAGCACATCCACACCCCCTAAGGCGGCAGCGGCAGCGGCGACCCAGGCTTCAATTTGCGCCTGATTACCCAAATCCGTGGGCAGCGCATGGGCCGTGACGTCATGGGCGGCGATTTCGGCCCGCGTTGCTTCAAGCCCCGCGGCGCCGCGGGCGCAAATGGAAACCGCGGCCCCGCCGGCGGCAAATCCTAGCGCAATTGAACGCCCAATGCCGCGGCTGCCGCCCGCGACCAGAACCTTCTTGCCTTTAAAGTCGAATGTCATGTGCTTGGTCTCCTTGCTCAGGCGCCATTCTCGGCGCAGAGCGGCGCCGCGCCAAGGGGGCGATTGCGCCAAGCCCATAAATGGCCGATTTTATGCAGGCTTATTTCCTTTTCAGGATGCCATTACTTGGTTCAGGCGCTTTTTATTCACCAGAATTTTCCCGGCCAATACCGCCATCTGGCGCCAGTTATCGCGGCGCGACCGGGGGCGCGGGTGATCGGCCTGGGTGAGCGCGAGAATATCTCCCTGCCCGGAGTCACCCATATCCGCTACCCGGAACCGCAGGGGGCGGGGGAGAAGACGCATCGCTATCTACGCTCCATGGAAGCCGCTATTCGCCGCGCGCAGAATGTGGCGCGGGCGTTGATGGACCTGCGGAGCAAAGGCTTCCGCCCCGACATCATCTGCTGCCATCCGGGGTGGGGAGAGGGCATGTTCCTGCCCGATATTTTTCCACGCGCGAAGCTGTTGCAGTATTGCGAATATCATTTCACCACTGAGGGGGGCGATGTTGGCTTTAACCCGGCGCATAAGGTGGAATTGGATGAAGCGGCACGCACGCGGCTCATGAACCTTCCCCAGACTCCGTCGCTTGAGGCGATGGATTGGGGCGTGAGCCCTACGCATTTCCAACGCGGCCGCTACCCTGAAGTGTTCCGGCGCAAAATTTCAGTGGTGCATGAAGGCGTGAATAGCGCAGTGGCCAGCCCAGAAGGCGCGCATCACCTGAAACTGCCCAATGGCATCGTGATCAAGCGCGGGGATGAGGTGATCTCCTTCGTCTCCCGCAATTTGGAACCCTATCGCGGCTTCGATGTTTTCATGCGTGCCTTGCCAGAAATTTTGGCGCGCAGGCCAAAGGCACAGGTGGTGCTGGTGGGCGGCGAAGCGCGCGGCTATGGCCCGAAGCCCTCGGATGGCCGTTCCTGGAAGGAACATCTGCTGGAAGAATTGGGCGATAAGCTCGATTTAAGCCGGCTGCATTTCACCGGGCGCATGCCGCACCCAGCCTTGCTCGCTCTGTTTCGCATCGCTAGCGCACATGTCTATCTGACGTACCCCTATGTGCTGTCTTGGTCCATGATTGAAGCCATGGGCTGTGGGGCCTTGGTGATCGGCTCCGCCACCACACCGGTGCAGGAAGTGATCGAACATGGCGTGAATGGGTTGCTGGTGCCATTCTTCGATGGCGCCGCGCTGGCTGAGACCGTGGTGGAAGCACTGGCCCATCCGGATCGCTACGTGCCAATCCGCAAAGCCGCACGGCAGACGCTGCTGGAACGCTATGATTTGCATAACATCTGCCTGCCGCAGCAGGAAAAACTATTTGATGCGGTGCTGGAAGGCAGGACGGGGGGGAGTGTGATCCCGCCGCTGAGCCAGACCTAACGCGCCAGCGCTGCCTTCAACGCATCCAGCACATCATCCATGGCGCGCTGAAAGCCCGGCCCGTCCAGATAGCCATCCATCGCGCCGGTGCGGTCCAGAAAGGTTTTCCAGGCCGGCGCCTGCATGCCCTGGCGGAAGCGATCATGCAGACTGGTGTAGATTTCATCCGGCAGACCGGCGGGCGCATTCAGCCCCTTCATGTTTTCAATCACCACATCAAAGCCCAATTCGCGGAGTGTGGGCACATCGGCGTAGCCCGGAATACGCGCCGCTGAGGCCACCGCGAGTGCGCGGATTTCTCCAGCATTGGCAAGCCCCGCCATTTCTTCTGGCGCCAGCACGGCCAATTCCACCGTATTCGCCATCAGTGCCTGCAAACTGGGTGCGCCGCCGGTGAAGGGCACATGCAGCAATTCGATATTCGCCGCGCGCGACAGCAACACAAACACAGCATGATAGATGGACCCCTGGCCGGAGGAGGCATGCGTAATGGCGCCAGGTGCGCGCTTGGCAGCCTCAATCACGCTCTGCAAATCAGCGAATCGCCCGCCGCGCCGCGCGACAATCAGCAGCGGTTGGCGCGTGATGCGGATGATGGCGCGAAAGGACTTCTTGGGATCATAAGGCAAATCCCGGAAGGCTGGCAGCGCGATGCTCTCACTGCCACCACCGACCAGCAGATTGAGCCCATCCGGCGCCATGCCCGCCACTTGCTGCGCGGCAATGGCCCCGCCCGCGCCGGGGCGGTTCATCACCACAATCGGCGTTGGGAAGAAGCGGGAAGAGGCTTCCGCAATGGCGCGCGCCGCCAAATCCGCGCCGCCACCAGGGGCGAAGCCGACAATCAATTGAATGGGCCGCGCTGGTTCCCAAGCGCGCGCTGGTGCGGCGTTGCCCAAAGCGGCCAAGCCCGCCGCGCCGCCAATGATGTTTCTGCGTGTGAACATATGCGCTTCCTCCCCTTTTCGGGGGCAAGCCTAACCGCTTTCAGTCCGCTTGCCAGCCACAGGCCCGCAAGGCGGCCGCCATATGCGGCGGCGGTGATGCTTCGGCCTGCAAGGGCGGTTCAAGCGGCAGCGCAATAGCGCGTGCCAGAAGATGCAACCCGCCAGCCCCGCCCGCGCCGTAAAGCGGGTCTCCCAAAATCGGCCAGCCCATGGCGGCGCAATGCACGCGCAATTGATGCGTGCGCCCGGTTTGCGGCTTCAATTCCAGCCAGGCCATTCCAGCACCACGCCCCAGGCAGCGCCATCGGGTGAGCGCCGCCAGCCCATCCGCATGCACTTCCATCCGCCAGCCCTTTTCGCGCGTGCTGATCTTGCGGATGGGCAAGGCGATCTCCCCCGCATCCTCCGCCGGGCCGCCCTGCACCACTGCCCAATAGGTCTTCTGCGCCAACCCCTTGGCGAAAATCGCGCCCAAAGCGGCGAGTGCCGGCTTGGTGCGCCCCAGCACCAGGCACCCCGCCGTATCCTGGTCCAACCGATGCGCGGGCTGCGGCAAATGCCGCCTGCCCATTTGCAAAGCGGGCAGCCAATCTTCCACCGAAGCCCCGCCGCGCGGGCCACGATGTGTCGCAAGCCCCGCCGGTTTGTTCAGCACCAGCGCGTCATCGCGCAGCAGCAGGATGTGCGCGGCAATCTCACTTGGCACTTGGCCAAGCCGGTCCTGCCGTGACAGGCTTCCCCCCATCATGGTCCTGCCCCCTGCCCCGCCGCGTGTTGTCTGCCTTGGCAATGTCGTCGCCGATCATGTGTTTCGGGTGGAGGATATACCCCAACCGCCCGCGAAAATCGCCGCCCGATCCTATGTGCTGAATGCCGGCGGCATGGCGGCCAATGCCGCGATTGCGGTGACGCGGCTTGGTGGCCGGGCGGATTTCTGGGGCCGGGTTGGCGATGACCTGAACGCGCCCTTGCTGGCCGCTGCCTTGGAGGCGGATGGCGTCAACACCACGGGCCTCCGGCGCATGGCGGGCGGGCGGAGCCCCGTTTCCGCCGTGCTGGTGGACCGCCATGGCGAACGCACCATCATCGGCTTTCGCGGTGCTGATCTGGGGACGGACCCCGCCTGGCTGCCCCTGCAAACCCTGGCCGGCGCCGGCGCGCTTTGTTGTGATCCGCGCTGGCCCGAAGGTGTCGCCGCAGCGGCGGCAGAGGCGCGGCGGCTTGGCGTGCCCGTAGTCCTGGATGGCGAGAAAAGCGAAACGCGCATTCTGGTGAATTTGGTGCCGCGCGTGGATCACGCGATTTTCTCTGTCACCGGCTTGCAGAATTTCGCGCCGGGTTGTGCGCAGGAAGAAGGGCTGCGCCGCGCCTTGGCGTGCGGCCCGGTGAAGCTCGCCGCCGTGACGCGCGGCGAGAAAGGCACGCTTTGGCTCGCGCCCGGCATGGCAGCGCCACAGGAAATCCCGGCCTTCCCGGTAGAGGCCACCAATACCACCGGCGCCGGCGATGTGTTCCACGGCGCCTATGCGCTGGCGATTGCGGAAGGCATCGGGGCGGAGGCAGCGTTGCGCTTCGCCTCCGCCGCCGGGGCGCTCCGCGCACGCGATGGCACCACGCCTTATCGCCCGATGGTGGAAGCGATGCTGGCGGGCGTTTAAGCCCTTACCCCTTCGCCCAATCAATCGCCGCACGCGCCAGGCCATCAATCGTATCCGCCACCGGAAAAGGCAGCGCCGGACCGGCGGAGATACCAAGAGGAATTTCCGTACACCCCAGCACCACCGCCCCCGCACCGCGCGCCATCAGGCTTCGCGCCACTTCCGCCAAGGGTTCATAGGATTCAACCAGCTTATTCGCCTTCACCGCCGTAATGGCCGGCGTGACGCGGCTTTGCATTTCCTCATCACTCGGCGTCAGGCATTCATAGCCAAGTCGATCGAGCCTTTGCTGATAAAGCCGCATGGCCAGCGTGCCCGCGGTGCCCATCACGCCAATGCGCCCGTCCGCCACGCCAAGGCGGCGCAATTCGGCGCCCGCTGCGTCAACGATATGCAAAATGGGCAGGCTAGTCGCCGCGCTCATGCCGTCAAACCAGCCATGCGCGGTATTGCATGGAATGGCGATGGCGCGACAACCGGCGGCTTCCAGCCCGCGAATGCCGCGCAGCAGCGCGGGCAAGGGGTCTTCGCCGCCCGCCACCCGTGCGGCGGTACGGTCTGGCACGCGGGGATCGGACCAAAGGATCGTCGGGATATGATCCTGATCACGCTCGGCCGGGGTCAGCAGTGTCAGGCGCTGCATAAAAAATGCACTCGCCAGCGGCCCCATGCCGCCCAGAACGCCCAAGATTCGCGCTTCGCTCATCAGCCATCACCCTTTTTCGCGCTACCTGGGGGTGACGCAGGCGCGCGGGCACTTTATGCCACGCACCCAGAAGAAGGCATAGCAGCGGAAGAAGAATGCAGATGGTGGATGATGTGGTGTGGTTGGTGGCACTCGCTGCCGCCATGGCGGCGACTGGCCTGGTTTCCGGCACGCTCGCGGGTTTGCTGGGCGTTGGCGGCGGGATTGTGATTGTGCCGCTGCTGTTCAATGTGTTTCCGCTGTTTGGCATTCCTGAGGCCGTGCAGATGAAGGTGGCGGTGGCGACATCACTCGCGACCATCATCCCAACCTCTATCCAATCCGCGCGCAAGCATCGCGCCACCGGGGTCATGGACCAGGCTTTGGTGCGCTCCATTTGGCCGAGCATGTTGGCCGGTGTGGTGGTTGGCACGCTGCTCGCGGTTTACGTGCGGGGCGAAGGGCAAACCGCCGTGTTTGCTTTGGTCGCCTTGCTGGTCGCCTTCAATATGGGCTTCACCGGATTGGACTTCAAATTGACGGATCGCGTGCCGGATGGCGCGCCGCGCGCGGCCCTTGGGCTTGGCATTGGATCGGTCAGCGCCATGATGGGGATTGGCGGCGGCACGCTTGGTGTGCCTTTGCTGTCCTTGCTTGGTTATCCAATCCGTGCGGCGGTCGCGACCGCTTCGGCCTTTGGCGTGATCATTGCCATCCCGGCCACCATCGGCCTGATCTGGGGCGGATGGAGCGATCCGCGCGTGCCGCCCTTCTCACTCGGCTATGTAAGCCTGATCGGCTTTGCACTGATTGCGCCAACCTCCATCATCGCGACCCCTTGGGGCGTGAAACTCGCGCATAGCATCCCGCCCTTGCTGCTGAAGCGCGCCTTTGCGGTGTTTTTGGCGATCACGAGTGCGCGGATGTTCTGGTCAATCTTTACGTGAGGCCGGAGGGTCTGTCCCTAAAAGCCTGATCAGCATGCGGCGAATATGGTCCTGCCCGCCGAAGAAAATCGCGAGCACACGGATTTTGCGCGCCCTGCTGTCCACATCAAACCAATAGACCGCACGATCCATCGCAACATAACGCAGCCCCGGCAGCAGATCGTCCCGCGCCGTGCCGCGGATGGGAAATATCGTGAGCCGCTCTGCTTCCGCGCGAATGCCAAGGATACGTTGCGCTGCATGGTCAAGCGCCTGTTCGGTGCTTTCGCCGAAACGCACATAATTTTCAAACAAGTGATCGAAAATCAGTTCAAGATCACGCGTGCAGTCATCCGCAAATTCAAGCCTATACTGCATGGGCCTCGCGCTTGCGGGCCAGCATTTCAGCAAGACGTTCATCCATCTTGCCGGCAGAGACGAAGCTGCCCGCGCGCCGTTGCTTCAGCAGTTCTGCCAACGCCGCACGCTCCAAGGCCTCAGCTTCCATTTGCTGGCGCAGAAGTTCGACCCCTTGCTGCAATACGGCACTCATGCTCGGGAAGCGCCCGGCATCAACCAGCGTCTTGGCAAAAGCATGCTGCTCATCGGCGAGGGAGATGGAGGATTTCACTGTCATGAAAGGTATTGGTAATACTGGGTAGCACCAACGTCAAGGTTTTTCCGACCAGGGCCGAAACCCCGCAGCCTCACCTCCCCCACCGAAACTCTGCCACCC
>JBEDHL010000216.1:0-39558 GCA_041174145.1 Pseudomonadota bacterium
GCTGTGGATCCTGCAGGTTAGTAATCGGCATGGTTGCGATGCTCGCCTGTGCCGATGCGACGCTGCCCGTCGCCACCCGATCCTGCTGCAAAAACGCCCCCGGCATCAGCCCGCCCCCATAGCGTGATTTCCACCCGCCGCGCCGACAGCCTTTCCCGCCAGCCGACCACCACGCCGACAAAGCCGTTCTGAAACCCAAAGGCTGGATAGGTGACGCGCCCGATCTGCCCGATCTCGACCTGCCCCAGAAACCGATCCGTCACCACGCGCAGCATGCGCGGCCCGGCTTCAAGCAGGGCGCGCCATTTCTCGGCACGCGCCAAAGCCTCGGCTTGCTGTTGTTTTTGTTTCCACTCTTGCGGGCTATGCCTTGTCGCGGGCGCAGGGCGGTGCAGCGCGGGGGCTTGGCACTGTTATCCTGGTGGCCAAGATGCTGCCCTCCACCCAGCTTGTTGTACCGCTCTATGTGATGTTTCATGGTGCCGGCCTTCTGGGCGGGCCCTTTGCGGTGGTGCTGGCTAATCTGGCCTTCGCAGCACCCTTCGCTACTTGGATGATGAAGGGATTTTTCGACAGCATCCCAACGATGATCGAAGAGGCTGCGCTATTGGATGGCTGCGGCCATCTTGGCGCGCTCAGGCGGGTAGCGCTTCCGCTGGCGCTGCCGGGTATCGCTGCCGTCGCACTTTATGCCTTCATCCTTGCATGGAATGACTTTCTTTTCGCCCGGACTTTTCTGCCTGGTGGAGCCAATACCACGCTCACGGTGGGTGCGACGCAGTTTCTCTCCGAGACGGAGATGGAGTGGAACCGCGTGATGGCGGTGGCCTTACTAGCGACCTTACCGGTGGGCGCCATTTTTCTGTGGCTTCAAAAGCACTTCGTTGGCAACCTTACGCGTGGTCACAACTGATGGTGCCGGCATAACGGCCAGGCTCGCCGATGCGTTACCGGAGCTACTGGCGCAAGAATGGAAGTCGATCCATGTCCAGTACGGCGCGCCTGAAAGTTCAGCTATCGCGCCGCAGGACTTTGGGCGCAAGTGACAAAATCATTGATCACTGAGGAAGTTCTCGAGGTGATCAGCTTCGTCGCCGACCAAGTGAATGGCGACAGGCATCGCCCAGTTTTTTAAGGTGCCAAGCTGCGTGCAACAGCCGCCATAAAATGTGCCACTGGCGGCGTTTCCAGCCCTTTTACCTTCGCCTGTTCGTCATAGCGGCGCAGCTGAACTGCCTCTGCGCTATGCGGCAAAGCTTCGAAGGCCCTGACTTCCTCGGTCGACATAGGGCCGCCCTGCAGCGCCAGACTCTTGACGCTGTCTGGGGATAGCTTGGCGAAGTAATCTGCCTCGATAGCACAAAGGTACCGTTTGGCAGCGACATGCAGTCGCACCGGTTCGGTCACTTCTGGACCGAAATAGTTTGCCAGCCAAGCATGGCCTAACTCTTCATGGCGGTCGTCAATGCCGGCATCGGCGGGGTTGTCGCCCAGATTATGCACCAAGTGGCCGATATCGTGCAGCAAGGCCGCCGTGACTAGCGCATCGCTGCGCCCCTCTCTCTCGGCCAGCCAAGCGGCCTGTAACGCATGTTGCTGCTGATTGATGAAGGTAAGGCCGTAGCGGCCCTCGGCCTTGCCTTCCAGAAGGGCCTGGATTTCAGGCACAATATCTTTGGACATTCTTTTCTCCGTCAATTCTGGAAATGGATTGGGTTAGACCAGGCGCGGCGGCCTTGGGCGTCGGCCACGACCACGCGGGCGAACCCGCCCTTGCGCAGCGCCGCGATGGAAAGCCGCGCCCTGGTCTGACCAAGCGCCACAGATTGCGTGGCGCGAGAGCCGCGGCCCAAGACCATGATACTGGCCGCGGGGGAGCAGGTGATCTCCACCGCCTCCTCCTCCCAGATGATGTCATGGATGGTTGGGCCTTGCGTTGCGTAAAAATGCCCGGTCTTCAGTGCAGCCAGAAGTGCGGCCGGCTCATTCGCCTCGGCCTTTACCATCACCCAACCGCCAAAGGCGTCAGCGCAGGCGAAATGTGCGTCATCAACCGCAATCAAGGTCACCTGCCGCCCCTCAGCTAGAAGCTGATCGGCCAGATAAACACCATCACCGCGCTCGGTCCGCACATGTGACGTGTGGTTATAGACCTCGACAGCATGGGCGCCTTCAAGGGAATTGGCATCAGCCGTGCTCAGCGCGTACCAGCCGGGATGCGGTATGGCGACAAAGGCACCCGCCGCAATCGCCCGCGCGGCCAATTGCGGCCCCGTCTCACCCTCTGGGGGGCACGTGAAATCCAATGGCAAACCAACGGCAAGGATATGCCACATCTCGCCAAGCGCCGTCGCGGGCGCGTGGAGTTCCGCGCCGAGAATGGTGGTGAAAGCGGATGTGCGAAAGGGGCGCGTGTCTACGATCGGATAACCGTATTTTGCGAGAAAATGATCGGTCAGGGCCAAAAAATCATAGCCTGCCTGACGATAGGTGGCGCAAACGGCCTCGGGGCTACGCATACCGTCTGAGACGTCGGAGTGCGTGTGGATATTGCCCTTCCAGAAACGACCGGGGGCAGCGAAGGTGACATCTTGCGGCATTGATTTTCATCCGTTTGCTTCAATGAGTTCGGGGTGCCCCGCGCGCGCGGCCCGGGTCGCCGCGCCCAGTAGCGCGGCTGTGTAGGGATTGGTGGGGCTGCGGAATATCACCTCGGTCTCGCCGGCCTCCAGGATGCGCCCACCTCGCATGACAACCACGCGCCGCGCCATGCGCCATACGACCGAAAGGTCATGCGTGATCAGCAGCATCGCCGTCCCCTGACGGCGCTGAATGGCCGCCAGATGATCTAGCAGCTGCGCCTGGACAGAGGCATCCAGCGCCGAAGTGATTTCATCGCAGATCAGCAGATCAGGCCCAGCCGCGAAGGCGCGCGCAATCGCCACGCGCTGCTGCTGCCCGCCTGAAAGCTGCCGCGGAAAGCGTGAAAGCAATTCTGGTTCAAGTCCTAGTTGCTCGAATAATTCGGCGGCACGCCGACTAGCGGCGCGCTGATCAAGCCCCTGAAATAGCCGCAACGGCCGCATGACAGAATCGCCGACACGGCGGCGCGGATTGAGTGAGGAAAGCGGGTCCTGGAACACCATTTGGATTCGCCGGCGCTGTTCAGGCGTGCGTCGCGCTGCCAGTGCGGCGCCGTCAAAGACGACGCGCCCAGTGTCGGCCGTCAGCAGGCCGGTCACGATGCCGCCCAAAGTGGTCTTGCCAGAGCCGGATTCGCCAATCACGCCCAGCACCTCACCTTGCGCCAGGGTCAGCCCGATATCTTCAAGGATGGGCGGCCCCGGAGCTATGCGACGGAGGATTGAGGGTCTTGCATAGCGAAAGCCGAGCCCAGTGATCTCCAGCAAGGCTTTCCCAGGCGCAGCGGGTTTGGCGCGGCTTGCTTCCTCAACCCGCAGCGCGGCGCCCAGAAGAAGGCGCGTATAGGCTTCGCGTGGGGAAACAAAAACCTCGGCGACTGGCCCTTGCTCAACAATCCGACCATGCTGCATGATCAGCACGTGATCGCAGATATCGGCCACTACATTCAGGTCATGCGTGACAATGACCATCGCACCCTGCCGCGCGCTGCGCAGCCTGCGGATCAGTTCAAGCACCTGTGCCTCAGTGGTTTTGTCGAGCGCGGTGGTCGGTTCATCCAGTACCAGCAGTAAAGGATCGCAGGCGATGGCGCAGGCCAGTACAACGCGCTGGCGTTGTCCTCCCGAAAGTTGATGCGGGTAGCGACTCATCAGCTGTTCAGGTTCAGGCAGGCCCATTTGGTCAAACAATTCCAGAGCACGCAGACGTGCAGCTTTGTCCGAAAGCCCGGCCCGCAGCCGCAGAACCTCCTGCAACTGACGGCCCACCGTCATGTGGAAGGTGAGCGAAGCGAGTGGGTTCTGCGGCACCATCGCCATCACGCGTCCGCGGCGGCGGGCCAAATCAGGTGCGGACAACGCGACCAAATCATCGCCATTCAAGCGGATGCTGCCGCCGCTAATGGTGCTGCCTGTGCGACAATGACCGAGCAGGGCGCGCGCTAAGGTGGATTTGCCACTGCCACTCTCTCCCGCAATGCCGAGCGTGGCGCCGGCGGCAAGGTCGAAGGAAACACCATCCACAACGCGGTTTGCGCGCCCATCCGGGCCGCGCCAGGCGATGGAAAGGTCACGGACCTGGAGCACAGGTTCAGCCACCGCCGCCTCGTGCTGCATCCAGCCCAAGGGCATCGGCTAGTCCTTCGGCAGCAAGGTTGATGCCAAGAACCAGCGTCGCAATACATAATGCGGGTGCCATTACCAAGGCAGGCTCGCTTTCCAGGAGGGCCATGCCATCTTCGACCATCAATCCCCAATCAGGTGTGGGCGGGGAAATGCCAAGGCCCAAGAAGGATAACGCTGACACAAGCAGCAAAGCGGAAGAAGCGCGCAGCGCGAATTCCACCGCCATCAGGTCTGCCACATTCGGTAGCAATTCGCGCAGGATGATGGTGGGTCCGCTTTCGCCGTTCAGTTGGGCGGCGCGCACATAGCCGTGTTCCATCAGCACGATCCCAGCTGCGCGGGTGGTGCGCACCACACCCATCATCTGAATGATGCCCACAGCCACAATCAGCACAGGTACGGATTGCCCAAAACCGGTCACGAAGATCGCGACGAATAAAATTGTTGGCACCGCCAGCTTCATTTCAACCAGGCGCAGCAGGACATCATCGAAGCTGCCACGCCGATAGGCGGCGGAAAGCCCTAGCAAGGCCCCACCGAGCACTGCAACAGCACCGGCAGAAAAGGCGACCAGCATGGCAACGCGCCCACCCCAGAGCAGGCGGGAAAAAGCATCGCGGCCCAGATCATCAGTTCCCAGCCAATAAGTGGCATTTGGCGGTTCCAGCGGTGCATCAAGAAGTGATGTCGGCGCAAAGGGCGCTATCCAGGGCGCGGCAATGGCAATCAGCACATGCGCGATCACTAAAAGAAGGCCGAGTGAGGCGGCCGGGCGAAGCAGCATGGCCCTCATCACCGCCGCGTCCTTGGATCAAGGGCGGCGATGCTGAGATCGGCCACCAAATTGAACAGCACCACACATATTGCGGCGGCCAATGCGATGGCCTGAACCACATGCACTTCCCGCCGGGTCACGGCTCGCACCAGCTCTGCGCCAATACCCGGATAGGCAAAGACCAGTTCCACTACCACAACGCCCGAAACCAGCGCGGCCGCATAGAGGGCAGCTGCCGAAAGCCCCGGGATCATCGCTGCTGGCAGTGCGTGCAACCAAAGAATACGCCACCGGGGGATACCTGAAAGGTGAAGCCTTTCCACAAAATCCGAAGCCATCACTTCGATCAACCCAACGCGCAGAATCCGCCCCAGATAGGCGATGGAGCCGATGATAGTCGTTGCGATGGCAAGCGGCGCGGCTGCCAGCAGCACGCCTAATGGATCATCGGTACTGGCGGTGACAGTAGCGGGAAATAACGGCCACCAGACGGCAAAGACCGCAATGAGCAAAAGACCGGTCACAAATTCTGGAATGGAATAGCCTATGATGGCCGCGCCGGAGACCGCATTGTCGAGCGCCCGCCCTTTTGCATGCGCTGCGGCCATGGCAATGGCCAGCGCTACCGGCAATGCAAGTAACAGCGTGACTCCAGCGAGTGCCAAGGAATTACGCAACGGCATGGTGACAATATCGGCAACCGCCGCGCGGGTGATGATGGTGCGCCCCAGATCGAAGGTCAGCAGCCCTCCCAGGAAGCTGAGATAGCGTTCCAGGATGGGCCGATCCAAGCCAAGCTCTGCCTTGCGCCGGGCCAGTACCTCTGGCGGCATCATGGCCAGTTCGTCAGCCGAGAGCGACACGTCTAGCGCATCACCAGGCAGCACTTCAGTTGCAAAGAAGATAAAGCTCGCGAGAAGGAATAGCGTGGCGAGCGATAGCGCGCCACGCCGAAGAATAAGATAGATCACCCGCGCCAGACCTCATCGAAGCGCACCGACCAGATCTGCGGATGAAATTCGAAGCCCTGCACATGGCGCCGACGGACGGAGAAGGTCATAGTCCCGCCCGGTAGCAGCGCCGGCACCTCCTCATGCAGCAGCCGTTGCATGCGGTGGAAAATGTCGCGCCGGCGCGCAGCATCACCTTCGCGCATCGCCTCAGCATAAAGCGCCATGTAGGTATCCTGTTCCGGACCGCGCCAATGGCCGGATTCGACAAATTCGCCCCGCATGCGAAACAACGATATGCCAGGGTTGCGCGGACCAACCGCCGTCATGGCGAAGCGATGGAAGCTGCCTTTGGAGAGATCATTGTCGCCGGTGCGGAACTGCACATATCCATCGGCCGGGCGCTGCTCGAGCGCGAGCGTCAGTCCAGCCTCGCGCGCTGTTTCCTGCAGGACTTGAAAATAGCGACCGACTTCGGGTGATTGCGGGCTCCAATAGAGTGTACCGAGATTGAGCCCGTTCGGGTGCCCAGCCGCAGCCAGCAGTGTCCGAGCGCGGGCAACAGCCTCTGCCCGCGGGAGGCGCGGCAAGGGCAGAAAGTTCGGGTCGGCTGCCACAAGGTGGCTGTCATTTCCAATCCAGCCATTGCCCTCGCCATAGACGAGACGGACAATCGCTTCGCGGTCCACGCTCAGTGCCAGGGCTTGGCGGACACGTTTGTCCTCGAAGGGGGAGCCCGGATGCTTGGGTAGCTGGATCACGTAGTGGTGCCCGCCGCCGCCGCTGTCCACGACCAGATCGGCGTCCCGCTGCAGCCCCCTTACGCTACGTGGGTCTATGGTCATCACCATGTCGAACTGCCCAGCACGCAAGCCAGCCAAGGCTGTTTCCTGCTGGCCTTCGCGGTTATGCAGTTCGATTCGGTCGAGATAGGGGTAACCCTCGCGCCAATAGGCCGGGTTACGCTCATAGACTGCGACGCGGTTCGGATCGGTCGAAGCGAAGCGGAATGGGCCGGTGCCGATGCCGGTATTGCCGATGGTCTCCAGCGGCGCAGCGGGCATTATCATGTTCTGATATTCGGCCAGTACATAAGGGAATTCAGAATTCCCGGCATCCAGCGTGAAGCGCACGCGCCCATCGGCCATCGCCTCGATCTTTTGGATCTGGCCGGAGGCAAAGTTGCGACGGCGGTGCAACTCGAACGAGGCGACGACATCCTCAGGCCGCAACGGGCTACCATCATGGAAGCGAACGCCGGGGCGCAGAGTCACGTCCCATACGCTTTGGTCGGCGCTGGCAGGAGCCCAGGCAGTTGCCAGTTCAGGCTGAAGCCGCATCTGCCGATCCACCCAGACCAGCGCATTATAGGGGATGCGCGTTGTCAGATCGACGGTGAAATAGGGGTGGCGTGCGGTCTGCGGACTGGCCACAAAGCGATTGGCAGAGCATTGTGCTACGGTGATCGTACCACCGTGTCGCGGTGCCGAAGGTTGCGCTGCGGCGGCAGCAGGCGCGAGCGCCAGCCCGCCGAGTGCGCGTCGGGTGATGATCATTGGATGTAACTCCTCAGGCCGAACGCCAGACTTCATCCCAGCGGATAGACCAATGTTGCGGATGGTTCTTCAGGTTCTCGACGGTATTGCGCTTAATCAGAACATTGTTGCGCCCAGCGGGGAGAAGGGCAGGGGCTTCCTCACGCACAATGGCCTGCATTTCTGCATAGATCTCGCGCCGCGCCGCAGGTGCAACTGTCAGCATCGCGCGTGCGTAAAGCGCCATATACCTATCTGCGCCAGGGCCGGACCAATAACCGCTTTCATTATTGGCGGGCCGCATGCGGAACAGGCTGATGCCAGGGTTACGCGGCCCCACTGCGGTATAGGCGAAGCGGTGCCAATTGCCCTTTGTCACATCGGGATCACCGGTACGGAAGCGCAAATAGCCATCATTCGGCCGTTCTTCGATGGGCAGGTTGATGCCCGCTTCCCGCACGCTCTCCTGAATGAACTGGAAGTAGCGCGCCATTTCGGGCCATTGCGGCGCGTAATAGAGCGTAGGAAGGGTAATACCATTGGGATGGCCGGCTTCCGCCAGCAGGCGGCGCGCAAGCGCAAGATCGCGCGGGCGTTGAGGCGCTACGAACATCGGATCCGCAGCGGCGAGATGGCTGTCATTGCCAACCCAACCCCAGCGCGCACCACCATAGACCACCCGCACCAAGCCCTCCCGGTCTATAGCGGCGGACAGCGCACGACGGATGCGGGCATCATTAAATGGTGAGCTGGGGTGTTTTGGCAGGATGATCACCGCTTGGTCGCCGGAGGCAGCCGGCACCAAATCGGTTTGCGGTTCGCGTTCCATTTGGCGGATCAGGCGCGGGTCTATGTTCAGCATCGCGTCAAATTGCCGAGCGCGGTAGCCCGCCAGTGCCGCCTCCGTTTGGCCTTCACGATTCACGACCTCTAGCCTATCCAGATATGGGAAGCCCTGGCGCCAGTAACCATCGAAGCGCTCGAAGGTCATGCGCCGTTGCGGGTCACTACCGGTGATGCGGAAGGGCCCTGTGCCAATGCCCTCAAGCCCGATGCGGTCAATGTCAGGGTTTGCTGGCATCACCACGCAGTCATATTCGGCGAGCACGAAGGGGAATTCAGAATTGCCCGCATCCAGGTGGAAGCGGATTGTTGAGGGGTTAACCACCTCTGTGCGCTGGATTTGCTGTGAGGCAAAGTTGCGCCGACGGTGCAATTCGAAGGATGAAGCAACATCCGCTGTGGTCATGGCGCGACCATCATGAAAGCGAACGCCTTCACGGATTGTCACCTCCCAGACTTTCAAGGTTTCGTCTGTTGGCTCGATCCGGGTAGCCAATTCGAACTGGAGTTTCAGTTCCTCATCCACCCAGGCGAGCGTGTTGTAGGCGGACCGAGTAATGAGATCGACCATGAAATAGGGATGGCGGGAATTGGTGGCATCGCCACCGCGCCGATTGCCCGACATTTGCGCGTAAACCAAAGCGCCGCCCCGCCGGGGGGCGGATTGCTGAGCTTGGGCCAGGCTTGCATCAAGCGCGCCGAGGAAGGCGGCGCCGGCGCCAAGCATGCTGCGGCGGGACACATTGGGCATGGCTTTCTCCATAGAATTATACTATGAGGTCTTCTTCTTGCTTTGGAAGTATAAAATTATAAGGTGACGATTCAATGACACTTCAGGGCTTTTGTAATGACAAATGAGACCCGTCGCGGCCGGCGAGAGGGTGCCATCAGCCTGAATGCCCTGCGCTGCTTCGCTGCCCTGGTCGAAGGCGGCAGCCTTTCGCGCGCCGCTGAAATCCTGGGCCTGAGTCAGCCCACTATCTCGGTTACCCTGACGGGTTTGGAGCGAGCCTGTGGCAGTTTGTTATTTTATCGTCGTCCTCGCATCGCCTTGACTGATGCAGGGCAGGATTTACTGGCCCGCGCCCGGCTGGTGCTGGGCCGCATGGATGAGCTGGAAAACATGATGCAGCAATCCCGCGACTTAAGTCGCGGCAGCATTGCCATCGGCCTGTCGACGCCAGCGCACGCCATGCCATGCATCGCTGCAATGATGGCGGCCTATCCGGAGGTGAGGGTCCGCACTCGGCTGGGCAATACGCATGGGTTACTGGAAGCACTCGCCGCCTGTGAGATCGAGGTCGCGATTATGACCCTGACAAGGCCAGTGGAGGGCATGTCCTGTACTTTGCTGGTCAGGCAGCGCCTGATTGCCTGCGTGCCGGCTTCAATGCCGCGTGCGGGGATCAGCCTTGTGCAACTGGCCGAAGGGCCATTGGTTTTGCGCGAGCCAGGTTCGATGACCCGCGCCATGATGGAGACGGCCTTTGCGGCGCAGGGCCTTTCTGGCCGCATTGCTCTGGAGGTAGGAAGCCGAGAAGCCGCCAGAGAGGCTGTGGCCGCCGGTATCGGGATTAGTGTCGTTCTGGATGGTGAAGCATGGCAGGACCAGCGCTTAATGGCTGTCCCGATACTGGGTGAACCCATCGAAGGCGGTGTCTATGCCGTGGCCCTGCCGGAATCGCTCGATCTGCCCGCAGTCCGGGCCTTCGTGGCTTTGAGTGCTGATACGGCAAACCGGACGGCCCTCTGACGAGCTTAGAGTTTCAGCCGCTGGCGCATCGCGCGTGGATAGGTGCGCGCAGCTGACTTTCGCGCTGGTGCTGCGCTGTTGGAGCAGCGCGTCATCACGCATCATCGAGTAAGGCATCTGCCCGATCAGGCAGCCATGTCCATAATCTTTCACCGGAATGCCGCGCGGCTGAAACATTTGGCTCGTAACCCTCCGCGAGTATTTTTGGAGTGGTCACAATGCCCGGTGTCAAGCTTCGGGACATTACGAAGCAGTTTGGGACGACACAGGTTTTGCGAGGCGTGTCTTTGGCGGTCGAAGAAGGTGAATTTCTTGCCATCCTCGGTCCATCAGGCTGCGGCAAATCGACGCTGCTTCGTATCATCGCGGGGCTGGAAACAGCAGATAGCGGTGAGGTGTTCATTGGTGACCGCCAAGTAGATTCGCTGCCTGCCAAGGCACGAGACTTGGCCATGGTTTTCCAATCTTACGCCTTGTATCCCTACATGACCGTGGCCGCGAATATAGCGTTGCCACTCGAAATGCGCCGGCTCTCTGCCGTGCAGCGTCTGCCGTTCTTGGGTGCAATTCTCCCCGGCACGCGGGCGGCGCGAGACCTCATTGCGCGCGATGTGGAGGCAGTGGCTAGTCCTTTAGGGCTTCAAGGCCTTCTGGGCCGAAAACCCGCGCAGCTCTCCGGCGGTCAGCGCCAACGTGTGGCACTCGCGCGCGCCATGGTGCGCCACCCGGCGGCTTTTTTGATGGATGAACCGCTGTCAAATCTCGATGCGCGCCTTCGCGCTGATGCGCGTGCTGAGATTGTCTCGCTCACGCGGCGGCTTGGTGTCACCACGCTTTACGTTACGCATGACCAATCCGAAGCTATGGCTATGGCGGATCGGGTGGCAGTGATGGAAGGGGGCAATCTGCTGCAACTAGCATCGCCCCAAACACTTTATGATGACCCACAGAGCCTCGCCGTTGCACGTTTTGTTGGTACGCCGCCAATCAATATTTGGACCATCGAGATTGCTGGAAACGGGTCCATAACATGTTGCGGTCAGCGGCTTCCGTTCCACGCCAAGTCATCCTCTGGTCCAGCGCTGATGGGCCTGCGTCCCGAAAATCTGGAAATCCATCAGGATGGTATTCCCGCCAGAGTCCTGCGCCTGGAAAGGCTTGGCATGGAAACACTGGTGCATTGTCATATTGCCGGCCTGACTGGAACAACGATCCTGCGCCTCACGCCGAGCGCCGCCGAGCAGCTTATTGGTTTTGAGAATGTGAAGCTCATGCCCAAGAAAGCGCTTCTCTTTGACCTTCAAGGCAATAGAATAGCCGTGGCGGAAAGCGCGCGGATTGATGCGTAAGACGCCCTCCTCTTCTGGCCTGCGCAGAGCCGAAGCGCTTGCTGGTTATATGTTGAGCCTGCCGGCCCTTATCCTGATGTGGGCCATGCTGCTTGGGCCCGCGGTATCTGTCATATTACTGTCACTCACAGATTGGAATTTTGGTGAAGCCAGCCTGCGTTGGGTGGGCCTCGAGAATTATGGTGAGCTTTGGGCGGATCGCGTTTTTTGGATTTCACTCAAAAATACGATCATCTATGTGGGCATTTCCGTCCCCGCGACTGTATTTCTGGGACTTCTGGCCGCGTTACTGATTGAAAGTGTCAGTCACGGCAGGGCTTTTTATCGGGCCGCTTTCTTTGTTCCTGTCGCCTCAACCCTATTGGCGATGGCACTGGTTTGGGAATTCATGTTTCACCCAACGGTGGGCTTCATCAATCAGCTTTTTGGTGCCATCGGCTTGCCCACTGCCGATTGGCTGCAAAATCCAGGGACCGCTCTTTTCGCCCTCATCGCTATAGGGGTTTGGCAGAATTTGGGCCTTGCCATGATCCTATTTATGGCGGGTCTCACGGCTATCCCAAAAGATCTTTATGAGGCCTTGGCCATGGATGGCGCTGATGACGCCTGGGAGCGCTTTCGCCGCGTCACCTGGCCGATGCTTGGTCCTTCCCTTGTATTCGTCGTTGCCATTACGGCGATACGGAGTTTCCAGGTCTTTGAAACAGTGGCGGTGCTGACTGAAGGCGGCCCCTCCAAATCTACTGAAGTCCTGCTCTACACAATGGTGCAGCAGGGCTTCACCTTCCTCCGGTCAAGCTACGGGGCGGCCATCACAGTGATCTTCCTCATCTTCACCGTTAGCCTGACCTTGTTGCAGACCATCGCGCTTGAACGCAGGACGCATTATGGTTAGTCGCCTGGGCCTTCTCCTGCGGCATAGCGTGCTCATCATTGGTGCAGCGGTGATGCTGGCGCCATTCATCATCATGGTTTCGATATCCCTGAAGCCCCCCGGCGAAGTCTTTGCCCCGCAATTCAGCCTTTTGCCACAACAATGGTATGTAGTGGAGAATTATACGGCGGCCTTTACACGGGTTCCGCTGGCACGCTTCATTCTGAATGGCTTTATCGTCACTTTCTGCATCTTTCTGATGCAAGCATTGACGGCTTTGCCGATGGCCTATGCGCTGGCGAAACTGCACTTTCGTGGCCGAGAGACTTGCTTTGCGCTTGTGGTGCTTGCCTTGCTGATACCGCCGCAAGTGCCGGCCATTCCACTCTATATCGCGCTATGGCAGCTTGATCTCCTCAATACCTACGCGGGCATTATCCTGCCCTCCACCATCAGCGTTTTCGGCATCTTCATGATGCGGCAGTTTTTTCGCACTGTACCGAATGATCTGATCGCCGCCGCTCGCATGGATGGCCTGGGCGAATTTGCCATTGTCTGGCGCATCATGCTGCCCACCGCTTTGCCCGCACTTGCCGCCTTTGCATGCCTTTCCTTCATCTGGAACTGGAATGAATTTTTCTGGCCATTCCTTGTCGTACAGGATGAAGCCTTGATGACGCCGCCACTCGGCATTGCCTTTTTCGCAAATGCCGAGGCCGGAACCTCCTTTGGACCACTGATGGCGGGCGCAACGGCGATAACTGCGCCCTTAGTCCTCGCATTTCTTTTCGCTCAACGCGCGTTCATTGAGGGCGTGACCATGAGCGGCATCAAGTAATGACCCCCCCCATCTTTACAGGAGACGCATCATGATCAAGCGTAGGCATTTGGTTCTCGGCGCCATGGGGGGGCTTGCCGCCCCGCTTTATGCGCGCGCCCAGTCCAATACCATTGAACTTTCGGCACAATATTCCATCCCGGAACTCTTCCGTGGCTTGATGGAGGATGTTGCGACCGAATTCTCCAAGCGCCACCCCAATATCCGCGTGAATTGGCGCGCGCCGGAGCAAGGTTATGAGGAAATCATGCAGCGTAATCTGCGTGATTCCATCACACGGTCCCTGCCGGATGTCGCCTTCCACGGCCTCAATCGCCAGCGCACTTTGCTGGAGCGCGACATCCCGGTGGATCTGCGCCCTTTCATGACCGCTGATGCGGCGATCGCCCAACAAGGCTATTCCGAAACCCTGCTCTCGCTCGGCCAGGTGGGCGGCAAGCAGACCGGTATCGGCTTCGCGCTCTCTACCCCTATTCTCTACTACAATGTGGATTTGATGCGCCGCGCTGGCGGCGATCCGGCGCGTCCCCCCTCGAGCTGGGAGGAAGTGATCAATCTCTCCCGCGCCATTGCCGGGCTCGGTGATAATATCACTGGCATGTTCTTTGACTGGACCATCACCGGGAACTGGTCCTGGCAGGGGCTCGTGTTCAGCCATGGAGGCAGCATGCTGAATGCTGAGGAAACGCAGGTAGCCTTCAATCAGGAACCTGGTCAGCGTGCGATGCGCACCTTGCGCCGCTTTGTGGACGAAGGCCGCATGCCCGATATTCGCCCCGCAACGATGTTCACGGATTTCTTTGCGGGCCGGCTTGGGATTTCCATGCAATCCACCGCCCAGCTCGGCCGCTATAATCGCGAAATTGGCGGGCGCTTTCCGTTGCTGACAGGCCGCTATCCGCTTTCTGCGCCAAATGCGCGTATTCCCGCGGGGGGCAATGTGGCCATGATGTTTACGCGCGATGCGCAGAAGCAGCGCGCTGCATGGGAATTCATCAAATTCGCGACGGGCCCGGTTGGCGGCACCATGATGGTCAATCACACAGGTT
This sequence comes from Pseudomonadota bacterium, assembly GCA_041174145.1. Lineage (GTDB taxonomy): Bacteria > Pseudomonadota > Alphaproteobacteria > Acetobacterales > Acetobacteraceae > Neoroseomonas. The sequence continues at coordinate 14,235 of JBEDHL010000216.1, forward strand.
ACATGCCCGCCACGACCATTCCAGCGGAGCGCGAGGAAATGTTGGGTAAATTCTATCGTGAGAACCCCAACCATATGACAACCTTCCGCCAGGCGGATTCCATCACTGGATGGTATGCCTTCCCAGGACAGAATGCGCTTCGGATCACCGATGTGATCAATGATCACCTGCAGAATGTCGTTGGCAAGCGTGCAGAAGCTGATGCGACGCTGCAGCGTATGGCGGCCGATGTTCAGGCGCTGTTGCCGCGGCGCGGGTAAATTATCTCGTCAGCGCCCCTTCACAGGGGCGCTGATCAACTTCTCCGGAAAGCGAGCGATAGATGAACACCTTGTCTTTTGTCCATCTGACTGATCTGCATCTTGTGGCCCCTGGGCAGTCTTTATATGGCCTGGATCCAGCGGAGAGACTACGCGCTGCAGTCCACAGTATTTGCCGGCGCCACGGTCCGGATGCGGCCGCCCCGGCAGCTTTCGCGGTGATCACCGGGGACCTCGCCCATTTGGGGGAGGTGGCGGCTTATGAGTCGCTTGCCGATATTATCAAGGGACTGCCTTTTCCTTGTCATCTACTGCTCGGCAATCATGACGAAAGGGAAGCGTTTCTTTCTGTCTTTGGGGGGGTGCCCACCACGCCAGAGGGCCATGTACAGCAGGCGCTCAGCACGCCCGCTGGGCTTTTCGTCATGTTGGACACAAATGAGGCCGGAACCCATGCTGGGAAGCTTGGAGAAGAGCGTCTTGCGCGGCTGAGCGCCACGCTGGAATATAGCACGGATCCCGTTTTCCTGTTTTTGCATCACCCACCGGTTGCGAGTGGAATCGTTGGGATGGACCGGATCCCGCTTTTGGATGCGGATGCGCTCTGGCAAACGCTCAAGCCGCATCGGCAGCGTATTCGCCATATCTTCCACGGTCATCTGCACCGCCCTCTTGCCGGTTCCTGGCATGGCATTCCTTTTTCCTCACTGCGCGGTACAAACCATCAAGTGACTCTGGATTTCGCCGAGAATACAAAGGTTCTCGGGAATCACGAACCACCCGCCTATGCGTTCGTGCGAATCTCGGATGAAGAGGTTGTGGTGCATACGCATGATTACCTCGATGCGCCTGAAGGATTCGGTATGTGACGTTGCCTGTGGAAGATGCCAAGGCACATCATCCAGGATTGTTTATACGCTGTGTGGTCGTAATCTTTTCAGAACGCGGTATGGAGTTGAATAACCCATGAGAAGTCGTGTTGTTGTCGTGGTACTTGATGGCCTGCGTAGGGATATGGTGCTGTCCACGACGACGCCGAACCTTGTTGGATTTGCGGAAAAATCAGCGGTTTTCGCCAATCACCGCTCTGCGTTTCCGTCCGCAACGCGCGTTGTTTCGGCCTGCTTTGCAACTGGCTGCTGGCCTGCCAAGCACGGCCTTGCCGGCAATAGTATGGCCCTGATGGAAAATGATGTCCTCACACCGCATGATGTGGGGCGCCCAGATTTCATGGATCATTTGCGCAGCATCCGTGGTTACTGCCTAGCAGTACCGACTCTCTCAGAGAGACTGGCACGTGCTGGCGAAGAAGCGATGCTGTTTTCGAATGTTTCCCCTGGGGCTGCCCGTGCTCATGACCCAGATGGTCATGGTTGGGTCTTGCATCGCGCCTGGTCACATGGCCCGGGCCTCCGCCGATTGACTGGTGCGGAAGCCATTGAGCATGTGACTAACGACATCGCCGGCGACGCTATTTTGACCGAGGCGTTTCTTGAACGCGCATTATCCGGACGAGAGGCCGCTTTAGCGGTTTTATGGCTTGGTGAACCCGATGCCACCCAGCACACGGTGCCTTTGGGTGCGCCAGAGGCAATGGAGGCCATCGCCGCTGCAGATGCACGCTTTGCCGAGGTTCTTGCTGCCGTTGAGGCTCGCAGGCAGGCCGGCGAAGATATATTGTTGATCGCCTGCTCTGATCATGGCCATCAGACAGTCCAGGCGGTGGTGGATATTGAAAGTGAATTGGTTACTGCGGGGCTGAAGCGTGATTTGGCGGATACGGGCATTGTTTCCGTCTCCAATGGAACCTCGGCACTGGTTTATGTGCATCCGGAACGTAGGTCCCAAGCGGATGCTTTGATTGAATTTCTTGTGGCTCAACCTTGGGCTGGTTCGGTTCATGTGGGTCCCGCTTTGGGTGATATTGGGCAAGCCGCAAGCGACTACCTTTTCTGTGCTATTTCTATGGCGTCTGATCCTGCGCCCAATGTTTATGGCGTATCGGGGCTCGCCTATGCGGCGAAGCCATCGGCGGGAAAGCCGGACCGACTGGGGTGCGGGCAGCATGGCGGCCTTGGCGCTGCTGAGCAAATGCCCTTTCTGATGATCAATGGAGGCGAGTTTGTCGCTGGCGCCACCCATGTGGCGCCGAGCAGCCCGATTGATCTTGCCCCAACCATCCTTCGGCACCTTGGTCTTGATGCGGAAGGTTGCGACGGGCGCCCCCTTCAAGGGCGCGCTGGCGGATTTTGAGGCGGGAGGCGCATTGTGCAGCGCGACGGTTCCGATCTTCTTCGCTGCTCAGTTACCATCGCTTGCGCTACGTATGAGCGTGATGAAGCTCGTTGTGGCGCGATGCCGGTCACATGGAAGACGACGAAGAACGCGGTTGAAGCTACAGACCAAGCGTGGATTGGGTTTAGTTATTGGTCTAGAAGAACCTTGTCATAACCTGGCAGAAGACACCCATGGCCGTTCCCGTTACCTTTGCCGCTCCCCATTCATTCCTTGGTGCGCGTTCGCATGATCGGGGCGCTAGCTTTTGCGTGGCGGGCGTTCCGCTTGATATTGGCACAACGAACCGGGCGGGTTCCCGTGATGGGCCACGCGCCATACGCGCAGCAGCACGCATGCTGACCGATGGGCGGCACCCGATCACTGGCGCTGATCCCTCACGGCTTGATCTTTCTGATCTTGGCGAATTTGACATTGCGCTTGGGGATATCGAAAAAAGCCTGACTATGATCGAAGATCAGGCAGCGGGGCTTGCGCATCTGCTTGCCTTTGGCGGCGAGCATGGCATCACCCTGGCTTTGTTGCGCGCGCTGACCAAGCAGTTGGGTGGGCCTGTTGGGGTGCTGCACATAGATGCGCATCTCGACACTTCCGAGGATAATTTCGGGCAACGCTTTGCCCATGGCGCCGTGTTTTGGCATGCCATTACCGAAGGCCTGATAGACCCGCGGCGGATGGTTCAGCTTGGCATCCGTTCCCCGGCGTGGCCAGAAATGTTCGCCTGGACTCGCGAGCAGGGTGTCACCACGATCATGGCGCATGAAATCCACGAAGCCCCTCTCTCGGCTACCATTGCCAAGGCGCGGGCGGTGCTGGGGAGCGGCCCCTGTTATCTTTCCTTTGATATTGATGGGCTGGACCCGGCCTTTGCGCCGGGGACCGGCACACCCGAAATCGGTGGGCTTGCAAGCTGGCAGGCGCAGATGATCCTGCGCGGCATGGCGGGCGTGGATTTTCGGGGCGCCGATTTCGTGGAAGTGGCGCCGGCCTATGATGTGGCGGAAATTACGGCTCTCGCCGCCGCCACCATGGCCTGGGAATATCTCTGCCTTATGAGCCAGAAGGGCTGATTTCCGGATAAATTCCCGCTAGATTAGCTGTTCATCGCGCCGATATGCGCGTTTTTCATGGGTGATGCGCAAAAATACTCTTGCATCTGGCGTCATGGCCGGATATAAAACTGTCAGCGCCATTTGTTGAATCCGCGCTGACGCCATCGCACGTGCCGCGAGGCCCGCTTTAGGGGCCACAAGCAACGACGGGACGCGTCCTTTGTTCGATCCGGCCTTGTGGGCCGGAATGTTCGAGGGAGCCGCCTGTGTCGCCTGTCTGCCGCTCTGCGATGACCTCCTCATCGCTTTGAATGCAGCGCCCTAAGGGCGATTTGCTGCGCACTTGCGCCTGACCCAAAGCCCATCCGGCTTGGGCAGGGGCATGCGGCTTTGGCCCGGCGGGCCTCCTCATTCCCGCCGCTGCGCCCGACCTTAGTGGTCGTGGTGCGGCGGCGGGACGCGTCTCCGTTCCCCTGGAAGGTTCATCCGATGGATCACATCCGTTCGCGTCGCGCTGTCGCCCCTTTGCGGCGCAACACCGCTGGCCAGCAATGGCCGAATGTGGAAAGCCTGCTGCGCAGCACGCGGCCGGAAGAACCGCTTTATTGCCTGCGGCCCCATGCGGTCACTGAAGCAGCACAGCGCTTCCACGCCGCTTTTCCCGGCGATGTGCTTTATGCCGTGAAATGCAATGCAGAACCGGCCATGCTGCGGGCTGTGGCCGCTGGCGGCGTGACACATTTTGATTGCGCATCGGAAGCGGAAATACGTCTGCTGCGCAGCATGCTCCCCAAGGCCGCTTTGCATTTCATGCATCCGGTGAAATCCCGCGGCGCGATCCGTGCGGCATGGCATGATTTCGGCGTGCGTGATTTCGTGCTGGACACGGCGGATGAGCTAAAGAAAATCCTGGCTGAAACAGGCATTGGCGATCTTGGCCTTGTGGTGCGCCTGGCACTTCCCAAGGGTAAGGCGGCCTATGATCTTTCCGGCAAATTCGGCGCTGACCCCGCCACTGCGGCGGCGGTGCTGCGCGCGGCGCGCCCGCATGCGGCGAGGCTTGGCGTTTCCTTTCATGTCGGGTCGCAATGCCTTGAACCCGAAGCCTGGACGCGTGCGATCCAACTGGCGCAATCGGTGATTGCGGCTTCCGGTGTTGCGGTGGACATCATGGATATTGGCGGCGGCTTCCCGGTTGCCTATCCGGGCAGCCTTCCCCCGCCGCTTTCCGCCTTCATGGCGGCGATCACGGATGCCGCAGCGGTGCTGCGCCCGGGCACCAGGCTTTGGGCCGAACCGGGCCGCGCCCTGGTGGCGAGCGGCGCCTCGGTGGTGGTGCAGGTGCAGCAACGCCGCGGCAACGCGCTTTATGTGAATGATGGCGTTTATGGCGCGCTTTCAGATGCCGGTGGGCCAGGCTTTCGCTTTCCGCATCGGCTGCTCCCTTCGAATGGGCGCCAGCCCAGCGCGCATGCCGAGGATTTCATTCTTTTCGGCCCCACCTGCGATTCAGCAGATGTCATGAAAGGTCCATGGACTCTGCCGGGTGATGTCTGCGAAGGGGATTGGATCGAAATCGGGCAGTTGGGCGCCTACGGTACGGCCTTGCGCACTGCCTTCAACGGCTTTGATCGAGCCTTCGTCGCCGAAGTCGCTGATGCGCCCTTTCTGGTGAACCCCGAATACAATCAAAATGCGGCGCGTGCCGCCTGAAGTGCAAAGGATGATCGAAATGAAACACTCTTCTTTCGCCGGCAAGCTGGTTATTCTTGGCTTTGGGTCCATCGCCAAAGGCGTGCTGCCCTTGATCCTTCGGCATGTTGAGATGCCGAAGGAGCGGATCGAGATCATCACCTCGGATCTTCGCGATGTGGAAATTGCGAAGGCGCTTGGTATTCGTCATACGGTTCTGCCGCTGACGTGGGATAATTACGCGGCAGAGCTTAGCGCGCGTTTGTCGCCGAGAGATTTTTTGCTGAATCTTTCAGTGGATGTTTCCTCCGTTGCCTTGGTCAAGCTTTGCCGGGAACTGGGTGCGCTTTATCTGGATACCTGCGTAGAACCCTGGGCTGGCGGCTATACGGACTCTGCGCTCTCCCCATCCCAGCGTTCCAATTACGCTTTGCGCGAAAGCGCGCTCGCGCTCAAGAACGGGGCGGGGCCAACAGCTGTCATGACGCATGGCGCCAATCCCGGCCTGGTTTCGCATTTCGTGAAGCAGGCGCTGCTGAATATCGCGCAAGATACCGGCCATGGCGTGAGCACACCGCAATCCCGCGCGGATTGGGCAAGCCTGGCGTGCGACCTTGGCATCAAGGTCATTCATATCGCGGAACGCGATACCCAGGTGGCCGGCAATAGGCCGAAGCGCCGTGGCGAATTCGTCAATACCTGGTCTATTGATGGCTTCACTGGTGAAGGATGCCAGCCGGCGGAACTTGGCTGGGGCAGCCATGAAAAAGCTTTGCCGGTGGATGGTGAGCGGCACAGCTTCGGCTGCGATGCGGCGATTTACCTCATGCGGCCAGGGGCGGCGACGCGCGTGCGCAGCTGGACACCGCTGGAAGGCCCGATGCAGGCATTCCTGATCACGCATAATGAGAGCATCTCGATCTCTGATTACTACACCTTGCGTGATGCGACCGGAGCGGTTTCATATCGTCCGACGGCGCATTACGCCTATCATCCCTGCGATGATGCCGTGCTGTCCTTGCATGAATTTGCCGGCCGAAATTGGGAACTTCAGCAGGAAAAGCGCCTGATGATGGAAGAAATCAGCACCGGCATGGATGAACTTGGCGTCTTACTGATGGGCCACAAGAAGGGCGCCTATTGGTACGGCTCACGCCTGACGATCGAGGAAGCGCGCGCTTTGGTGCCCTATAATAACGCGACTTCACTTCAGGTTTGCGCCGCCGTGCTGGCGGGGCTGGTTTTCGCCATCGAAAATCCGGCGCTGGGTGTGGTTGAGGCCGATGAGCTTGACCATGCTCGCATCCTGGATATTTGCCTGCCCTATCTGGGCGAAATGGCGGGCGTCTATTCGGATTGGACGCCGTTACAGGGGCGCGCAACGCTGTTTCCTGAGGCGCTTGACGCGGCTGATCCCTGGCAATTCGCCAATTTCCGCGTGGTCTGAAGCTAACTTATCGGGCCTTGGCTGCAGGTGAGCCAAGGTCCGGCTTCGCGCCCGGAATCAGTTGGCTACTTCAAGCGTGGAGACCTGCTTCCTTGCCCGTTCCAAGAGTTGGGCAAGGCCATTCACCTGGTTTGTGGTCATGGCCTCAGGCTTGAGATTGCAACCGAGCGGCGGATGAAGCACCAGCTTCCATCCACCATCGAGGCCATCGAAAATTTCGAAACGCCAGACGCCAAAATTGACCAACCCGACGCGCTTTTCTTGGCAACGCATGGAAGCCCTTTCCACTTGACACTGCTGAATCACCTATCAACAACTCATGCATTTGTATAGAACCACCAGCACAAGGCCGTAATGTGTCTTCCCAAACCTGCCGTACAAATCCGCTCTAGCGGTCACCCTTTCGCAATAAAATCAAATAAATACAGCAGTTACACCTACAGCCGACCATCATTGACCCTTTTGGCGACCAGTAAGGCTGATCTGTGTTCGGATGGATGCCGGATGGTTGACAGCGTCAGCATCCACTCCGCCCTGCCGTTGGGCCAGGTTCGTCAATCCAGTGAGATCACGGCCGCTCCAATCTAAGCCCCGCGCCTTCGGCGATGCTGCGGAATTTCTGCACTTCTGCCGCAATAAAGGATGCGGTCATCTCCGGGCCCATGGGCTCAGGCACTGCGACGCCGAGGCCCGCCAGGCGCCGAGCCAAGCCAGTCTCAGCAAGTACTGTTTGAACCTGAGCCGCAAGCGTTGCCACGCGCTCCTGCGGGGTGCCGCGTGGCGCGAGAAGCACATTCCAGGTGGAGAGATCAAAAGGCGCCACGCCCTGCTCTTGCAGCGTCGGCAGGTCAGGTAATGTCGCGGCACGCTGAGCGGTACCGAGAGCGATGAGGCGGATCCGGCCAGTCTCAGCCAATGCGTTAAGCCCGGCCAGGGTGTCAATCGCAAAGCTAACCTCACCACGCGCCAGCGCCTCAAGCGCGGGCGCTCCGCCACGATAGGGAATATGCTCGGCGCGCAAGGCTGTTCGGGCAAGGAAGAGCTCACCGGCCAAGTGGGTGATACTGCCCACCCCAGCCGAGCCATAACTGCCGCGCCCATCAGCCAGATTTGCGCGCAAGCCGGCCACATCCTTAGGCCCCTGGGGCGCTACGGCAAGCGCCAAAGGTGTCACGCCCGTGAGCGATATTGCGGCGAAATCGGCCACCGCGTCATAGGAAAGATCGCGAAAGACGGCAGGATTGGCGCCATGCGAAGAGGCAGAGGCCATAAGGAGCGTATGGCCATCAGCCGGCGCACGCTTCACTGCTTCGCTACCAATCGCCCCGCCTGCGCCTGTTCGATTTTCCACCACGAAGCGCCCACCCGTCAGCGCTGAGAGGCGTTCCGCAATCAATCTGGCAGCGATATCGGTGGAACCACCTGCGGCGAAGGGGACGATAATGGTCACCGTCCTCTCAGGAAAGGCGAGAGCAGGCACAGGGAGAAGCAGGGCAACCAGAGAACGACGAAGCATGACTTTGTCTCATCTAGATTATCCGTTGCAACCGCGTGACAGAGGCGTGATGTTTTCCGGTCAAGCCATTTTGACTTGTCATTCCTGCGACGGACTCTGCAGATTGGAAGGGTTTCAACAACGCAATGGAATTCGCTGTGAATACCAAGGCAGCGACCCTAGCTGCCAATAGGCGAAACGCCACCTGCCGCGTCCATTGCTCTCAATAACGGGCAATACTGCGCTCTTTACGCCGAATATTTCGATGTGCACGCGCTCCCATAAGAATGCCATTCGCGATTGGCGTTCGGATCATATTGTCATCCAATTGTAGCAATTGCCGCACTTCTCCTTGGATTAAGTTCTCAATACTAATCGCTTTATCAGTCTTGGCAGTAGGAGCTCATTACATGAAGCGTCGTCACCTTCTGATGTCCGGTTTGGCTGCGGGCTTGGTGTCCAGCCCGTCGCTGGCCCAGGCGGCAAGAGCCGTCTGCTACAATTGCCCGCCGGAATGGGCGGATTGGGGCGGCATGTTGCGGCTGCTGCAAAGCCAGATCAACCTCACGGTGCCGCCTGACAATAAGAATTCGGGCCAATCTCTGGCTGCCTTGATTGCGGAACGTGCGCGCCCGGTTGCGGATGTTGTCTATCTTGGCGGCCAAGTGGGCCCGCAGGCCCGTGAGGCAGGAGTCCTGGCGCCCTATAAGCCCTCCCGTTTTGATCGCATCCCGGCGGCGCTCAAGGATGAGGAAGGCTATTGGTTCACCATCCATTCCGGCACTCTTGGCTTTTTTGTGAATACCCGGGCGCTCGGCAATCGCCCCATTCCGCAAAGCTGGAACGATCTCCTGAATCCGACCTATCGCGGCATGGTGGGCTACCTTGACCCAACTTCAGCCGCTGTAGGCCAGGTTGGTGTGGTTGCCGTGAACCTGGCACTTGGTGGCAGCTATGAGAATTTCGACCCAGCCATGGCGTTCTTTAAGCGCTTGCAAGCCAACCAGCCGATCGTCCCGAAACAGACCGCCTATGCTCGTGTGCTTTCCGGCGAGATTCCGATCCTGTTCGATTACGATTTCAACGCCTATCGTGCTCAATACAGTGACAATGCGCCAACACGCTTTGTCATTCCGGCGGAAGGCACGCAAACGCTTCCCTATGTTATGGGGCTGGTGGCCAATGGACCGAACCCCGATCATGGTCGGCGCATGCTGGATTTTCTGCTTTCGGATGAAGGGCAGCGCCATTGGGCAGGCGCCTTCTTGCGCCCGGTCTTCCCGGAATTGATGCCGGAGGCCGCGCAAGCACGGTTTCTTCCCGCAGCGGACTATGCCCGCGCGCAACCTTTGGATGTGCGCAAACTTGCCGCTGCTGTCCGTTCCCTCGCGGATCGTTACCAGCGTGAGATTGGGTGATGCATGGTCGCCTTCGTGCGGGATTGCTCATTGCGCCCGCACTGGCGATTTTCCTCGCCTTCTTTCTGATACCACTCGGGTATTTGGCGGTGGCAGGCGGTGCGGGTGGCTATAGCGCCATCCTCACTGAACCGCGTTTCTTGCGCAGCTTGATCTCCACCCTGCTAGTGGCAGCAGCAACAACAATGATCACGCTTTTCATTTCGACCATCATGGGCTTGTTCCTGGCCCGGGTCAGGTTTCGTGGCAGATCAACACTTCTGGCGCTACTGACACTACCGCTGGCCTTCCCAGGAGTGGTGGTCGGATACCTTGTCATCATGCTTGCCGGGCGGCAGGGCTTGATTGCTGAGGTTTCGATGGCTCTTGGCGGGGACCGTATTGTTTTTGCCTATTCGCTGGCCGGCCTTTTGCTCGGCTATGTCTATTTCTCAATCCCACGCACCTTGCTGACACTGATGGCTGCTGCGGAAAAGCTAGACCCGCGCCTTGAAGAAGCAGCGCGTTCGCTTGGCGCATCGCCCTTTGCCGTTTTGCGTGATGTCCTGCTGCCGGGAATCGCCCCCGCAATGGCCGCTGCGGGCGCCATCTGCTTCGCCACCGCGACCGGCGCTTTCGGAACCGCCTTCGCGCTTGCCTCTCGCATAGATGTCCTGCCCATGATGATTTATACAGAATTCACGTTGCAAGCGAATTTGGCTGTGGCGGCGGCGCTTTCGTTCCTTTTGGGTATCGCTACCTGGGCTGTGCTGGCGTTGGCGCGTGGTGCAAGCGGCGGGGCTGCCGCATGAGGCGTGGTATTGGTTTCTGGACGGGTCTTAGCTTCACCTTGCTCATCTCCGCCTTTCTCATTCTGCCCATCTTTGCGTCCGTCATCGCGGGCGTCACGGCAAATCAGTTCATCGGCATATCAAGTGGATTCACCACGCGCTGGCTTCTGGACGTATGGGTGAATTACGGCGGTACTGTTTTGCTCTCACTCCAGATTGCCTTTGCGACCCTGGCGATTACGCTAGTGCTTGGAGTGCCCGCGGCCTATGTGCTCGCGCGCCATGCGGGTGTTGCAGCGCGCCTGGTTGAAGAGGCGCTTGTCATGCCGGTTGCGGTGCCTGGCCTTGCCACCGCACTCGGACTCATTTTGGCTTATGGCGCGGTCGGCGGACTGCGATCTTCCTGGTTTTTCATTCTGATTGGCCATGTCATCTTTTGTCTGCCCTTTATGTTGCGCGCGGTTCTCGCGGTCTTGCTCGCGATTGACCTCGAGCGGCTTGAGGAAGCTGCCCGCGCTTGTGGTGCAACATGGGCGCAACGCTTCTTCGGTGTCGTGGTACCAAATATTCGAGGAGGCATTTTGGCGGGCAGCCTAATGGTCGTTACCTTGTCCCTTGGTGAATTCAATATGACTCTTTTACTGCACACTCCTTTCACGCGAACGCTGCCGGTTGGATTGGCTGATGCCTATACCGCTTTACGCACGGAAATGGCCTCCGCCTATACGCTAATCTTCTTTGCCCTGATTGTTCCGCTTCTCAGTGGCATGCAATGGGTTGTCGGGCGGATGGATCAACACGGAGGCAGCCGATGAGTATTGCCATAAGCCTTCGTAACTGTGGCAAGACTTGGCCCGGTGGCGCGCGTGGCTTGTTGCCCATTGATATGGAAATCACCGCTGGCGAGACACTGGTGCTGCTCGGTCCATCCGGATGTGGCAAGACAACGCTGTTACGTCTGATAGCGGGCCTGGAACTGCCCGATGATGGCGGTACGGTTCTGTTTGACGGCAGGGAAGTAACTCGACTGCCGATAGAACGGCGAAATGTTGGCATGGTTTTTCAATCCTATGCACTATTCCCGAACATGGATGTGGCAGCCAATATTGGGTACGGGCTTCGTGTGCGCGGCATCCCGAAGAATGAGATACAGAAGCGTGTCGCTGAGATGCTGGAAATGATGCGACTTACGGATTTCAGGCATCGCCGAATTGACGCACTTTCCGGCGGACAAAGGCAACGCGTGGCGCTTGCCCGCGCGATAGCGCCGCAGCCGCAAGTGCTGTTGTTGGATGAACCCCTCTCTGCTCTTGATGCACGCTTACGGGACCAATTACGGCAGGAAATAGATGCACTGCTACGCGCGCTGGGCATAACGGTGATCTATGTTACCCATGACCAATCAGAAGCCATGGCGCTTGGCGATCGGATCTGCGTGATGGAGGCAGGGAGGATAGCGCAGATCGGCTCTGGCCGTGATCTGTATCATAGTCCCGCCAATGAATTCGTGGCGTATTTTATTGGTGACGCCAATAAAAACGTGGTGATAAACGGAGAGACGATCCTGCGGCCAGAAGACTTACGCCTCCGTCCCAATTCGAATGGCGCCTTCATGATCACCCGGGTGACCTTCTTGGGGCCGGTCCTGCGCGTTATGGTCCGCCACGATGATGGGCAGGAGCTGCGCGCCGATGTGCCGGATGACGCAAGTCTTCAACCGGGAACACGGGTTGAAGTGATTCTTCGAAAGTCGCCGCTCATGGCAGCTGATCGATAGGCTATTGAGGGATGCGTAGCTCGCGTTTTAGATCGAGAGATTATCTCTGTCGCTGGTGGGCGACCTCCCGCCGCGCGTTGGTGAGGGTTCAGTGAGTGGCGCGCTGGCGCGCTGCATCGAATGCGGCAAGGGCTGCTTGCCAGTCGGTGTCGTGCGCAATGCCGATGCGCTGGAGGGGTTCGAGCGTTACCTTGCGCCGGCTGTAGTATTCGCCCTGCATGCGCGCGAGCCATCCAGAAAGCCCTTGCGCGGCAAGGGTGTCGCTGGCGGCCAGCACTTCCGTCTCGGTAGGCTTGGTGCGGCCCAGGGAAACATGCCGCCCATCGGCGCCCAGCACGATCCATCGGGTTTCAGTTTCTGCCTGCATCGTCACTCTCCGTCTTGCGTGACGGACGCTTCGCGCTGTGTTTCGCGTGAGCCAAGGCAATAAAGCGCCAGGGATCGCGATGATCCCTGGCTGATGCAATCATTCATACCGCTGTGGCTGCGCAGCTTCATTCAGCGACGCGGTAGACGGTATAGGACCCCTTGGCGCCCTGCTTGTTCGGGCCGACTTGGCGAATGCGCTCGGCGATCTCCACCGTAATGCCCCGGCGCTTCTTCAGCCCGGCGAAAAACCCGCGCACCGTATGCTGCGCCCAGCCGGTGGCCTCAGCAATTTGCGCCACCGTAGCCCCCTCAGGGCGGCGGAGCATGGCCAGCACCACTTCTTGCTTCGTGCCCTCGCGCGCCTTGCGGGGCGCGCCCGTGGCGCGTGTGGCGCGGCGCGTGAGGGCATCGCGCAGCATCGCCATGGCTTAGGCGATCGGGTCCTTGTCTGCATTTGCGGGCGAGGTTTCCTCCCAGGCTGCCAGCAAGCGCTCGGCGGCTTCGCGCAGGTTCAAGCTACCGCCCGTTGGCGCCTCTGGCGCGGTGTGGGCGGGTTTTTCCGCCACCGCGTCGTTCTGCTGCGGCGTCGTGTCTTCCCCGCCCTGTGGCGCCGTGTTGGGCGCCGCGCGCCCCTCATTCGGGTCAATGCCAATGGCGCGCAGCCCTTCATCCGTCACCTGGATTAGGATCGGCGTGCCATCAGCATCTTTGCGCCACACCATCGCCAATTGATCGCGCGGCGCGGCCACCTCAATCAGCAGGCGGCTTTTGATCAGGCTGTTCACCACCGCGCGGCAGGCGGCGACTGGCAAATGCTTCGGCGCAATCGCCAGCAATTGCGGGTGCTGCGCGCCATGGCTCAATACAATCCGCTGCGTGTCAGAAAGCTTCATCGTCTCGGTCTCCGGTTGTGGGCGCCGACTATCGGCCCCTACTGCCGGGAGCCCCGCGGGCGGACCCTGCGGGGCAGTGCGGCGCCGCCTCGCGGCGGGCTGCGCTTCAATCCTGCGCTTCGGCGGCGATGCCCTCATTGATCACGAAGCCCGTCAGGTAGGGCAGGCCGGCAGGGATGCCCGTCTCGCGGCTCGTGCGCTGCGTGATGCGCCAGCCCATCCATTCCGCGGTGGTTTTCGCAATCGCATCCGCGAGGCTCGCGCCGTGATGCATTTCGCCATTCACCCCTTCCGCGAAGTGGCGCCCGTAGCGGCTGTCGAGAAAGGCGCGGACCGATGCGGGATCCGTGCTGGTCGCGTTATGGATCGCGGTAAAAGCAATCGGCCAGGCTTGCTGCGCGTGTTCGCGCATGGTGTCCCAGAAACCCCAGTCTTGGTTTTCGGTGGGAAGGATCGTGCTCATCTGTTTGTCTCCGTCATCGGCGGGGGAAATCCCCTGCGCGTGACAGACCATTCGCGCTGTGATCGGGGCTGAGCCAAGCGAAATAGAGCGTTATTTCATTGCTAAGATCAGCAGGGTTTGATCATGATGTGAGGGCCAAATGGCAGCACCATTCGGCCCTCGCTCTGCCTTATCGGCTGCGCTTTTTGCTGCGCTTCGCGGCCGCCATCCCTGCGGCGTAGGCTTCCGCGAGAAAAACGCGCACTTGTTGCGCCAACTGATGGCGATCTTTGGCTAAGCTGCGACTTGCTGGCACAATCTGAATTGACTACCGTTCAGGGCCACATCAGACTCATCGGAGGATCAATTGGAACTCATCGACCTCACCCGCGAAATCCACCATAAGATGCAGCGGCTTGTGAACCACCCGACGATAGAGGTCTATCCCTTCAGTACTCATGACGAGAAGCGCATCGCGGATGGGTATGAATTTTCTTCCGCTACTTTGGTCCTACACATGGGTGATCATGGTGGCACCCATGTGGATGCTCCGGTGCACTTCGACGAGAGGCCTGGCGCAAAGACGGTCGAGGAAATGCCACTCGAGACCTTCTTTACAGAAGCGGTGTGCCTTGACCTGACCCACATTCCTGACCGCACCGATATTACCATTGCGGAGCTTGAAGCGGCGGAACGTAAGGCAGGGATCACCATTCAGCCGAAGGATACCGTTCTTCTCTACACAGGCTTTTACAACCGCGCAGCAGGCACTGATGGCTATATCACTGACTTTCCAGGCCTGACCAAGGAAAGTGCGACATGGCTTGGCCGCAAGGGAATTACCGCCTTTACCGTTGAGTCCGTTAGCCCCGGCCGCCCTGGGCGGAATAACTTTGAAGTGCACCACGTCTGCCGTGATCTTGGCTTCACGCACTACGAAGGTGTGATTAATCTTGATAAGGTCGTTGGGCGTGGTCGGTTCCGTTTCATTGCCTTTCCGCTCCGCATCCGCGCTGGCACGGGTAGCCCGGTCCGCGCCGTAGCCTGGTTCCCGTGACGGAAGACCATGCCTGGGCGCTTGATGCGGCCGACCTCGTCGCGTCATTCCGGGCCGGACGGCTCGATCCCGTTCAAGTGCTTGAGGCATGCCTTGAAAGGATCAGGGCGACAAACCCTGCGCTTAACGCGGTTGTGACGCTCGATGCAGCAGGAGCCCGCGCTGCAGCCGAGGCAAGTGCCGCACGTTGGCAGGCGGGGGCGGCGCTGAGTGCGCTCGATGGCGTACCCATCACGGTGAAGGACAACCTTTTCGTCGGCGGCTTACGCGCGACCTGGGGCAGTCGACTTCACGGCAACTACATCGCATCGCGCGACGATATCCCTGTTGCAAGACTGCGCGCCGCCGGCGTGGTGATTCTTGGGAAGACCAATACGCCCGAACTTGCCCTTGCCGGCTTCACGAACAACCCGCTCTTTGGCTCAACCGGTAACCCTTGGGCACCAGATTATCAGCCTGGGGGATCAAGCGGCGGCGCAGTCGCAGCAGTTGCGGCCGGCATGGGGCCGATTGCCCTTGCAACTGATGCCGGCGGGTCGCTACGCCGCCCGGCAGGACATACCGGTGTTGCCACAATCAAGGCGACCCCAGGCCGAGTGCCTCGTCGCTGGGGTTTTCCGCCGCTCGCCGCAGATTTCCAGGTGATAGGTCCAATCGCGCGCAGCGTGCGGGACCTTCGTTGTGCGCTCTCTTTGATTGGCGATCCTAGACCTGTTCCATCCGCTCCTGCGCGGCTCAAGATTCTCGCAGTGCGGCGCTGCGGTGCGGCTCCCGTTGATCCAGACGTGCTGGCCGCTTTTGATGATGCCCTAAACGTGCTCCGGCGCCTCGGCCATTCTGTCGAGGAGGTTGCTGCCCCGTGGAGTCCTGACGAAGTCGCTACGCTCTTTGCCTCTATTTCTGCGGTAGGCGTTGCGCGCGCGGTCACTGGTCATGAAGGTTGGGAAGACAAGGTTACACCTTCCATCCGCGCACAGGCGCTTGCAGGTCAGGCGTTATCGGCGACTGATTACCTACTTTCGCTCGACCGGATCGCCGTTCTTCGCGCCGAACTTAGTGACTGGGTAGCAACGGCGGATATCGTCGCTACGCCCTCAGCCGCTGTGATGCCCTGGCCGCGCGATTCAACGGGACCGACAGTCGTGGATGGCCTTGCCGCCGGTCCGCGTGCTGCGGCGATCTACTCCACGGTATTTAATCTAGCCGCACTCCCGGCTGTCGTGGTTCCCTCGGCACCTATGCGCGGATTGCCAACCGGGTTGCAGCTTGTGGCGCCAGCCTTTCAGGAGGAACGTTTGCTGGACCTTGCTGAAGCCTTCGAGCAGGCGATGCCATGGCAGACGCTGGCGCCGGTCTAACGCCGCTCAGTTACCAGTTCGACGCACTGGCAATCCCTCAGTATTGATACTGGCGAGCCAGTCAGGCCCATTATGTGCCATGAACAGCGCGGCAGCGAGGCCCGTAAAGGCCGTCTGCACCACCAAATCACGCTCTCCGAAGGTACCACGGGCGGCATTCGCGCAGATGATAACGCCGAGATACTCATCTTTCCAAAGCATCGGCGTAAACATGGATGATCCGGCGCGAAACGCCTGAAGGATCTTCACGAAACTTGCATGCAGGGTCGTGTCGTGCAGTATCATTGGTTGGCGCGTCGCGGCGACATGACCAGGATGCCCAAGCGTTATATCCACAAGTTCGTGATACTGCTCGGCAGGGAAGTTCACTGGTGCGCTAATAAGATGGTTCTTAGCGTCAGGCATACGCAGGAAGACAGCGCAGGCGCTTGTGATTGCCGGCGGCGGATCATCACGAAATGCATTAGGCGCGAGCGCCGCGGACCTATCGCCCAGCAGCGCGGGCAGCGTGCGCGTAATGCTCCAAAGCGCGTCCTCCGGGCTGTCGGCCCCCGCAGCTTCAACGGCCACGCGACTGAGCGCGAGCATTGCTTCATGGGAGATTTCGAGAGAATTGCGCATGCTTCGGCCTATCGCAACAGATTAAGCTGACTAGCAACTTCGCCAAGCGCTTCATATTCCGCGCGGATTGAGCGCGCGAAGGCTTCGCCCGTATCGATCTGTATAACGGCCGCCTGCTGCTGCATCAGGGTGGCGAATTCAGGTTGGCGTGCTGCCGCTGAAAAAACCGACGTCAGGCGTTCCAGCCGATCCGACGGTACATTTTTGGGGGCAATCAGGCCCCACCAGATGGTGATCGCCATATCGGTCAAGCCAAGTATCGCAAGCCCCTGGCTGCCGGGCGCTTCAGGCGAGCCATCGGGCGTGGTCAGCATCAAGCATTTGGCAGTGCCAGCTCGCAGGGCTGGGACCGCTCCCGTCAGCGAGCCGCCATAGAAAGTGATGTGTCCCCCAAGAAAGGCGGGCAGGGTCTGGCCTGCTCCCTGAAAGGGCACTGCTGTCAATTCAAGGCCAAGACGCCGCCATATGCGCTCAACACCAAGATGCATTACGCCACCCATGCCTTCATTGCCCCAGGTGTATTGCCCCGGATTGGCGCGGATGCGTGCCACCATCTCTTGTAGGTTCGAAGCTGGAAAATCTGGCCGGGCACAAAGGGCAAACGGCGAATATCCCACGCGCATGACTGGGGTGTAGCTATCAAGCTGATAGCGCGCGCCAAGCGTGTGCGGCGCTGCTGTGATCGGCGTGTTCCACACAAAGCCTAAGGTGTGGCCATCCGGTCTAGCATCGATGACAGCCTGCGTCCCAATGGTACCGCTACCGCCGGGACGGTTCTCAACAATAATGGGTTGCCCGAGTGAGGAGCCGATGAGCTCGACCAGCTTACGCGCGAAGATATCAGTACCGCCGCCGGGGCCCACCGGAACGATGATCCGGATCGGGCGGTCCGGAAAGACCTGGGCCAGAACAGGCCAGGTCACGAGAGCGAAGATACAGGTCAGGAACATGCGCGCTAGCATGGTCAAGCTCCTTACGTTCAGCCTTGCGGAAGCGCCTGACTGATTGCAGTCAGGAGCCTAACCACCCCGTCGGCTGAATGTCGAGCTTGTTACGCCCATCCCTTTCCGGCGTGACGGTCTGCGCCTGCCCATGCAGGCGCGCGAGCCGCTCCCGATCCTCGGCCAGATCCTGGCGCCAGCGCACAAGGTCCGTGTCACTGAGCAGTACGCGAACGCTGCGCCCGACGCCTAGCTGCTCGAACGCGGGATCGTCATCATCCAAATCTTCGATCAGGGGAGCGGTGACGCTGTCATCATGCGCTTCGATGCGAGTGATCAGTTCCTCTACGATTTCCAGCTGGCGGCCGATCGTCAGCGCGAAGGCGTGAACGGAGCTTTCCATACGCTTCAGCAGGTTGACCCGCAGGAGCGCGATCAGACTCTCTTCGCGATCAAGCTGGCGGAATACACTAGCACCGCCACCGGCCCCCTCGACATCTTGATTGTAGCGCCGCTCATAGGCTGCGCGGCGGCTTTCCAGCACATAGCGGAGTGGTGCAAAGGCCGCGAGTTTCAGTCGCCGGATCTCGTTGTTGATTTCGATGATTGGCGGGAAGCTCCCGGTCAGATCGACATCTGATTTGATGTTCGTGGGCGCAAGCTTTTCGGGGAATGTGCCGGTCTCAGCGGTGCCGTAGTAACGCTCGATGTGCTTGCGACTGCGCGCGATGGTGAGCAGGTCGAGAAGCCGGAAGTAGTCGAAGCCGAGCATTTCCAGCAGCTTGGCAGGGGTACGGCGGCCTTCCGGCAATTGTTGCCAGCGGTTGAATTGGCCCTGCGCGACCCGGATAGTGCCTGCAATGCTAGCGATGCCATGTCCGGCCAGTGCCTGGTCGTGCGCCTCGGTCGCGAAAGCGATCTGATTCTTCAGATCGTTGAGGCGGTTGTTGACCGGGGTGGCCGACAGCATGAGCACCCGCGTCTTCACGCCAGCCTTTACCACGGCATTCAGAAGCCGGTCGTACCGGCTCTCCCGCTCGCCTTTGCCGGCTGGCCGGTTGCGGAAGTTATGGCTCTCGTCGATTACAACCAAGTCGTAATTGGCCCAGTTGATATGGCCAAGATCAACGTCGCCAGACAGGCCACCCTCACGGGACAGATCTGTATAGTTTAGCACGTCAAAGGCGAAGCGGTCTGCCGCAAGAATATTGCGTACATCGTTCCGCCGCCATAGCGTCCAGTTCTCACGCAGGCGCTTGGGGGCGAGGACCAGTACGCGGGCGTTGCGTAACTCAAAGTATTTAATGACGGCCAGCGCCTCGAAGGTTTTGCCTAAGCCGACGCTGTCGGCGATAATGCAGCCGCCAAAGCGCTGGAGCTTGTCGATAGCGCCGATGACGCCGTCTTTCTGGAAGCGATACAGCTTCGACCAGACCTGTGTCTCGCGGATCCCGGTAGCCGAATCCATGATACGCGACTCGTCGGTGCCTACCTGCATCTCGGCAAAAAGTTGGTGAAGTGCCTGGATATATACCGCACCGGGCGCATGATCGGCGGCGGCGGCGGTGATGGCACTCACGAGCGCTTCTACAGCCACCCCCTTCGGATCGGCAGGGTTCCATTCCGTCTCGAACCACTGGCTCACCATCGCCAATTCCGCGTCATTCTCGGTCGTCTGGACGAAGCCAAGCTGGGATTGCGGCGCCGTACCGAGGCCGCCAGTCGTCAGACTACAATTGCCGATAATCGCGCCACACTGTGTCAAGAGCACCGACTGCGACGGGGGCAATCGCGTCTGCCGGATCTCCGTGTTCGCGAGCGCCCGAGTAAGAGCGATGGACGCAGCCCGGGTCTGAAGGCGGTTGCGGCGGTGTCGGTCAGCGTCACCGCCCGCAAGCAGCGCGTCCGCGGCAGAGCCAAGCAGGACGCGCTTCAAATCAAAAGGGCCAGCTTCAAGCGCAGAACGCGCACCAAAAATCGAGACTTGATCGCTGAGGACGTCCAAGGCCTTACTCTTGAACCCCTTTAGGATGTCAAAAGCTCGGCCTCCCCCGATATTCGCAACAAGCCGCACTTTTTTGCCCCCATAGCCCCTTTGTCACTCAATACGTGTCAGGCGATCCGGTTGCCAGTGGTTTGATTAAACGGGGAACGCCGGTCCGGGCTGAGGGTCGGCCAAGGTTGTGGATCCGAGGCAATCGGGCCGCTGCGCTGAAGCGTCTCGATGAGGATTTTTTATCGGGGTCGGGCCCCAAAACCTCGGGGTTTAGCCCCCTCTTTCAGTTTCCAGCCCCCACCGCCCCACCAGTCCATTTCCCAACCACGCTGCACCGCAGCATAGTTAAAACCATTTCGGATCAACGCGTTCAACCTTGTTGGAAAAATCGGCCTACCCTCAAGCTTTGGAGAGAATTCGGGGGTTTCGGAGAGAAAACGCCGGAACATTCCGCGTGAGCACCCTCAAGGTCGCCAGAAAAAGCTTTGTTTTCAAGGGGATTTAGGGGGTCGCATGGGGCGCTAACGCGGTTCGGCTAGATAGCGACTGGAGCGGGCGAAGGGATTCGAACCCTCGACCCCAACCTTGGCAAGGTTGTGCTCTACCCCTGAGCTACGCCCGCGTCCTGGTGGGGGCTTATATGCACGAACCCAGTGCGATGACAAGCCCGGTTGTGATGTGGAACCCACGATAAAAACATCGTTTTTGCATCAAAAAATGGTTTGGCCGGAAAGTTGGCGCGCACAGCTTTCCAAGTCCTTGCGCTCCCCTAACACCCGGCTGTGAATGCGCTTTCAAATGCCTATCAGTTTCGGTGGCGTATGGCGTTCCAGCTGGGTATTTGGGGCTCGATCGTGCGGGGTATTTTTTGCTGATCCGCGCCTCAATAGCGGGCGTACCGGCTGAAGAATGCCTTATGATGGGGGCTTCGTGCCGGGTCGCAGCCAGGAATGACGCCTTCTTCCTGTCGAAGGTCATGGCCAAGCCGCGGCGACAGAAGTGTTTTGTGTGACAATCAAATGTGTCTGGCGCGGCAATGTCGGACCTTGCGCGTTCAGTATGGTCCCTTGCCATCGTTAGAACTCAGGCCAGCAACGAGGATCTAAGGGGAAAGCGGCGCAGCGCTTTGTGTTTTGCCAAAATAAAAGGGGCGCCTTGCGGCGCCCCTTCAATTCTTCCCGAATGGGATCTTCCCGATTACTTCAGGATGATTTCCACACGGCGGTTTTGCGGTTCACGTACATCATCGGCAGTCGGCACCAGCGGATTGGCTTCGCCGAAGCCGCGCGTCACGATTTCATTGCGTGGCACACCACGGCGCAGCAACTCAGCCGCGACCGCATTGGCGCGACGCACCGAAAGGCCCTGGTTATACTGGTCGGCACCGGAACGGTCCGTATAGCCATTCACTTCAATGCGGGTCACGCCAGTGCCGCGCGCGGAAGCAGCTTCACCAATGATCTGCTTGGCGCGATCGGTCAGGTCCGCCTTGTTCCAATCAAAGAACACCAGGTAAGTGCGAGCAGCAACCACAGGTGCGGCAGCGGCAACCGGCGTTGGCACGGCGTTGAAGGCATAGCGCAGGCCGAGAAGGAGGGAGTGGTTCACGTTATCCACGTCAACACTGGCCCTATACTTATCGCCGTCAACGGTATTGCTATCCATAGTGTGCCCGGCTGTCATCATGAACCGATATTCAGCCGTCATGGCCAAGCCCGGCACTGCAGAAATCGGAAGTGACAGACCAGCGATGGCCTGCGCACCAAAGGCGCCGGACGTGCCATTGTAGAAATTATTATCGGTAGCGCTGGCGCGATATCCAACATCGCTATAAGTATGCCAGATATAACCTGCACCGGCGCCTACATAGGGCGTGATCCCGCCTAAGGTACTGCCAAGGTCAATGTCGTAAAGAACATTAACCATGGCGCCGTAACTGGTAGCATTACCGTTGGAACCGCTAGAATACTTCACATTTTCATGCTTTGACGAAGACGTGGAGTTCTGGCGGTAGCTACCTTCGATTTCGGCGCGCAGCCCATTGCCGAAGCCCCAGCCCAGGCTCAACACGCCCACATAACCCCAGCTAAATTCCGCGCCCTCCCCTTCGAGACGTAGGGCCGGGCTATCATAGGTGCCAGAAAAATTCGTCTTATCAAGAAAGTTCGCGCCGACGCCTGCGCCGACATAAAGCCCGCTCACCGCCTGCGCTTGGGCGATTGCAGGGGCAACCAACAGCGCGGCGGAAAGAATTGATTTCTTCAAGTCCATTGCTTTTCCTCATTTTACTAAAAAACACGAAGTGAAGAACTTCGTTTTCCAAATTGGTACTTCATAATATCTATCATTTTCTCGAAATATTGGGATGGTTTAATCGCAGTATTGGCGCCCTCATTGTTTGGCGGCCACTTCCTGTGATGTTTTGGCAACAGCCCCTTGGGCTGGCACAGCGCCAGTAGCTCTCCCCAACAGTCCGCCCATCACGATGCTGAGAGAACCGTGGGCTCCCCCCACACCTCACGGCCATGTCAGGCCCCGGCCGGGTGTCAGGCTGCTATCGGGGACAAGGCGTATGGCCTTCCATTCCAGAACACCCGTCCTGAAGCGAGGTAGATCAATGACTTTCCGAAAATCCTTACTGACCCTGGCGCTTGGCCTTCCGCTGGCTGCCCAGGCTCAACCCATTCAAGGCCTCTATATCGGGGGTGGGATTGGCGGCAATTACCTGCAAGGCACCGATATCGCCGGCTCCGATTTCGGCGGCACCAATAGTTCTGCCGATTTCCACTGGGGCTGGGCGGGTGTGCTCAGCCTGGGCTGGGGCTTTGGTAATGGTCTGCGCGCCGAGATCGAGGGCAGCTACCGGCAGAATGAGGTGAGCGATATCAGCTTTGCCGGCATTCCGGGCCTGACGGAAAAGGGCAATGCCAAAAGCTGGGGCGCCATGGCCAATGTGCTTTATGATTTCAATCTGGGCAGCAGCTTGGGCGGGATTACCCCCTATATTGGCGGCGGTCTGGGCTATGTCTGGCAGGAATACGACAAGGTGGGCATCCGGATAGGTGGCAATACCTTGGATTTCAACGGGGATGGCGGGGCCTTCGCCTATCAGGCCATTTTGGGTGCCGCCTATCCGATAGACCAGGTTCCGGGCCTGGCCATTACTGCGGAATATCGCTTCCTCGGCACTGTCAGCCAATCCATGAGCGGGACGGGGCGCTCCTCCGTGGCCGGGGTGGCGGATGCGGGGAATGTCAAATTCGATGTGGATAATTTCAACCATTCGTTGCTGATCGGCCTGCGCTACGCCTTCAACGCCGCGCCCGCGCCGGTTGCGGCGGTGGCGCCGGCTCCGGCCGCCACGCGTAGCTATCTGGTCTTTTTTGATTGGAACAAGGCTGACCTGACCGACCGCGCCCGGCAGATCATCGGTGAAGCCGCCCAGGCCCGCACCGGCCAGCAGGTCACCCGGATTGAGGTGAATGGCTATACGGACCGTTCCGGCGCACCACAGTATAATGAGGCGCTGTCGCTCCGCCGCGCCAATGCGGTGGCGGCAGAATTGCTGCGCCGGGGTGTCCAGCGCAATGAAATCGTCACGCGCGGCTTTGGTGAGGCCAATCCCTTGGTGCCCACCGCTGATGGCGTGCGTGAACCGCAAAACCGGCGCGTGGAAATCATCCTGCGCTAAGGTGTCGATCGGCGCCGGAAAGCCTGGCCGGCGCCGATGCACCCAAGCCTGATCCTGCCAAGGCAGAGTCATCCAAAGCCGTTGTTTCAGTTAACCGTAGAGTGAATTTCCCTCACAGCGCGCCTGAGGCGTGCGACTTGACCTTCCAAGCGTGGGGGTACCAGCCCAATACTCAAAGCTTGGTTCAGGCTCGCTTCCGCTTCAGTGGTTCGGCCGATAAAAAGAAAAGCCTCCGCACGGCCCATATGGGCATCCATGGATGTTGGGGCGCGGCGCGTCGCTTCGGTCATGGAAGCCAGCGCGGCCTGGGTCTCATATTGGGCCAAGTGCAGCTTACCCAGCAGAAGATGGGCGGCTGGGCTGAAAGGGTCGTATACCAGCGCATCCTGCACAAGCTTCAAGGCTTCCCCGCTGCGGCCAAGGCGCAGAAGGATTTCGGCTTTTTCAGTCATGGCCGTCGGATCGTCGGCCCGTAAACTCAAGCCCTTTTCAATTTCTTCCAGCGCTTTGGCGTAATCGCCCCTTTCGCGAATAACCTGCGCGATGCCGGTATGAATCCAAAAGGCGGCGGGATCCAATTCTCTGGCCCGCATGTAATCCTGCATGGCTTCGTCCAGCCTGCCCTGCAGGAATTGGGCGCGACCACGGCCATAGATAAAGCCACCATCTTGAGGATTACTCGCGGCCAGGGCAGCGAAGATCCGATAGGCATCATTGCCATGGCCCGAACGCAAGAAGGAACGGCCAATCAACGCCCGCACGGTGCGTTCCGCATCCTGGTCCAGGCCGTCCAGCAGCAGCATGCGCGTGAGCTTTTCGCGCACCTGGGTTTCGACGCCAAGGGTTTGCGCCAAGTGCCAAGCGTAAAGCTTGGGAAAGACGAAGCGCCAAACCTCTGGCGCGCCGGCGGTCAGCAGGGCATCAACATCATTCAGCGCAAATCCACCGATATCGGCAATTTGCCCATGCCCGGCCAGGCGTAGGCGGAGCTTGAGCTTATCTTCATCAAGAATGATTTCTCCGGAAACCCGGCGCGGCGCGATGCCTAGAAGGTTGCGCGCAATATCGGCCAGGGCGCGCAGCGAAATACCGGCAATGGGCACATTGAAATCGGGTTTTTGGCCAACAAGTTCCACATTTGGGCGCACCACTCTTTCAGAGGTTACAACCCTTTCCGCCGCCGCAATTTGATCCAGTAGGCGGAGCGCCACGACTTCCGCAGTCAGGCCGGTTTCGGCAAGGCGGGCGGGAACCTGAATGGGGGCGACCTCAATCGTATCCTGATGGATTTCCCGAATGATCAGGGCCATCAGCAGCAGCAGGATCACTGCCGGCGCCACAGCGAAAAGCGCAGATTGAAATCCGGCCCAAAGCCTCAATAGCGCAGATGCCTGATGCCTTTGGCCAGCCGGTTTTTCGGCAGTTGGATTTTGCTGCTGTTCATGCATGTCGCGCTGTTTTCACGATCTTGCCGCTGCCAAAATTATTCGGTGAATTTTGTTAATTAAAAGCTTTTGGCGCTTTTGCCCATAGCGCGGCGTTTGGCGGTGTTTAAGGGCGCTTCAGCCTAAAAAAGCGCGGCTAACCGCGCGGGCTGGCTGCGGCGGCGCTTTCCAGGATTTCACGGAATAGCCGCGCAGGCAGCCCGCCGCCTGCCACGTTATCCATTGGCACGCCATCATCATTGCCAAGCCACACACCCATCACCAGGCCCCCGGTGATGCCGATAAACCAGGCATCGCGATATTCC
>JBEDHL010000217.1:0-9743 GCA_041174145.1 Pseudomonadota bacterium
GCACCAAACTCAGCGTGCGCCCGGCCTTCAGCACCTTGCCGCGCGCGAGAATGCGGTCCCCGGCGGCAGGCGCCAGGAAATTGATTTTCATTTCCGTCGTCAGCACGCCGCGATTGGCGGGCATAAGACTAAGGGCGGCATAACCCGCCGCACTATCGGCTAGCGCGGTCAGCGCGCCGCCATGCACAAAGCCATGTTGCTGCGAAAGTTCCGGCTTGGGTTCAAGGGAGATTTCAACCTGCCCAGGCGCGATGCTGGTCATCTCCGCGCCAAACAGCCGCATCAGCCCCTGCTTGGCGAAGCTTTGGCGCAGGCGGGTTTCCATTACGCTGATGGCGCCTATTCCACTTCAAGATTGGCGTAGATATTTTGGATGTCGTCATGATCATCCAGCAGATCAAGCAGCTTCATGACATCCTTGGCGCGTTCTTCATCCAGCTTGATGTCATTGGTGGACCACCATTCAAGCTTGGCGCTTTCCGCCGTGCCGAAGCTGGCTTCCAGCGCATCACGCACCGTGGCGAAATCCTCGACACTGGTTGATATTTCATGGCCGTCATCGCCGCTTTCCACATCCTCGGCGCCGGCTTCAATAGCAGCTTCGAGCATGGCATCGGCTGAAGCGACTTCGGACTTGTAGCGAAGCACGCCCTTGCGTTCGAATTGGAAGGCGACCGAATTCGTCTCACCCAAGGCGCCGCCATTCTTGGCGAACATCGAACGCAAATCGCCGCCGGTGCGGTTGCGATTATCGGTCAAGGCTTCGGCGATGATGGCAATGCCATGCGCGCCATAGCCTTCATAGCGCACTTCCTCATAATCCTCGCCCTGGCCGGCGGTAACAGCGCGCTTGATGGCGCGGTCAATCGTGTCACGCGTCATATTCGCGGTTAGTGCGGCTTTCACGGCGGCGCGCAGGCGTGGATTGGCCGCCGGATCAGGCATGCCGATCTTGGCCGAGACGGTGATTTCGCGGATTAGCTTGCCGAAGGCCTGGGCTTTCTTGGCGCCCTGGGTCGCCTTGCGGTGCATGACGTTTTTCGCGTGGGAATGGCCGGCCATTGCCGTGACTCTCAGTGATTGGAGGACAGAGGCGCGGCTTATATCCGGGGCCGGGGATGGCGCCAAGCGCAGGCCAGGGGCAGAATGCCGCCATGGACCAAAGCCCCTCCCCCGATCCTTTCGCCATTTCCAGCCTGGAAGCCCTGGCGCAGCATTACGAAGCGCCGCGCGAGCTTGTGTTGAAAAAGGTTGCCCCAGAGCTGGATGCCACGGCCCGTGCCTTTATCGCCGCCAGCCCCTTTTGTGTATTGGCCACCAGTGGCCGTAATGGTCCCCACGCCACACCGCGGGGCGATGCGCCGGGTTTTGTGGCTTGCCTGGCGAATGGCGATCTCGCTTTGCCTGACCGGCGCGGCAATAACCGGCTGGATGCGCTGCGCGACATTATTGAAAACCCGCAAGCCGCGCTGCTTTTCCTGATCCCCGGCGTCGCTGAGGCGCTGCGCGTTGGCGGCGCGGCGCGGCTTACCACCGATCCCGCGCTATGCGCGCAGTTTGTGGAGCGCGGCAAAACCCCCGCCAGCGTTATCCTGCTCACCCCGCGTGAGGTCTATATGCAATGCGCGAAATCCATCGTGCGGTCACGCCTGTGGGCCGATCTGCCGCGCCCTGCTGGTGTGCCGACAGCGGGGCAGATGATCGCCTCCCATACCGGCGGCATGGTGGACCCCGCCGCGCATGATGCCGCCGCGCCGGCGCGCATTGCCGAGACGCTTTATTGAAATGGCCTCACGCTTCGATCAGACGACAGGTTACGGTTAAATCCTGATATCCCAGAACAAGGCGCTGTGATCCGAAGCCCCATCAGCCAAATCATAGCCCTTCCGTTTTGGATCATATTTCGCTTTCTTCGCGGGTTGGCCGGAATGATCAATGATGGGTTTTCCCTTGCTGCGGGCCGCCAGGGCCCGTGACGCCAAAAGATAATCCAATTGCTGGTGTTTTCCCTTGAAAATATAAGTCCAACGGTCATCCGCAGGCAGCCGATTGACAATATTTTCGGCACCCAATGCCTTTTCCAATAGGCTGACAGGCTTTTCATCCGGGAGCGTATTGAAATCCCCGCAAATCACCCAGTTCGCCCGATCTGGATTGGTAAATCGCGCCGTGACGATTTCGATGATCGCCTTTGCCTGCGGCTCTCGGCGCTTAGTGCCATCCGGATCGGAAATCCGCGATGTCAGGTGATTGTTGAAAATGGTCAGCTCTTTGCCCTGAATATCAAACGTCACCGCCAGGCAATCGCGCGAGAACACCTTCTGCCTGCGATCGGTGATGGCTTCCGGCAAATACTGATGCGTGGCAAGGCTTTTGATTGGCCATCGGGAAAGGACGCCCACATCAATCTGGCGTTGGTCATTCCCGTCAACCACCAGGTAATAGGGATAGGCGTTTTTCCCAAGATATTTCCGATTGAACTGGAATAGCGCTTCCTGGCTTTCCACTTCCTGGACCGCGAGGATATCCGGCGCATTGTCCAGAATGATACGCGCTGTTTCCTGTCGGAGCGATGTGGATATCGGGCCAAAATCCTCGATCATCATGCCAAGCAGATTGATATGCCCGCCTTTTGCAATAAAGGCGTCAGGATCAACCGGCTTTGGATTTTTGCTGCCGCGCTCCTTGTCGAGAATCTTGTATCGCAAGAAAAGATTCTCGAGATTGAAGGTGCCAATGCGAAGATCCACCATCCTAATAGACCCTTTTGCAACAAAGACGCACAAAGGATCTAATTTTTATTAATTTATGTCAATGGTTTTTTAGCGTAAATAAAATGCGCGATGGCATGATCCTGTCATGCAATCGTCATGGATAGAAATCTGCACCGGGTCCACTCAAGGCACCGATTGCAAGGCTAGGCGCCAGCCTCACCCAGCCGGCAGCACCGGCTCCAACCCACCACCCATGCGGAGTGGCGCCACGCGGCGTGCAAGGCCGGTGCCATCATCGGTTTCAACGAATAGCCCGCTGATCGTTGCCTCATTTTCCGCCGGGGCCAGGCGTTCGGCCGGCACCTTGCGCCAGAAGCGGATGGAAGCGCCGCCCTTTTGCATGCCGATCACGCTGTCATAATCGCCGCACATGCCAGCATCAGTTTGAAACGCCGTGCCGCCGGGCAGGATGCGATGGTCGGCCGTTGGCACATGGGTATGAGTGCCGATCACCAGGCTGACCTTGCCATCGAAGCTATGGCCCATGGCCTGTTTTTCCGATGAGGCTTCGGCGTGGAAATCAATGATAATTGCCTGCACGCTGCCCTGCGCGCCCAGGCTATGCTGCGCCAATTCCGCCTGGATGGCGCGGAAGGGATCATCCAAGGGTTCCATGAAAAGTCGCCCCATGGCTTGCAGCACTAAAGCCCGCCTGCCATCGGCCAGCACCGCCACCACCGCGCCCTTCCCCGGCGTACCAGGCGGGTAATTCAGCGGGCGGATCAGGCGTGGCTCGCCTTCGATATAGGGGATGATTTCCTTGCGGTCCCAGGCGTGATTGCCAAGCGTCAGCACATCAGCGCCGGCCACGAAAAGCGCCCGCGCCATCTCCGGCGCCAGACCAAACCCGTGGGAGGCGTTTTCAGCATTCACCACAACAAGATCAAGGCGCAGTTTCTCACGCAACCCCGGCAGCGCGGCTATCACCGCATCACGCCCAGCGCGGCCGACGATATCGCCCAGGAAAAGCAGCCTCACGCAATCTCTCCACAGAAAATAACACCGGCCTCGGTCGCGATCAGGGGCAGGCGGAAATCCTGCGGCCCGGCCGGCACTTCGGTCATTTCCTGGCCGGCATAAGCGATACCGATGGGTTTTGCACCCGGCAGGCCGGCCAGGGTGCGATCATAATACCCACCGCCATAGCCAAGCCGCCGCCCGGCGCGGTCAAAGGCCAAAAGCGGCACCAGCAGCCAATCGGGGTTCACCAAAGCGCCCTCGGCTGGTTCGGATGTACCCATGGGGCCGGGGCGGAGCGCCCCGCCCGGTGCCCAGGCGCGAAAGGCAAGCGGCTGCCCGCGCGGCGGCGTGATTGGCAGCGCCAGGGTGTGGCCGCGCTGAGCCAAGGCCAGCATTAGCGGGCGCGGATCCATTTCATCGCCCATCGGCCAATAGCCCGCAATAACAGCACCTGCGGGCGGTGCGTGCCGGGCCAAAAGGGCTTCTGCCAATCGCTTGGGCGCATCAGGGCTGAAAAGCGTGGCGCGATGCGCGCGCGCTGATTTCCGCACCGCGGCCTTGGCTGCCTGCAAAACAACATCCGATGCGGCGGCTTGGGCCTCGGTCACGCAGGGTTCCTGATGGCAAAAAAGGTGCGGAGCCACCATGGCCGCTGGCGTATCATCCTCCCAAGGCCTGCGTTAGCAGGTGGGCACCAGATACCCGAACCACGGTCCGGACAGAGCCAGTTCCCGGAGGATGTGCATTGGCCCCGGGGATGAATTGCCTGGCGCACCTGGCAGCCCCGCAGGTTCTAGTTAGGCTTCCTCAAGCCGCGCGGCAATGGCTTCCAGCTTTTCGGCAAGCCGCACCAAGCCATCTGCCATGGCGGGATCAGGTGCGGGGACATCGGAAGCAACAGCACCGCCGGCCTTCAGCGCATCATTCTCGGCTTTCAGATCCATGGCTTCATCAGCCAATTGCAGCGCCGCCAGCAGCAACATACGCGTTTCGCCAAACTGAATGCCCATGGCCTTGAGCGCCGAGACGCGCTTATCAACCTCGGCCGCCATATTCGTCAGATGCTTTTCCTGGCCATCCTGGCAAGCTACCGGATGGGCGTAACCGCCAACGCGGACCGTGACCTGCGCCATCAGACAGCCTCATCCAGATTGCTACGCAGCCGCGCGATGGTTTCATCCAGGCGGGAAGCCAGCGCGGCCACGGCCGCTTTGGGGACCATATCGCCTTCCATGGGCGGGGTGGCGGCGCGGCGCATCTCCACGGCGCGGTCCAGGCGATTCAGGGCCGCTTCCAGCCGAACCATCGCGGCCGCTATCGCATTGGATTGACCTTCGCTCATGCTTCTCCAGACGCCTTGGCGCCACAAGACCTAAAGGCTATGCGTTCAGCGAAATCCTTGGCATGCAAGGGCCTCTGGGTCAATGGTAATGGCATTTCTGAAGCTGCCCGCCCTGGTGGTGCATGGGCGCATTCAGGCCGAATGGGCGTTAAGGGCTGCCGCAGGGCGGCCTTTACTGCTGCTTTCTGCCCCTGGCGCCGCGCTGAATGCCGGGCCGGGTTGGTTCAAGGCCATGATCAACCAAGCTGCCGACCTATTCCCCGGCGCCCCCTTCACCGTCGCGCTGGATTGCGCCGATGCCCCCGGGGCTGCGCTGGCGGCGTTGCGGGCCGGGTTCAAGCTGATCATTTTTGAGATAACCCACCCCGCCGCAGCCAGCGTATTGGGCGCGGCACGTGAAATAGGGGCCGAAGTGCTAAGCGAGAGGCCCAAGGCGCTGGATATGGCGACGCTCGATCCGCGCCGACGGAATGACCAAGCCAGATTGGCGGCACATTTCGCCACACTGCCGCCACAGGATCAGCCGACATAACGCACCCGTGACAGGAAAAGCCGGCTGCGCTATCGCCGCCGGGTCATCACGGAAACGAGAAGGATCACAAAATGAAGCTGACGCGCCGCGTGAAGGAAATCCTTTCCTGGTATGAAAGCGACACCCCCGGGACCAAGGCGAATCTCGCCCGCATCCTGATGGAAGGGAAGCTTGGCGGCACGGGGCGCATGGTGATCCTGCCGGTGGATCAGGGGTTTGAACATGGCCCGGCGCGGTCCTTCGCGCCCAATCCGGCGGCTTATGACCCGCATTATCATTTTGAATTGGCGATTGAAGCAGGGCTGAATGCCTATGCCGCCCCGCTTGGCATGATTGAAGCCGGCGCTTCCACCTTTGCCGGCGCGATCCCGACGATTTTGAAGGTGAATTCTTCCAATAGCCTTTCCACCACCAAGGATCAGGCAGTGACGGGCAGCGTGGCGGATGCGCTGCGCCTTGGCTGTTCGGCGATTGGCTTCACCATTTACCCATCTTCCGAATACCAGTTCGAGATGATGGAAGAACTGCGTGAATTGGCGGAAGAAGCCAAGGCAGCGGGGCTTGCCGTGGTGGTATGGTCTTATCCGCGTGGCCCGATGCTGGATAAGAATGGCGAAACCGCTTTCGATATCTGCGCCTATGCCGCGCATATGGCGGCCCTGCTCGGCGCGCATATCATCAAGGTAAAGCCGCCCACCGATGTGCTGAGCCTGGATGCGGCAAAGAAGGTTTATATTGATCGCAAGATCGATGGCAGCGATTTGGCCAAGCGCATCAGCCATATCGTGCAATCTTGCTTCAATGGTCGGCGCTTGGTGGTTTTCTCAGGCGGGGAAGCCAAAGGCACGGATGCGCTGCTGGCCGAAGCCCGCGCGATTCACGCCGGTGGCGGCAATGGGTCCATTGTTGGGCGCAATGCCTTCCAGCGCCCGAAGGATGAGGCGTTGAAACTGCTGGCCGCCATGATTGATGTTTATAAGGGCAAGGCCTGAGCCTTGCGCAGCGGGGCGATGGCTCACCATCGCCCCGCCTTTTCGCCGAACTTGACGGCACAGCGCGCCGGGGCCGAAATGGCCGGGTGACGATATTTTCCTGCACATGACGCCCGCCAATCCCCAGGCCCATTGGGCTTTCGATTTACCCGTGCAACCGCGCGGCTATCGATGGTGGTATTTGGATGCGCTTTCCGATGATGGAAAGCATGGCATCACCATTATTGCTTTTCTCGGCACGGTTTTTTCGCCCTGGTACGCTTTTGCCCGGCGTGGCGGCGGCGGGGACCCGCTCAATCATTGCTGCATGCATGTGGCGCTTTACGGCAGCCCAGCACGCTGGGCCATGACAGATCGGCGGCGCGGCGCGCTGCAACGCGGCGCGGATTTTTTGAAAATTGGCCCGAGTGACATGTCATGGGATGGCAACGCGCTGACAGTGCGCCTGGATGAAATCACCGCGCCCATCCCTTCCCGCTTGCGGGGCACGGTAACGCTGCGCCCGGAAGCGCTTTCCACACGGCCCTTTGTTCTGGATTCCGCTGGGCGGCATCATTGGCAACCCATCGCGCCACGATCACGCGTGGAGGTTGCCTTGGATAATCCATCGCTACGGTGGTCCGGGCTTTCCTATTTCGATACCAATACCGGCACGGCACCGCTCGAACAGGATTTCCAGTTCTGGGATTGGTGCCGCGCGCCAATGCCGGAAGCCACCGCCATTCTGTATAATGCCAATCGGCGTGATGGGTCGTCTCAATCCCTGGCCTTGCGGGTCAATCGCGATGGCGTGGTGGAGGATATGGAACCCCCGCCCCCTGCCCGACTGCCACCTGGCTTTTGGCGCGTGCCACGGCCCACACGATCCGAGGATGGCCAAGCGCGCGTGGTACAAACCCTGGTCGATGCCCCCTTCTATACGCGATCAGAAATCCGCACCCGGCTTTTGGGGCAGGAAGCCAGCGCGGTGCATGAAAGCCTGGCATTGGATCGCTTCGATCATCTGGGCGTGCAGGCGCTGATGCTACCCTTCAAGGTGCCGCGCGCTTTCGGTTAATCATACCAACCCACATCAAGGGTCGCGACCTCACCAAAGGGTACGCCGCGCGCCATGGCCATGCGGATGATGGGCCATGACGTTGCTGTCATGGTCAGGAAAGGCATGGGGTCGCGGCGGTCCCAACTGACATCGCGCGTGGTGAAAAGCTGGCGCAAATTCTCGCGAAACGGGCCGCGGCGAAACAGTGACATCTGGGTTTCCGTCAGCGCTGAATAGAATTGCTGCAGCCGGGTTTCATGCCGGTAGCGCGGCGTGAAGCCTGGTTCCAGCACGGCGCGCGCGATGTCGGCGCGTTCCCAAAAATGCAGGCCGCTGGTGGTGCGCGGGTTGCATTCAATCCCCCAGGGCTGGCTGGCCTCATCCAGTATAATGTCGAAGGCGATGAAGCCGGTCCATTTTGCGGCGGCGATGAAACGCGCGATCCAATCTTCAATCGCCGGGTGTTCCACGCGCTCAAAGGCAACCGCGACTGAGCCCGATTTCTGCGCCGCACGATAGATGACGGTGGAGGAGACGCGCCCGTCATGCGCGATGGAACAGGAACTATATTCCGCACCTATCACGCAGCGCTGCACAATGGCGGGAATGGCGGGATCAGGCGCGGGCAAGGCGCTGCCGGCGGGCAGCAGACGCACGCCACGACCAGAACAGGAATGGACCGGCTTGACGACGACGGGGCCGGATTGCGCCAAAGCCTCGGCCGCCGGGTCACCCAGCGCATGGGTTTCCGGCACGGACATGCCCCAAGATGCTGCCTGTTGCGCGAAGCCGTGCTTGTTATGCAGGCGCAGCAGGCTTTCCGGCGGCATGGTGAAAAGCCGCGTGCTGGCGGGCAGGCTTTCGCGCAAAAACGCCACATGCATGGTTTCTTCCGAAACCGGCAGCACAAGATCTATCTTTTCTGCCGCAACAATCCTGTGCAGATCGGCAAGATAGGCGTGCTTGTCCTGCGCGGGCGCGGTTACCTGATAGCTGCGCGCGACCAGGCGCGAAGCACCAGCCAAATGGCGCTTGAAGGGTTCCGCCACCACCACGCGCCAGCCAAAATCAGCAAAGCCGCGCGCCACATCCAGCGCCTTGGGCAGGCGCCCGAGTGTCAGCAGCAGATTGCCCTTCATGCGCGGCGTGTGACGCGGCACATGACCTGCCGCGCCGGGCGCGTGGTGAGCCTTGCGGCGGGGCGCACATCACCAGGCGCTTCGATATGGAAATCAAAATCGCGAAAGAGCCGCGCAATCAGCAGCACCGCTTCCACCTGCGCAAAAGCGGCACCCGCGCAAACCCGCGGACCAATGCCGAAGGGGATATAGGCGCCGGCGGTCATTTCCGCTTCGCGTTCCGGCAGGAAGCGATCAGGGTCGAACACATGCGGGTCACGCCAATAGGATTGATGGCGATGCAGCACCCAGGGCGCCACCATAATCAGCGCACCCTTCTTCACCGGGTAATCGCCAATGCGCGTTGCCTCATTCGCGACGCGCGGTAGGAAGGTGATGGGCGGGTAGAGTCTCAGCGTTTCGCGAAACACATTGCGCACAAATAAAAGCTTGCGCGTGTGTTCAAAAAGGATGGGGCCCGGCCCGACAATTTCATCAATTTCAGCGCGCAGCCTGGCGACCAAAGCGGGTTGGGTCGCGAGCAGATAGAACACCCAAGTCAGCGCGCTGGCGCTGGTTTCATGCCCGGCCAGGAACAGCACGCCAAGCTGGTCAATCAATTCTTCCCGCGTGAAGGCTTTGCCTTCGACATCATGCGCGGCGATGATGGCGCTGGCGATATCATCAAAGCTGGCTGCGCCATCACCCAAATGCGTATCCAGCAATTCGCCCAGATAGCGGCGGATCAACTGGCACGCCTGCAAGACGCTTTCCTTTTGCGGAATGCGCTTCCAGGCCCGGTCAAAAATCAAACGCCGGATTTCAACCTGCGCGACGCTATGTTCAAATTCCGTGAAGGCATCGAAGACCTCATGCGCCACGCGCGTTTCCAGCCCGGTCGAAAACACGGTGCGGCAGATGATATCCGCCGTCATGTGGCTCATCATCAGGTCAAGTGAAAAGCGCGTATTGCGCGCCGCGTGATC
>JBEDHL010000218.1:0-13656 GCA_041174145.1 Pseudomonadota bacterium
TGAGGGGCTGGCAAGGCGCCATATCGCGGCCCACCCCATGGTGCTGGTGACCAGCAGTGAAACCGGCCAGGGCATCCCCGAATTGCGCGCTGAGCTTTCCGCCTTCGCCGTGCCTGGCTGACGCTACCTTTTATTCAAACCGATTGGACCGCGGAAACCCATTGGGCGGCGCCTTGCCCGCGCCGGCGCGATTGCCAACCCAGGCGCGCAAATCCGTCTCCACCCGCGTTCTTTCGCCAAGCACCCAGGAAAGCCCTTCCTTGCGGGTAAAGACCTTGGCATCGGCCAGCCCGCCATCGCGGTAGCTTTGCAATTGCACGCCGCGCCCGCGCGTCATCTCAGGCACTTGATCAATCGGGAAAATCAGCAATTTACGGTTATCGCCAATCACCGCAATGGAATCACCTTCCGCCGGTACGCAGACCGCCGCTTCTGTCGGCGGGTCCACATTCAATACCTGCTTGCCGGTGCGCTTTTCGGCGAGCAACTCCTCGCCCTTCACCAGGAAGCCCTTGCCATCGGAGCTTGCTACCAGATAGCGCTGCCCTTCACGATGTACGAACATCGTGACCACCGCATCCTCATTGGTCAGGTCAAGCATCAAGCGCACCGGTTGGCCATCGCCGCGCCCGCGCGGAATGGCATCGGCCTTCAGCGTGAAGGCCTTGCCATTGGTGGCGAATAGCACCAGCCGATCTGTGGTCTCCGCATGAAGTGCCATGAACAGGCTATCGCCTTCCTTGAAGCGCAATTCATTTTCCAGCGGCACATGGCCCTTCTGCGCCCTGATCCAGCCTTTCTCGGACAGGATCACGGTAATCGGCTCACGCTCCACAAAGGCGGCTTCATCCACCACCACTTCCGGCAGCGCCGTACCGGTTGCGGTGCGCCGCGCACCAAGCGCGCCATCGCCAAAGCGCGCGCGCATGCTTTCAATTTCTTCGCCAATCGTCTGCCAGCGCGCCGCTTCTGATTTCATCAGCGCCTGAAGCTTTTTCTGCTCCGCTGAAAGCTTTTTATGCTCCTTGCGGATTTCCATTTCCTCAAGCCGGCGTAGCGCACGCAGCCGCATATTCAGGATGGCTTCGGTTTGCGTATCGTTCAGGCCGAAGCGTTCCATCAGCCTGGGCTTTGGTTCATCTTCTTCCCGGATGATGCGGATTACCTCATCCAGGTTCAGATAAGCGATCAGATAGCCATCCAGAATCTCAAGCCGCCGTGCAATCGCGCCCAGCCGGTGATTGGTGCGGCGCTGCAGCACCTCATGCCGATGATCAAGCCAGGCGCGCAGCACTTCCTTCAAACTCATGACGCGCGGCGTGCGGTTCGCATCCAGCACGTTCATGTTCAGCGGAAAGCGGCTTTCCAGCGCGGTGGCGCGGAATAGCGTTTCCATCAGCACTGCCGGTTCCACATTGCGCGTTTTGGGCTCCAGCACGATCCGCACCTGTTCGGTGCTTTCATCGCGCAAATCCGCCAATAGCGGCAGCTTCTTTTCTTCTAGAAGCTGCGCGATCTGTTCAATCAGCCGGGCCTTTTGCACCTGATAGGGGATTTCGGTGATAATGATCACCCAGCTTCCGGCCTTGCCCTTTTCCACTTCCCATTTGGCGCGCACGCGAAAGCCGCCGCGCCCGGTTTCATAGGCCTCTGCGATGGATTCCGGCGCTTCCACCAGAATGCCGCCGGTCGGGAAATCCGGCCCCTTGATGTGGCGCAGCAAATCGCGCGTCTCGGCGGCAGGATTGCGCACCAAGTCAAGCGCCGCCGCGCAAAGCTCCCCGGCATTATGCGGCGGGATGGAGGTTGCCATGCCCACCGCAATCCCCGCCGCGCCATTGGCCAGCAGATGCGGAAAGGCCGCCGGCAGCACGATGGGTTCGCGTTCTTCCCCATCATATGTCGCGCGGAAATCAACCGCGTCTTCCTCAATCCCTTCCAGCAGGGCCTGCGCCACTTCTGTCAGGCGCGCTTCGGTGTAGCGCATGGCGGCTGGGTTATCGCCATCGATATTGCCGAAATTGCCCTGGCCTTCGACCAAGGGGTAGCGCGCCGCAAAATCCTGCGCGAGGCGCACCATCGCCTCATAAATCGCGGCATCGCCATGCGGGTGATACTTACCCATCACATCGCCCACGATACGCGCGCATTTCTTGAAGCCCGCTTCCGGATCCAGCCGCAATTGCCGCATCGCCCATAACAGGCGCCGATGCACAGGCTTCAGCCCATCGCGCACATCCGGCAGGGACCGCGCCGTAATGGTTGAAAGCGCATAGGCCAAATAGCGTTCGGACAACGCATCCGCGAGGCGCGTTTCACGCTCCGCCCCGTTAGGCGTCAGGGTTTTTACATCATCGGGCATGGGCGAATCGCGTCCTTATCCAGGGAACCGTCTAACCTTGCCCAAGCCGCGCTGCAAAGGCTTCAAGACTTTGTAAAGCATTCTTGCTGTATTCTTACGCCTATGATGCAGCCCGCGACCGTGCCCCTTGAGCAGGTGTTTTTGCCTGTGCCCGCGCCTTCGGTCTGGGTCACCTGGGCTGAGGGCATTGCCGGCGCTGCAACGCTAGCCCCGCGCGGTGAATTTCGCGGCTTTCTGGTCTTCAACTTGGCTTCTTCGGCCGAAATGGCAGCGGAAAGCGCGGCTTTCACGCTACGCAGTCTTGGCTGGACTCATGTGGCAACCCTCAGCGGGTCGCGCCTTAACCCAGAAAAGCTGCATAGCCTGCCCGAGGAGCTTCACGAGATTTGTGAAGCCGCGATGGCTGGGCAAACCGGCGTCATGCATTATCAGGTAGGGCGGCATTTAAGCCTGCAATTCTCTCCGCCAATCTGAAGCGTGCTTCCGGCACAGGCCGGTGACGCGCGCCAAAGGCATCGCGTTCCAGGAAATGCCCGGTCAGCCGCAGCCCCGCCGCCCAGGATGCGGCATCGCCCAGGCTTTCCGCATCGCGCAGAAAGCCGGGCAGGGGCAGCAGCTTGTCCAAATAAGGCGCCGCCGCACCGGCGCTAACCGCGCGCCCCGTGCGCGGGGAGACATGGGTCAAACCTTCACTCACCCCCGTTACGGCGCAGGCGGCCAGATCAAGCCCATAGCCAAGCTCGGCCAGGATCAACGACTCAAACCGCACATAATCCGCAACCACGCCCTCAGCGCCCCCGGCCAAATGGCCGATCAGGGAAACCAGCCCGGCAAAGGCGCGCGGATGCGCTTCGCGTTCCGGCAGGGCATCGGCGGCGATGGCGCAGGCGGAAGACAGCAGAGCGAGTGCGAGCGGTTCATCCATGGCGAGCGCCGCCGCCGGATGCACCATTTCACCAGACAGACTGCCCAATTGATCGGAAAGCCGCGCCACCCAGCGCGCCTCAATCAGATTGCCCGGCAGCCACAGCCCCGCCTGGGCGCGAGAGCCGCCGCCCTTCACCAGGCCAGCGTGGCGGCCATGGGCTTCGGTCAG
Organism: Pseudomonadota bacterium; assembly: GCA_041174145.1. Classification (GTDB taxonomy): domain Bacteria; phylum Pseudomonadota; class Alphaproteobacteria; order Acetobacterales; family Acetobacteraceae; genus Neoroseomonas. The sequence goes on from JBEDHL010000218.1 coordinate 3,459, forward strand.
CACCGTGACAACCGCACCACCTTCGCCATGCGGGCGAAGGTCCAGCACCACTGCCGGGGCCTCCCATTCAATGCTCATGCAGCAGCCTGCTCAGCCCGCATCCTCAAGCCCAATGGCGCGGATGCGCGCGGCCGTTTCATCCCAATCGGGCTTTTCCTTAACATTCAGAAAAAGATGCACCGGGCGTTCCAGCAATTTGGTCAATTCCAAGCGCGCAAGGCGCCCGATTTCGCGAATGCGGCTGCCCTTATCGCCAATCAGAATGGCCTTTTGTGACGCGCGGGCGATATAGATGATGCAATCAATCCGGACCGACCCATCGGGTTTTTCGGTCCATGCTTCGGTTTCCACCGAAGCATGATGTGGCACTTCCTGATGCGTCTGGCGCAGGATCTGTTCGCGTACAATCTCGGCGGCCAACATGCGGTTTGGCAGATCGGTCAGATCATCTTCCGGGAAAAGATAATGCCCGGGTGGCACCGCTTCCGCCAGCCGATCCAGCAGCCTATCCAAGCCTTCACCCTTTTCGGCGGAGATCATGAAGGTCTCGGCGAAAGGCTGCAGCTTGTGCAATTCCGCCGTCAGCGGCAGCAATTGCTCGCGTGGGATCAGATCGGTCTTGTTCAACACAAGCCAGGTGGGCCGGCGTGTCTTGCCGAGTTTTTCAATGATGGCGCGCAAGGGCTCCGTCAGCCCCGCGCGCGCATCCACAATCAGCAGTGCCACATCCGCATCCTGCGCGCCGCCCCAGGCGGCAGCGACCATGGCGCGATCCAGCCGCCGGCGCGGCGTGAAAATGCCGGGTGTGTCCACCAGCACCAATTGGCTCTCACCCCGCATCACCACCGCGCGCACCCTGAATCGCGTGGTTTGCGGCTTGGGGGAGACAATCGTCACCTTGCTGCCCGCCAGTCGGTTTACCAGCGTGGATTTGCCGGCATTGGGCGCGCCCAGAATAGCAATCAGGCCGCAACGCGTTGTCATGTGTTCAATTCTTTCAGCCATGCCGCCGCGGCGGCTTGTTCAGCGGCGCGTTTACTATCGCCTTCACCTTGTGCTTCCCGCCCCGCCGCCAGAACCCTTGCGATGAAGCGCGGCGCATGGGCGGGGCCAATCGCCTGCACCAGCCCATAAACCGGCAAGCCCAGCCCGCGCCCGAGCGTCCATTCCTGCAAACGGTTCTTGGGTGAGGTCGGCGGGCGCGCATCGGCTTCAATCAGCCCAGCAAAACAACGCCGCACCAGGGCGCGCGCCGGTGCCATGCCGCCATCCAGATAAATTGCGCCGAGTACCGCTTCAAATGCATCGGATAGCAGATTGCGCGGCCCCATTAACCCCGTCGCGCGATAGCGTGCGGGCATCCGCAGATCAGCACCAAGCCCCAAATCTTCAGCCACTTTGCAAAGCGTATCGGCGGAAACCAGCATGGAAAGCCGTTTTGCCAAATCCCCTTCCCGTTCTGCTGTAAAGCGTTCGGCCAACCATTCCGCGATGCATAAGCCCAGCACGCGGTCGCCGACAAATTCCAAACGTTCATTGGAAAGCAAACCCTCACCGCGGCTTTCCGCATCTGAGCTATGGGTCAGTGCGCGGTCCAGCAATTCAGGTTTGGCGAAGCAATGGCCAAGCCTTTCTTGCAGATCAGCACTCATGCTTTCTGGGGGCCAATCATCTGACGGCGCTGAAAAGCCGCGTCCAGCGAATGGCAAAGGGCCAGCCCCAAACCTGCCACCAGGCGGCCGAGCCATCCACGGAAAAGAAAATAAATTCGGCGCGGCCCACCAGGTTTTCAATCGGGATGAAGCCCACCGCATTCATCGCGCGGCTATCCAGGCTATTGTCCCGGTTATCGCCCATGGCGAAAACATGGCCCGCAGGCACACGGAATTCCGGCGTATTATCCAGGGGCGCATCGTCGGAGGCTTCAAGGATGTCATGCGCGACACCCGGCGCGCTATCAATGGCCGGCAGGAATTCACGGAAGCGCCGCACCGTAATGCGCGGCCCATCGCCTTCAACCGTGTAGGGGCCAAGCAATTCGCGCCGCACCGCCGTGCCATTCAGGTGCAGAATACCGTTGCGCATCTGCACGCGATCCCCAGGCAGCCCAATGATGCGCTTGATGTAATCCGTGCTGCCATCGCGCGGCAGCTTGAATACCGCCACATCGCCACGCTTGGGCGGAGAGGCGAAAATGCGCCCTTCGAAAAGATTGGGGCTGAAGGGCATGGAATGGCGCGAATAGCCATAGGAGAATTTGGAGACGAAAAGATAATCCCCCACCAGAAGCGAAGGGATCATGGACCCGGATGGGATATTGAAAGGTTCAAAAGCAACAGTGCGGATGCCAACCGCAATCAGCGCCGCATAGACAATGGTTTTGACGCTTTCCAGCCAACCGCCGGATCTCTGAAGAGGCATGTCACATCCGCAAAAAAAGGCCCAAGGGGCGCGGTTTTACCGTGGCGAAAGCGCCCGGCAGGCCCAGGGCATAACGGCGCCGTGCGCCCTGTCAAGGAAGCGGCACGGCGGTGATCACCACCATCGCCTGGGCATAGGGGAATTCATCGGTCATGGTCAGCGCAATCACCGCCCCATGTCCCGCTGGCGTAATGGCTTTCAGGCGCTCCGCCGCCCCTCCGGTCAGGCGCAGCGTCGGCTGGCCGGATGGCAGGTTAACGACCCCAAGATCGCGCCAGAAAACACCAGCGCGAAAGCCGGTACCAAGCGCCTTGGAAGCGGCTTCCTTCGCCGCGAAGCGCTTGGCATAGGTGGCGGCGCGGATGCGTTCCGTCCGCTTTTCCGCCTTGGCGCGCTCCGCCGTGGTGAAGATCCGCTCCAGAAAGCGGTCCCCATGGCGTTCAATGGTGCGCTCGATACGCCGGATATCCAGAATATCCGAACCAATGCCGATGATCATGGGCTGTCCTAACCCTTGCCGCGTTCCACCTGGGTAATACCAGGGCAGGCGCGCAGCGCTGCCAGCACGGCAGTCAGGTGGGAAATATCCCGTACTTCCACATCCACCATCACTTCGCACCATTCGGCAGCGCGGTTGGTAATGCGAAGGCTATTCACCGCGCCTTCCTGCCGTGCGATCGCGGTTGTGACGCCAGCCAGCGCATCCGGGCGGTTTTCCGCCACCAATTCCACCCGCGCCACATGCGCCCCCTTGGTGGCGCCCTCATAATCCCAATCCACGTCAATGAAGCGTTCGGGCGTGGCCGCGAAAGCCTGCAGCCCGTGGCAATCCTGGCGATGGATCGTGACCCCGCGCCCAGTGGTGACAATGCCAAGAATACGGTCCCCCGGCAGCGGGTGGCAGCAACCGGCAAAGCTGACCGCCATGCCGGTGACCAGCCCCTTCACCCCCATCGCGGCATCGCGCTTGGCCGCCGAAGGGCGTTCCGCCTTGCCCGGCATCAGCGTGGGCCCCGCACCAAGCCGCCCGCGTGGCCGCGCCAGTGGCAGCGGGTCCGCCCCGCGCGCGGCGCTGCGTAATTCCGGCACAGCAGTATGCAACACATCGCGCGGCGAGAGGTTGCCGGTGGCAACGGCCACGCACATCGCCTCAAAATCCGCCTGCTTCAGCGGCTTGATCGCGGGTTCAGCGAGCTTTTCAGAAAAATCGAGCCCTGCGGCGCGGAACGCCTTGGCAATGGCGCTGCGGCCTTCTTCACGTTGTTCGGAACGCTGGCGTGCGTGATTAACGCGGCGGATGCGCGCCCGCGCCTTGCCGGTGACAACAAAGCGTTCCCAGCCCGGATTGGGCGTGCCACCGCGCGCGGTGATGATTTCCACCTGATCGCCATTTTCCAGCGCATGGCGCAGCGGTACGATCTTGCCATTCACCTTGGCGCCAACAGTGGTATCGCCGACCTGGCTATGGACCTCATAGGCGAAGTCAACTGGCGTGGCACCACGCGGCAATTCGATCAAATCGCCTTTGGGCGTGAAGCAGAAAACCCGATCCCGGTGCAGTTCAAGCTTGGTGTGTTCCAGAAATTCCTGCGGCTCCGCCGCGTTTTCCAGAATTTCCAAAAGGTCACGCACCCAAGGGTAGCGGCGTTGATCGCGCGCATCTGGGGCACCTTGCTTATAGGACCAATGCGCGGCCACACCATTTTCCGCGATGTCGTGCATTTCCTTGGTGCGGATTTGCACTTCAATCTTGGCATTGCGTCGTTCAGGCACCGTCACGCCCGTATGCAGGCTTTGATAGCCATTGGTCTTGGGCGTTGAAATCCAATCCTTGAAGCGCCCCGGCACCACGCGATAGGCGGAATGAATGGCACCAAGCGCCGCGTAGCAATCACCCTTATCCGGCACGATGATGCGAAAGGCCATGATGTCCGATAATTGCTCGAACGCGACATTCTTCTTCTGCATCTTGAGCCAGATGGAATAGGGCGATTTCTCCCGCCCCTGAATATCCACAACTGTAACGCCGGCATCACCCAAAACGCGGCGTAGATCGGTTTCGATCTCCGCAATCAAATCAGCACCCTGGCCGCGCAGATCGGTCAGGCGCGCGGCGATGGTCTGCCAAGCTTCCGCATTCATTTCGCGGAAGGATAGGGTTTCCAATTCGGTCTTCAGCGCATCCATGCCGATGCGCTCAGCGAGTGGTGCGTAAATCTCCAGCGTTTCGCGCGCTTGTTTGCGGCGGCGTTCTGGCTGCGGCATCCCTGAGATGGTCCGCATATTATGTAGCCGATCCGCAAGCTTGATCAGCAGCACGCGGATATCCTCGCTCATGGCAAGGACGAGTTTGCGGAAATTTTCAGCCTGTTTGGTGCGTTCGGATTGCAGTTCAAGCCGCGTCAGCTTGGTGACGCCATCGACAAGCCGCGCCACTTCCTTGCCAAAGCGCGCTTCAACATCACCAAGCTTGAGCGGCGTATCTTCAACCGTGTCATGCAATAATGCGGTGATGATGGACCCGGTATCCAGCCGATACCCAGCCAAAATTTCCGCCACCGCCAAGGGGTGCACAATATAGGGCTGGCCATCATCGCGGCGCTGCGGCGCATGGGCTTCAGACGCCACATCATAGGCGCTGGCAATCAGCGCGGCATCGGCGCGCGGGTCGTAAGCAGTAACGCGGGAAGCGAGTTCAGCACCGGGCGAAAGGGCGCGCCCCGCGGCCAGCCCTTCAGGCGCGCGGGGAAATTCCGGGGGGAAGCAGAGGCTGTTGCTTCGCCCCATCGGCCGTCCTAGCGCTTGCCGCCAAGCTCGGCGGCGATGGCGGCTTCCAGATCATCTGGCGCCATGTCTTCGGCGCCGGCTTCGGGCAGGGCTTCTTCCTGCACATCCATGATGCCAAAGATGTTTTCATCAGTGGCGATCAGGTCGATCACTTCTTCCTCAGCAGGCTCCGGTTCCGGCGCGCGCTGCAGGGATTTGATCAAATCAGCTTCCAGCGCCGGAAGATCGGCCTTTTCCTCGGCGATTTCGCGCAATGCCACGACCGGGTTCTTGTCATTGTCGCGGTCAATCGTGATTTGCTCACCGCGGCTGATATTGCGCGCACGCTGCGCGGCCATCAGGACGAGTTCAAAGCGGTTGGGGATTTTTTCGATGCAGTCTTCAACGGTAACGCGCGCCATGAGGGCTCCAAAGACAAAAGGGGCGCGCGGCGGGAGCCGGGCGCCCGGCTGAACCGGTTCTGATCTTCAGATAATCGTCCCCGCGCCGCTTTGCAAGGATTTCAAGCGCCTGGGCCATCACGCCGTGGCGATGGGGCGCAAATCCTGCGGCGGCAGGGCAGCGATCAGCGCCGCTACAGGTTGCTTGAGACCTGGGTGGACCCAGCCCGGCGCAACCTCGGCCAGGGGTTGCAGTACAAAACCCCGCAGATGGGCGCGCGGATGGGGCAGCACCGGGTCCGGGCCATCCCGCAGCAGCCCGTCCATATCAATGATGTCCAGGTCCAGGACGCGCGGCGCATTCGGATAGGGCCGGGTGCGGCCAAAGGCGTTTTCAATCCCTTGCAGGGCAGCAAGCAAGCTGGCCGGTTCTGCCGCCCCTTCCAGCAGCGCAACGCCATTCACATAGCGTGGTGAGGCTGGGTCAGGCGGGATGGGCGCGCTTTCCCACCAGCGAGACGCCGCCACAAGCCGAAGCCCCGGCAGGGCCTTGAGCGCGGTAAGTGCCGCCTTGCAAGTTTCGATTGGCGAAGCGCCATTACCCGCCGGCAGATTGGCGCCAATGGCAATTAGAGCCCATGACATGACAGATCGTTATCGTTCGTGTAAGAAAGCATTCGGTATTTGATCACTCGTTTGGATAATCAAAGGATATTTGATGTCTGCTCAACATGGAAGACGCGCCTCAGGCGTGGAACGCGTTGGACTTTTTGTCGATGGCGCCAATCTCTATCACGCCACCCGGGCCCTTGGCTTCGAAGTGGATTTCGCCGCCATGCTGCGGTTTTTTGGCAGTTCCACCTATCTGGTGCGGGCCTGCTACTACACCGCCCTGATCGAGACTGAGGATTATTCGCCCCTTCGCCCATTGACCGATTGGCTGGCCTATAATGGCTGGCGGGTGGTGACCAAGCCCGCCAAGGAACAGGCTGACCCCACTGGGCGGCGCCGCATCAAGGGCAATATGGATATCGAATTGGCGGTGGATATGATGGAACTCGCCCCGCATCTCGATCATGCGGTGCTGATTTCCGGCGATGGCGATTTCCGCCGCGTGGTTGAAGCGGTGCAACGCCAGGGCGTGAAGGTGACGGTGGTTTCCACAATGGAAAGCCAGCCCCCCATGATTGCCGATGAATTGCGCCGCCAGGCCGATGGCTTTCTGGAACTGGCTGATATCGGCCAGGAAATCGCTCGCCGTGCGCCCGAACAGCGCGCCCGACCGGCGCCGCCCCCGCCCACGAATGGTGCGCGGGCAAGCCGCATCACCCCCGCCGATCCCTATGGAGAGGCGCCGGAAATCGAACCGGAATGAAGGCAGCGGCCCCGTCGGCGCCGGGGCGCGATTGTGCGCTTTGCCCAAGGCTTGCGGCATATCGCGCGGCCAATCGCGCCAAGGAACCTTCCTGGCATAACGCGCCTGTCCCTTCCTGGGGGCAGCAGGCAGCGCCGTTACTCGTGCTTGGCCTCGCCCCCGGGGTAAGGGGTGCCAACCGTACGGGGCGGCCCTTCACCGGGGATTACGCGGGAAAACTGCTGTATGGGACGCTGCTGACCCATGGCTTGGCGCGGGGCGCCTATGGCGAAGATCCAAAGGATGGGATGGAACTGACCGGGTGCCGTATCGCCAATGCGGTACGTTGCGTGCCGCCGGAAAACCTGCCTCTGCCGGTGGAAATCCGTGCCTGCAATGATTTCCTGAAGGCTGAACTAGCCGCCATGCCCAATTTGCGGGTGGTGCTGGCCTTGGGTGTTGTGGCGCATAACGCCCTGCTGCGCGCAAAAGGCATCCCGGCAGCCCGTTTTCCCTTCAGCCATGGCGCCCAGCACCATCTGGCGGATGGCTTGGTTCTGGCTGATTCCTACCATGTCAGCCGCTACAATACCTCTACCCGGCGGCTGACGCCGGAGATGTTCGTTGATGTGGTAAGGGGCATTCAGCCCATGCTGGCGGGCGCGGCACCAAAACGCTGAACGCTATGTTATCGATTTCGCCTGCCGGTTAGTGTCGCAAAACCCAGGCGTCAGACCCGCAGATCAAGCAGCGAACCACGCGGTAATGGTGTGGCTGGTGCCGGCGGCACAGCTTCAAGCGAACGCTGCGAACTCTGCCCCTGCACATTGCTGCGCAGCACATCCACCGGCTGGACGGGTGAACGCACTTGGATAATCCCGGCATTCGCCGCGATTTCCTGGGCAACGGCAGCAATGGAATTCAAACTGACCATCCCTTCCAGCTTAGGGCGCAAGGATGAATTAAAGGTTAACGCCGACCCGGCTCTATTCCCTGGATGGGCAAATTTAAGCTGAATTTTGGCTGGCTGGTGGATAAGGTCTGGGGCGTCCATGCCCGAATAATTACACGATAAGCCTTAAAAAATTGGGCGCTTTTGTACTGACACAGGGTTAAAGGTGGTCTCCCCCAAGGCGCGGGGCCTTGGGGGAGCCTTGATCAGCTCCGCAGTGCCATCGGCACGAAGGGGCGTTCCGCAGCACCGGAATAGACCTGACGCGGGCGGCCAATGCGCTGGCTTGGGTCTTCGATCAATTCCTTCCACTGGCTCACCCAGCCCACGGTACGCGCCACGGCGAAAAGTACAGTGAACATATGGGTCGGGATGCCCATGGCTTTCAGGATGATGCCCGAATAGAAATCCACATTCGGATACAGCTTGCGGCTGACGAAGTAATCATCGGAAAGCGCGATGCGTTCCATTTCCATCGCCATATCCAGCAGCGGTTCATTCTTGATGCCGAGTTCCGCCAGCACTTCGTGGCAGGTTTCCTTCATGATCTTCGCGCGCGGGTCGAAATTCTTATAGACCCGGTGGCCAAAGCCCATCAGCTTGGTGTGGCTGTTCTTGTCCTTCACTTCGCTGATGAAGGCAGGGATATTCTTTGGCTCACCAATTTCGGCGAGCATTTTCAGCACCGCTTCATTGGCGCCACCATGCGCCGGGCCCCAAAGTGCGGCGATGCCGGCGGCGATGCAGGCAAAGGGATTGGCGCCAGTTGAACCGGCCAGACGCACCGTGCTGGTGGAGGCATTCTGTTCGTGATCGGCATGCAGGATCAAGATGCGATCCATCGCGCGTGACAGGATCGGATTCGGTACCCAGGGCTCGGCCGGCACGGCGTTGAGCATATACAGGAAGTTTTCCGCATAGCTCAGATCATTGCGCGGATACATGAAGGGCTGGCCGATGGAATATTTATAGGCCCAGGCAGCAATCGTCGGCACCTTGGCAATCAGGCGGAAGGCCGCGATTTCACGCTGGCGGGCATCATTGATGTCCAGATTGTCGTGATAGAAGGCGGCGAGCGCGCCCACCACACCGCACATCACGGCCATTGGGTGCGCATCGCGGCGGAAGCCATCAAAGAAGCGGCGCAGCTGTTCATGCAGCATGGTGTGATAGGTCACACCCTTGCGGAATTCCTCATACTGCGCGGCATTGGGCAGATCGCCATTCAGCAGCAGATAGGAAATTTCGAGGAAGCTCGACTTTTCGGCCAATTGCTCAATCGGATAGCCGCGATAGAGCAAAACCCCCGCATCGCCGTCAATATAGGTGATGGTGCTTTCGCAGGAAGCGGTCGCGCCATAGCCGGGGTCGAAGGTGAAAATGCCAAGATCGCCATAAAGCTTGCGGATATCCGCGACCTGCGGCCCCAGCGTGCCACCCAAAAGCGGCAGCGTCGTGCTTTTATTCGTGCCATCCAGCGTGATGGTGATGGACCCTTGGGCCTTGGTGCTCATGTGCTTGTCTTCCTCGGAACGAATGCGCCACCGGTCAAAATGGACGCCTCAACTTATGGTGCGATGCAGGATAAGGGCGGAGCGGTCAGCTTGGCAAACCCCCTCGCGCGCCATGGCGCCGACATTACGCGCAAAACGTGACGCAGGCTTTAAGAGCGTGAGATTGTTCGATTATGCCATTTGGCGACAAGGGCGGGGCTTCAGCGCCGGCGCCATTCCGCCGGCAATTGGCCCGCATCGGCCCAAAGTCCCTGGCGGGCGTCGCGCGCCGCGACTTCCAAGGGGCGCAGCACCGAAGCCGAGGCCAAGGCGAAGCCGGCTTCCACCATGGCGGCATTCACATCGCGCCCGCCCGCAATGCAGCGGCCAAGCCCACGGCTGAATGCGTCATGGCCTTCAACCCGGCAGGTGATATTCTGCCCCTGAACCAAGCCAGCCAGCACCGCCGCCGCGGCCGCCCCGCAATCCCGCTGCGCCGGGTCAGTGCCACAAGCTTCCCCACGCGCGGGAGCGGCAATGCCGGAAAGCCGGATAATCCGATCCCCAAGACCGAGCGTTTCGCCATCAAAAACGCGAATTTGTGCGGCCTCGGCCGTCACCGGGCGATCCGCGGGCGCCGAGCCGAAAAGATTGGAAGGCAAGCCAAAACCAAGGGCCAGCGCGGCGACCAGCGCGCATGACACCCCAAGCCCAGAACCGCCGAAGCGGGGACTATGCTGCCTTCCCTTAAAGATACGTCTTGGTTCACGCACGCGTGATGGTTAACCGAAGTTTGCCACCTGCGACAACC
>JBEDHL010000219.1:0-24666 GCA_041174145.1 Pseudomonadota bacterium
CGCCGGGGCGCGGGGGGGCGTACCGCGGCGTTCAGAGGAACTGGCCGATGCTTTGGCCATACAGCCTTCATACCATGATGGCCGTTCGCGTGAAACGGCGCATTGACGCGGCACGGCAAGCCCCGGAACATCACGCTGATCTTTGGAGCGCCGGCCTTGGCATTTTCTCGTGGCATTTGGGTGATTGGCGCGGCGGTCTTCACCATTGGCTTTTCAACCACCCTCGCCATGCCGCTTTTCACCACCTATGCAGCGCGGGATGGGCAGGGGGCAGGCGGGCTTTCAGCCGCCTTCATTGCCTATGCGGCGAGTGCAGTTATCTCCGCGCCTTTGCTTGGCGGCATGTCGGACCGGATTGGGCGTAAGCCCTGCATTTTGGCCGCGCTGGCGCTGACCATTTGCGGCACGATTGGGCTGATTACCGCGCCGGGGCTTGCGGCTTTGGCCTTTGCGCGCGGCATGCAAGGGCTGGCGGTGGGCTTGCTGGCCGGTGGTGCGACGGCCTGGGCGGCGGAACTGGCCGCAGGGCCGGAAGCGGGTCGGCGCGCCGCGCAGGTCACCACGCTTGCAAGTGCCAGTGGGTTTGCGGCGGGCGGCATCGCCACCATGGCGGCGATTGAAATCTTTGGACCCGTCGAACCGCCGCTCACTTTCTGGCTGCATATGACCGCACTCGCGACCATCTTCCTGCTGGTATTCTTTCTGCCAGAGACCAAAACGCCGGCGCGTGTTGCTTGGTTGCGCATGCCAAGCTTTCCGCGTGGCACCTTGCCACTTTCACTGAGTATGCTGGCCGCCTGGGCGGTGACGGGTACGGTTATTACCGCCGTGCCGACCGCCTTGACCGAGGCTGGCTATCCGCGGCTTGGGCCGCTTGCCGTGTGCTTCATGATTTTGGTGGGGGCTTTGGTGCAGCAGATGATGGCGCGCATCGCCGCGCGCCGCCTGGTGCTGATTGGCTTGCCGGTGCTGGTGCTGGGCGCAGGTTTGGTCATGTGGGGCACGCTGCATGCCGCACTGCCGGCGCTATTGCTGGGCGGCGCCATGGTGGGCAGCGCGGCTTATGGGTTTTTATATATTGGCGGGCTTGCCGGCGTTTCCGAAAAGGCCGGGCTGGATCGCGCCTGCGCGGCGGCGGGCGTTTTTCTGGTGGCGCATATCGGCTTTTGCATCCCGCCGCTGATGGCGGGTTTCGCCATGGATGCCTTTGGCGCTGGCGCGACGCTGACAGTTTTCTGGCTATTGCTGGCGGGCTTCGCGGCAAGCCTCATGTGGGCGCTGCGCGAAACCCCCAAAAACCACTAATCAAACCAGCCCTTCTTCCCGCGCCTTGATCTGCATGGCGAGGTATTTGGAATACATCCGGCATTGCGCGAAGGAACCGCCGGTGAACCAAAGTCCCTGCTGCGGCGTTTCCATCCACATATTGCGCAATTCCTGATCGGCTTCGTCAAAGCCCCAGACCTTGCCGACACGTTCCGCCACCGCATCGCCAAAGAAGCCGCGCACCAGATGATCCTGGCCCTTATAGCCGGTGGCGAGCACCAAAAGCTCCGCCGGCAATTCGCGGCCATCCTTCATCTTCATGCCGGATGCGTTGAATTCGGCAATGTCGTGATACTGGATCAGCCCCACTTCGCGGCGCACCAGCAATTCAGAACAGCCGACATTGAAATAATACCCACCGCCGCGAGAGCGATATTTCAGCGGCCAGCCCGTGCCATTATCGCCGAATTCCAGACGGAAGCCGATCTTCTCCAGCCCATCCAGCAAAGGCTTATCCAATTCACGCGTCTTATCCGTCAGGATCTTATGTGCCTGCTTCATCACTTCCAGCGGGAAGGACACATTGATCAAATCACGGTCTTCGAGCGTGGGGCCCTTGCCGTAATAGACGCCATCATAAAGCTGCGCGCTTGGTTCCACATTCACAATCAGCGTCGGGCTACGCTGCACCATCGTCACCTTGGCGCCATTGCCGTGCAGATCCTGCGTGATGTCATGCGCGCTGGTGCCGGTGCCGAAAACATAAACCGGCTTACCCTTCCATTCCGCGCCATTCTTGAAGCCGGAGGAATGCACAACCTTACCCTTGAAGCGATCAAGTGTGGGGATATCCGGCAGGTTCGGCGTGCCGCTCACGCTGGTCGCCATAATGATATGGCGCGGGCGCATGATGCGTTGGCTGCCATCGGCCTGCTTCACCCGCGCCACCCAGCACTTCGCCGCCGCGTCATATTCCGCGCCTTCGAAGCTCGTTTTGGTCCAGAAATTGATCTCCATCGTCTCGACATAGGATTCGAGCCAATTCGCGATCTTGTCCTTCGGGATATATTTCGGCCAAGTCTTCGGGAAGGACAGGAAGGGCAAGTGGTTGCTATGTACCTGATTGTGCAGCTTGAGGCCGTGATAGCGCAGCCGCCAATTATCCCCGATCCGCGCCATGCGATCCACAATCAGCGTTTCGATATTAAGCGCGCCGAGCCAGGCAGCGGCGGTGATGCCGGCATGCCCGCCGCCCACAATCAGCACGGCGGGATCGCGGGTGGCAAAACGCGCTGCTTCACGGCGCTTATCCAGCCAATTCGGGCCGTTGAATTCGCGTTCAAAGGCGGGTTCTTCACGCGCTTCGCGCATGCTGTCCACATCAATGCCGCGCAGGCTATCCAGTGCGGTGGTCAGCACCCAGGCCACGGGCGCATCGCCTGAGGCCTCGGCGCGCTTCAAGCGCAGCAGCGCAGCACCCGTGCCGATTTTGGTCTCGAACCGAAGAATGGCTTCGATCGTGTCTTCGCCGGCGCGTTCCACAAAGCGTGGTGCAGCGCGTTCTTCATCAATCGCGAAATCCCGTGCGCCGGCTTCCTGCGCCGCCGCCAACAGCGCTTCCACCAGCTTTGCCTGGCCGGAGACCGTGCGGATACGCCGGCCCAGCGCCACGATATCGCGCCAATGGCTATCAGCGCGAAACAATGCGCTGAGCGCTGCCTTGTCACCCGCCGCCAACGCTTCGTTGAAGCGCTTAAGCCAAGCTTCGATGATGTGACCGATACCTTGTTCCGAAATAACCAGCATATGTTTCCGCCTTCAAACCTACGCGCCCAGTCCGGCGCCCTTTTATGAGATGATCCTAAGCCCCCGCGCGCGGCGCCGCAAACCCCACCCCGTGGTGGATTTCATCCGGGGCCGAATGCGCCTATTCTGCGCCAGGAAAATGGAGAAATGCTCATGAACGCTCCGCTTGCGGGTAAGGTCGCGCTGGTTACTGGCGCGGGCAAGAATATCGGCCGCGCCATTGCGCTAAGGCTTGCCGCTGATGGCGCTGCCATTGTGGTGAATGGCCGTTCGGATGAGGCTGCGATCAAAGCGGTAGCGGAGGAAATCACCGCCGCCGGTGGCCGCGCCATGGCCTATCGCGCTGATATCACCAAGCCCGAGGAAGTGGCCGCGATGGCCGCTGCAGTGGCGGCCCAATTCGGCGGGGTGGATATTTTGGTGACCAATGCAGGGCTCAGGCGGCAGACCAGCTTTCTGGACATGTCCTTCGCGGAATGGCGCGAAATCCTATCCGTCGCTTTGGATGGCGCCTTTATCATCACGCAGGCCTTCGCGCAGCAGATGATCGCGCGTGGGGGTGGTTCCATCATCGGGCTATCGGGCATTTCAACCCATGTCGGCACGCCCAACCGCGCGCATGTCTCGGCCTCCAAATCAGGGTTGGAAGGCTTGATGCGGGCATTGGCGGTGGAATTGGCGCCCAAGGGCATTCGCGCCAATTGCGTCGCGCCTGGTGCGGTGGATACGGTGCGCGGCGCCTCGGCGGGGTCCATGCCCAGCACGCTCGCGGATAATGGCATCCCGATGCGTCGCCGGGCGAGTGTCGCGGAAATTGCCGATGTGGTGCGAATGCTGGCCGGGCCTGAGGGTGGCTATATCACCGGCCAGACCATTCATGTGAATGGTGGTGCCTTTCTAACATAACGCCTATCCCGGCAGCATCTTGCCGGGGTTCATCAGGCTTTCGGGGTCAATCGCGCCCTTGATGGCGCGCATGACATCCAACGCCACCGGGTCTTTGAGCGACGCCATGGCGTGGCGCTTGGATTGGCCAATGCCATGTTCTGCGCTGAAGCTGCCGCCCATTTCAACCGCGATGCTATTGACCAGGCTTTCCAAGCCTGCGGCACGGGATGCCCAATCCTTGTATTCCATGCCCTTGGGCGCGCCCATGCCAAGATGGATATTCCCATCCCCGGCATGGCCGATCATGAACAACTCACCTTCTGGCCAATTGGCAACTAATTCCTTTTCAACGCGGGCCAAAAAGCGCGGCACGGCTGAAACCGGCACGGCGGTATCGGTGCCGACATAAGGGCCGTTGCGGCGCTGGCAATCCGGGTAATCTTCCCGAATGCGCCAGAAGCCAGCGCGCTGATCCTCATTCGCGGCCAGCACGGCATCGGTGCAATCGCCGGCTTCTACCGCTTCCGCCAAAGTATCTTCCAGCATTTCCTTGAGCGGCACGGCGGGATGCGCGGCGGCGATTTCCACCATGACATACCAGGGGCTTTCAAGCGCCATGGGCATGCGGGTGCGCAGCCCATGGCGTTCCACCACCTGCATGCATTCCTTGCGGATCAATTCAAAGGCAATCACATCCGCGCCCGATTCCAACATGCGCGACAGCAAGGAAAGCGCCGCATCGGGCGATGGCACGGCGATGAAGGCGGTCTCAACCCGCTTCAAGGCCGGCACCAAGCGCAGCGCTGCGGCGGTGATGATGCCAAGCGTGCCTTCGCCGCCCAGGAATAAATGGCGCAGCGCATAACCGCTATTATCCTTCCGCACGCGCCGCAGATCATTCAGCACGCGCCCATCGGGCAGCACCACTTCAAGCCCCAGCACGAGATCCCGCGCATTGCCCCAGCGAATGGTACGAATGCCGCCCGCATTGGTAGAAAGCGCGCCACCCACCATGGCGGAACCCTGCGCGCCCCAGGAAAGGGGGAAAAGCCGGCCTGCCGCTGCGGCGGCTTCCTGCACATTCTGGATGATGCAGCCGGCTTCCGCCACCAACGAAAAATCCTTCGCATCCACATCGCGGATGCGGTTCAGCCGTTCCAGGCTCATGACCACGGCGGGTGGGCCATTATCCTGCACCACCGCCCCGCCACATAGTCCGGTACGGCCACCCGCCGGCACAATGGCAAGCCCGGCGGCGGCGCAGGCGCGGACGGAGGCCGCAACCTCCTCAACCGAGCCCGGGCGCAGCACGGCGCGCGGCGTGCCGCGATAGGTTCCGCGCCAATCCACCGCATAGGGGGCGATATCGGCATCCTCAATGAGGCAATTCTTCGGCCCCACAATGGGGGCGAGCAATTCGGCTGGCGTCATGGGGGAATACTTCCCCTGTTATGCCCCTGGGTCAAACCGGCTTTTGTCTGGTCGCATTTTCCGAGTCGCCAAGCGATTCCGCTTGGCTTGAAAATGCTCCGCTTGACGGCCCGCCCCCCGGGCTTCAAGCACGGGGCGGAAGCTGGAAAGGGGTAGAACATGGCGCGTTTCCTAAAGCGGGGCCGGGATGCGGATGCGGTGGCGGAAGACGACGCCAAGGTGCGCGCAACGGTTGAGGGCATTCTGGCCGATATCAAGGCGCGGGGCGATGCCGCGGTGCGGGAGCTTTCGATCCGCTTCGACAAATGGGACCGCCAGAATTTCCGCCTGAGCGAGGGCGAAATCCAGGCCTGCCTGGATCAGCTCACCCCGCGCGATCTGGAGGATATCCGCTTCGCCCAGACCCAGGTGCGCAATTTCGCGGAACACCAAAAGGCGGCCTTGCGCGATATTGAGGTGGAAACCCTGCCCGGCGTGGTGCTTGGCCATCGCAATATCCCGGTCAATTCCGTGGGTTGCTATGTGCCGGGGGGTAAATACCCCCTGCTGGCATCGGCCCATATGTCTGTGGTGACGGCGAAAGTTGCCGGCTGCAAGCGCATCATTACCTGCGCGCCGCCTTTTGAAGGTAAGCCCGCGCCTGCCATTGTCGCGGCGCAGCATTTGGCCGGCGCGGATGAGATTTACTGCCTTGGCGGCATTCAGGCGGTGGGCGCCATGGCACTGGGGACGGAGAGCATCGCGCCGATTGATATGCTGGTCGGCCCCGGCAATGCTTTTGTCGCGGAAGCCAAGCGCCAGCTTTACGGGCGGGTTGGCATTGATCTTTTCGCGGGCCCGACCGAGACGCTGATCATCGCCGATGAGACCGTGGACGCAGAAATCTGCGCGACTGATCTTTTGGGCCAGGCTGAACACGGACCGAATTCCCCCGCTGTTTTGTTGACCACTTCGGAAAAACTGGCGCGCGAGACAATGGCCCAGGTTGAACGCCTTCTGAAAATCCTGCCCACCGCCGCCATCGCCCGCAAAGCCTGGGAAGATTATGGCGAGGTGATCATCTGCGACAGCGAAGACGAAATGGTGGCGGAAGCTGATCGCATTGCATCCGAACATGTGCAGGTGATGACGCGCGATCCGGATTATTTCTTGAAGCACATGACCAATTACGGCGCGCTATTCCTGGGGCCGCGCACCAATGTTTCCTATGGCGATAAGGTGATTGGCACGAACCATACTTTACCCACGAAAAAATCCGCGCGCTATACGGGTGGGCTTTGGGTCGGCAAATTCATGAAGACCTGCACCTATCAGCGCGTGCTGACAGATGAGGCTTCCGCCATGATCGGCGAATATTGTTCCCGGCTTTGTATGCTGGAAGGTTTCGCGGGCCATGCGGAACAGGCGAATATTCGCGTGCGCCGCTATGGCGGGCGTAATATTCCCTACGCCACCGCGGCAGATTGAGCTGAGGCAGTATGACGGGCTAGGCTCCCATGGAGATTGCGCTGGACATTTGCATCCGCCATGCAAAGCCTGAAGAGGCCGACGTCGTTTCAGGCTTGATCCATTCGGCGGGGCCGGAAATCTACGACTATGTTTTTGGTGAGGGGAGACAGGGCGCCCGGGAATTCATTGCCGCTGAGTGTCGTTCGGTTCGGGGATTATGTGGATATGCTACTCTGCTTGTTGCGGTCCATGCGGAGCAGGTTGTTGGTGTGGCCTGCTTTTTCGACGCGACTGAGCATGGGAAGATGCAGCGTGCCACCCTCCGGAATATCCTGTTGCATTATGGATTTCGGCGATTTTGGTCGGTTTTTGCGCGTGCCTGGAATGTTGCGCCGGTTCTCAGTCGACCTGGTCCTCAGGAACTTTGTCTGCGCAATTTTGCTGTGGCGCCTGAAAAAAGGGGGCAGGGCATCGGCAGCGCCTTGATTCGCCATGGAATTGCCGAGGCAAGGGTGCGCGGGTTGCGGCGCTTGATCCTGGATGTTGCAGAAAACAATCCAAAGGCGAGGGCGCTTTATGCGCGCCTGGGTTTCAAGTCCGCAAAGGCTACGCGTTGCCGGAATCCGCGAGCGGCTTCGCGGATTCCTGAAAGCATCTGCATGATCTTGGATGTGGTGCCTGATTGAACAGATGGTGCGCGCCTTCTTCCAAGAGGGAGTCGCGCGCGGCGCTCGGGCTGTGATAACAAGGCGTTTAGTGTTCAGGAATTCCCACCATGGATTTGCCCCGCACCCCTTCCTTTCGGCTTGATGGCCGCCGCGCGTTGGTAACCGGCGCCGGGCGCGGCATTGGTCTGGCGGCGGCAAGCGCGCTGGCTGATCAGGGTGCGCATGTCACGCTGGTTGCTCGCAGCGCTGATGAGATTGAAACGGTAGCGGCGGCGATCCGCGCCAAGGGCGGCGCGGCGCAAGCGCTGACTTTGGATGTGCTCGATCTGGCCGCGACAGAAGCCGCCATCAGCGCTGCCGAGCCCTTCGATATTCTGGTCAATAACGCCGGCACCAATCGCCCCAAGCCCTTCACTGACGTGACGGTGGATGATTTCGATGCGGTGATGGGCTTGAATGTCCGGGCCGCTTTCTTCCTGGCGCAGCATGTCGCCAAGCGGCTTTCGGCTGCCAAGCGCCCTGGATCCATCATCAATGTATCTTCCCAGATGGGCCATGTCGGCGCGCCAAACCGCACGATTTATTGCGCTTCCAAATGGGCGATTGAAGGGCTTACCAAGGCCATGGCGGTGGAATTGGCGCCGCAGGGCATTCGCGTGAATACGCTCTGCCCCACCTTCATCGAAACGCCGCTGACAAAGCCCTTCCTTGCCGCGCCGGGCTTTCGGGAACAGGTGGAAGCCAAGATCAAGCTGGGCCGCGTGGGCCAGGTAGAGGATCTGATGGGCGCCATTCTGCTGCTGGCCAGCGATGCCGGCGCGCTGATGACCGGTTCAGCCCTACTGGTGGATGGCGGCTGGACGGCGGATTAGCTCTTAGAGCGATTCCCGTTCACATTCGTTCACGGGAGGCGCTCTAAGCCGTTATTTCATCGCATTTTCCGAGTCGCCAAGTGGTCCCACTTGGCTTGAAAATGCTCAAACCGCGCGCCGTTCCGGTGGGATGCGCGACAAGCGGCGAAAGACTGAATAGGCGGCGGCTGCGCTGGCTTCCTGCATCGCGCCTTCACGCACCTCGGCCTGGTTCCACATCCAGCTTTGCGGCGGGTCATCGCGCATGGTCCAATCGGGGAAAATGCGTTCTGGCGTATCGCCCACATGCAGCAGCGCCACATCAATATGCCGATCATCGGCCAGGATGCGCCCGAAGGTTTCCGTCACCGCCGCGCGCGGGCCTTCCAGCATTTGCATGAACATATCGGCCCGGCAGATCAGCGCCCCGGTAATGCCATGCTGCGCATTCAAGGCGCGCGCCGTGGTCAGGATATCGTCCAGCATCGGCGCATTGAAGCCGAAGGGGCGAGAGGTATAGATAAGCTGACATAGACGCATCGGCACTGGATTTTCGCTCCATCACCGCGCTCTTGGGCACGGTTTTGAGGGATCATAGGCGAAGCGGGGCATTAAAGGGGAAAAATTCGTCATGGATGAGGAAAATTTCCACAGCCTGCTGCATCGCCCCGGTACGCTGATTGATATCGGCGCGCATGATGGGCTGCTGACCATCCCGTTGGCCCGCCTGCCGGGTAGCCGGGTTTTGGCCTTTGAACCTTTGCCGAGCGCCTTTGCCCGGCTGCAAACCGCGCTGCGGGCGGCCTTTGGCGGTGATCCCGCCCATGTTGAATGCCACCATTTGGCGCTTGGCGATCATGAAGGCAGCATCACGCTGGCCATGCCGGTGCTGGATGGTGTGGCGCAGGAACAATGGGCCAGCACCGCCAAGGATTACGCGCCGCATGTCTCCACGCGCGTGGCGGTGGAACGCTTCACCGTACCGCTGCGGCGCCTGGATGATTTCACGCTTGGCGATGTCACCGCCATCAAGCTGGATGCCGAAGGCGCGGAATATGAAATCTTGCGCGGGGCACGCGAAACCTTGCTGCGCTGCCGCCCCGTGCTGACTTTGGAAGTGGAAGAACGCCACCGTGTCGGCAGCACCTATGCGGTTCCCGCCTTCCTGGATGCGCTCGGCTATGATGTTTTCTTTGAACTGAGCGGGGAATGGCACCCCATGGCAGCGCTGGACCGCGCAACAATGCAGCGCGCATCGGCCGATCCTTCGGTGTTTGAAGCCTCAGACCCTTATGTTTTCGTGTTTTACGCCCTGCCGCGTGAAGACAGCGCCGCTATGCTCGATACGCTGCGCCGCGCGGGATAGTGGCGTCACAACCACAGCACATCGCTAATCTCTCGCGCGCCAGAAGTGAGCATCGCCAGCCGATCAAAGCCAAGCGCAATCCCGCTGGTGGCCGGCATGCCATGTTCCAGGGCTGCCAGGAAATCCTCATCAATTTCCCAGCCATGTTCGCCACTGATACGGCGACGTTCGGCGGTATCGGCGATGAAGCGTGCACGTTGTTCGGCGGGGTCGGTTAGCTCATCAAAGGCATTGGCCAATTCCAGGCCGGCCACAAAAAGTTCAAAGCGGAGTGCCGCGCGCGGGTCGGCTGGGTCGCGCCGCGCGAGCGCTGCTTGCGGCGCGGGCCAATGGGTCAGGAAGGTTGCGCGCCCACGGCCAAGCTGAGGTTCGATATGTTCCAGCAACAGGCGGAAGAACAAATCCTCCCACCCCTCATCTGCGCGGGGGGTGAAGCCTGCGGCCTGGGCTGCCGCATGCAGCCGTGCTGTATCGCCCTCGGTTCCCAGAATATCCAACCCATTGCACCAGCGCGCGAAAGCCTCAGCCATCGTGATGCGTTCAAAGGGCAGGCTGAGATCGGTTGTCACATCACCATGCGCGACGAAGCGCGGTGCGACTGCACGCACATAATCCTCCGTCTCCGCCATCAGCCCCGCAAAGCCAAGGCCTGGGCGATACCATTCCAGCATGGTGAATTCCGGCGCGTGCCGGGGTGATGCCTCGCCATTGCGCCAGACCCGCGCCAATTCAAAAACCGGCCCGGCACCCGCCACCAAAAGCCGCTTCAGCGCCAATTCCGGGGAGGTGCGTAGCCACAGATCGCGCGATACCCCCTGGCCCAAATGCGCCTCATACCTTGTGGCGAAGGCGTGCAAATGCACCTCGGCCCCCGGGGCGGGCACCAGGGCAGGGGTTTCCACTTCCCGGTAACCGCGGGCGGTAAAAAAGGCGCGGGTTGCGGCGGTAAGCTCTGCGCGGCGTTCCAGAAAGGGCAGCCGCGCGGCGAAGGCTTCCGGGTGCCAGGGGGGCAGGGGCATTGCTCGGCTTTCAGCACTGGTTACTTTGCTAGATCGCATTTTCCGTGCCGCCAAGTGATTTTACTTGGCTTGAAAATGCTCTAGGCGGGCTGAACCATGCCCGAGCCCATCGCCCGAGACCAGAGCCGAACACTCCGAACCCCGCGCGATTTGGCGCGTGCCGGGCTGGTGCCCGAAGCCGCCATCTCATCGCTCAGCGCGGTGGCAGCGCGTTATGCCACTTCCATCACCCCGGCCATGGCGGCCTTGATCAATCCTTCCGACCCTGCTGACCCGATCGGGCTTCAATATATCCCCGATACGGCGGAGTTGATCACCGCACCGCATGAATCGGAAGACCCAACGGCAGATGCCCCCTTCACCCCGATGAAGGGAATTGTGCATCGCTACCCGGATCGTGCGCTGCTGAAGCCGTTGCTTGCCTGCCCGGTCTATTGCCGCTTCTGTTTTCGGCGCGAAAAGGTTGGCCCTGATGGTGGCGTGCTGACGGAAGCGGAATTGCAGGCCGCGCTTGCGTGGTTTGAAGGCACCACAGCGATCCGGGAAGTGATCCTGACCGGGGGCGATCCGCTGATGCTCTCAGCCCGGCGGCTTCGGGAGATTTTGGGCCGGCTGGCCGATGTCGCGCATATTGAAACGCTGCGCATCCACACGCGCGTGCCAGTGGCTGACCCAGCACGGGTGACGCCGGCGCTGGCGGCGGCGCTGCGCCAAGCCAAGCCCGTGTTTATCGCGGTGCATGCCAACCACGCGCGCGAATTCACGCAGGATGCGGTGCGGTCCTTGGCGCGGCTCGCCGATGCTGGGTTGCCGCTATTGGGGCAAAGCGTTTTGCTGCGTGGCGTGAATGATGAGGCGGCGGCGCTGGAAGATTTGCTCCGCGCGATGATTCGTAATCGCATCAAGCCCTATTATTTGCACAGCCTGGACCCTGCGCCGGGTACGGTACGGTTTCAGGTGCCGGAAGCGGAAGGCTTGGCGCTGATGGCCGCCTTGCGCGGGCGCCTGCCCGGCCATGCTCTGCCGCTTTTTGTCAGGGAAACGCCATCGGGGGGCGGGAAAAAGCCGGTTAAGCCAAGCGACTGATCAGCCCATCACCTCAATCGCGCTGAGCCCATCTGCCAGAACGCGCAGCAGATCGCGCTGTTCAAGTGCGATGCAGCCTTCGGTCGCGGCAAAGCCAGGCCGCGCCAAATGCAGGAAAATCGCGCTCCCACGCCCGCGCACCACGGGCATATCATTCCAGCCAAGCACGCCAATCACATCATAAACCGCATCAGCGCGCCAAAGTTCTTCATGCCGTGCCGGATGCGGCAGGCGGATTTGCGTGTTGTAATCAGCATGGCTTGTATCATCGCACCAGCCATCATCGGGCGCGATGGGCGCAACCGGCACGGCAGCGTGCAGCGGCGCTAGGCGATCGGCGCGATAAAGCAAGCGCCGCAAGGGCAAAAGCCCCGTTGGTGTCGCGCCATCGCCTTCGCGCTTATCGGTGCGGATGCCGCCCTTGCCGATGGCGCAACGATAAATCCCACCTTGGAAACGCAGCAGCCCATCTGGGCCAATCTGCGCGGTAGCCGCGCCGGTCACACCTTAGCCCAGCATATGGCCAAAGCGGCGCGCCTTGGTGTCCAGATAGGCGTCATTCACGCCATTCGGGTCAATCTGATGCGCTTCGCGGCCCACCACTTCAATGCCACACGCCGCCAAGCCTGAAAGCTTATCGGGGTTATTGGTCAGCAGCCGCACGCGCGTCAGGCCCAATTCGTGCAACATGGTTGCTGCTACCAGGAAATTGCGTTCATCCGCGCCATACCCCAGCGCACGATTGGCATCGAGCGTATCAAGCCCGCGATCTTGCAGCGTATAGGCGCGAAGCTTGTTCACAAGGCCAATGCCACGCCCTTCCTGCGCCAAATAAAGCAGTACGCCACCCGCAGGGTCTTCCGCCATGCGCTTGATGGCGCCGCGTAGCTGCGGCCCGCAATCGCAGCGGAGCGAGCCCAAAAGATCACCCGTAAAACATTCGGAATGCGCGCGCGCCAAAGGCGCCTTACCGGCGGCAGCACTCGCTTCGGGATCGCCCACCAGAATGGCCAGATGTTCGATCCCGCCATCGGCAGCACGAAAAGCGATGATGCGCGCTTCCGGCGCGTCTTCCAAAGGCACACGTGCTTCAGCCACGCGCTTCAGGCTGGAAGCGGCGGTCAAGGGATAGGCTTCAATATCCGCAGCCGAGATGCGCAGCAGCGAAAGCCGTTCTGCCAGCGCGGGTGAAGCGGGTGCCGCCACCAGCGCGGGCAAAAGCCGCCCAAGCTTCGCCAAGGCAAGGGCCGCACCGGCAAGGGCAGGCGGCGGCAGCGCCTCAACTTCAGTGGGCAGCAGGCTTTCGGCCGTAGGGTCCGCAAAGCCGCGCAGCCTGGCAGGATCCAGCGCCGAAGCCGGCAGGCGTAGCGCCACTACGGCCTGATCCTCAGCTTGGGTGACAGGCCGGCGCAGCAATGCCGCCGCGCGCATGGGCGCCAACAGCAGGACCGGCGCCGCCGCGCCACCTGACGCAATATCGGCTAGGCCCGAAGCCCCCAGCGTTTCCGCTGCCCCAATCAGCAGGGCAGAGTCATTTTGGCAGATCAGCACCGGCGTGCCACGGCGCAATTCGGCAATGGCGCGATGCACCCCCCGCATGGCAAGGCGGCGCGGGTCTGGCTGGATTTCAGGGGTTTGGGGCAAAAGGCCACCTTGGGCTGGCATGTGGGGGTTTTCCAATACGCCTTTATTCATCAAAGGTGAATGTGGCGCCGATACGGCACTTTACGACCCCCCCCTGGCTTGGGTGTGGGCGTGAAGATTTCCGAAGGTAACGTTCAAACCCCCGTGATCAATGGCTTGCGAAAGCCCTGTGCGAGATGGCATTGTCTCTGCGGGGGCTAAACGGCGTTGTTGGTAAATTCAAACCACGCCAT
This sequence comes from Pseudomonadota bacterium, assembly GCA_041174145.1. Taxonomy (GTDB): domain Bacteria; phylum Pseudomonadota; class Alphaproteobacteria; order Acetobacterales; family Acetobacteraceae; genus Neoroseomonas. The sequence continues at coordinate 13,708 of JBEDHL010000219.1, forward strand.
CAGATTGAAAGAGGCTTGCTGCTCATGAATTCCCCGCACCCGGTTTTGATTGTTGATGATAATGATGCGCTGCGGGCAAGCCTCGCGGAACAACTGGCCTTTGACGGTGAATTTGCCGCGACCGGCGCGGCAAGCCTCGCCGATGCCGAAGCCCTACTGCGCGCTGATGGCGCCCGTTTTGATGCCATATTGCTCGATCTTGGCATGCCGGATGGGCATGGGCGGGATTTTTGCCTCAAGCTTCGCCGCGCCGGGATGCGTATGCCCATCATCATGCTGACTGGGGCGGATGGTGAACAGGATGTGGTGCGCTGCCTGGATGCGGGGGCGAATGACTATATCGCCAAGCCCTTCCGGGTGCAGGAATTGCTGGCACGGTTGCGCGCCCAAATCCGCATTTTTGAAGGCAGCGAAGACGCGGTTTTCACCATCGGCCCTTATGATTTCCGCCCGGCGGCTAAGCTTTTGCAGGACCCAAAGCGCGGCCGGAAGATCAGGTTGACGGAAAAGGAAACCGCCATCCTGAAATTCCTCTACCGGGCCGGCGGGCGGGCGGTGTCACGCCAGATCCTGCTCACCAAGGTCTGGGGCTATAACAGCCACGTCACCACGCATACGCTGGAAACCCATATCTACCGCCTGCGCCAAAAGATTGAGCCCAACCCCGCGGAAGCGCGTATTCTGTTGACGGAAGCGGGTGGCTATCGTCTGGCAATCGGCGAAGCGGAGGCAGATGAAGCGGCCTTCCCGCCGCTGCGGCGCGCCTCTGCCGCCATGACCGCGACGCGGTCCTGACCCAGCCTAATGCTTCCAGGTAATTTCGGCGGGTGGGGCCTCAGTCGGGTCCACCCGCAGCCATTGGCCGTTCATCACGCTTTTCCCCGTAAAGGCCAGGATGAAGCCCCAATGGGAAACAACCAGCGTATGGGACCAATCCTGAAGCGCGGCCATTTCGGCGCGGAATAGCTGGGCGCGGTCAATTACCTGTTCGGCGGGTTCTTCCACCGGCGGCCACCAGATTTCGTCAATATGGTCCAGCACAACATGGGGGAAATCCAGCCGCAATTCAGTGACTGGCCGACCAATATCGCAGGTGAAGGCGTAGCGTTCGCGCACCGTCGGCGTCACGGTCAAAGGCAGTTTCAGCCGGCGCGCCACCGGCAGCGCCGTTTGCAGCGCGCGGGTATAGGGGGAGACGATGATGCGCCTTATCCCCTCATGCGCCAGGGCTTCCGCGGCCTCTTCCGCTTGCGTTTGGCCCAGCGGCGTCAGCTTCGGGTCAATAATCCCCGGGTCTTTGCGGGTTTGGGTGAAAAGCAGGTTGAATTCGCTTTGCCCGTGCCGAAGCAGAATCATGGCCGTCACCCCTTATTGAACAAGGGTTGGTCTAGCGAGGCTCATCAAGCCTCGCAACCAGGCTAGATTTTGGGCAATGCGCGGCGGGTGCCGGTGCTTGCCTTGCATTGGCTGACTAGCGGAGCGTTGCCCTGGGGCAGGTGACACCCTAGATTAGGTGCCAAGGAGCAAAAACATGGGTGGCTTGCCGATAGATCTGATCCTCTTTGCGATGGTCGCGGCCTTTTTGGTGCTGCGCCTGCGGAGCGTGCTTGGCCGCCGGACGGGGTTCGAACGTCCGCCGCAGGCCGAAGGGGCGCCCGTGCCTGCAACGCGCGGGCCGGCGACTGAGGTCGATATTGGCGTGAAGCCGGCCCAAGGTGGCGCAAGGCGGGTGATGCCTGATCCGCGCAGCCCGGTGGGTGAGGCGCTGATGCAAATCCAAAAGCGCGATCGCGGCTTTGACCCGAACCGCTTTCTGGACGGCGCCGAAGCTGCTTTCGGCATGATTGTAGAAGCTTTCGCCCGGGGTGACCGCGCCACCCTGAAGCCCTTATTGTCCAATGAAGCCTATGCCGGCTTCGATCAGGCGATTGCAGCACGAGAGGCGGCGGGGGAGACCCAGCGCACGGAACTTCGCAGCGTTGAGGAAAGCGGCATCGAAGCCGCCGAATTGCGCGGCAATATCGCAGAAGTCACCGTGCGTCTGGTGACGGATCAGATCAATCTGGTGCAGGCGCGCGATGGCTCCATCGTTTCGGGCGCTGAGGCGGTGACGGAAATGACCGATGTCTGGACCTTCCAGCGCGATGTGACGAGTTCCGACCCAAGCTGGAAGCTTGTCGGCAGCACCTCAGCCTAATCTGGTGCCCGTCTTGGTGAGGTGCGGGCTGGGGTTCGGGGATTCGGTCCCCGATCATCCATGACTCAGCATCTTGCTTACATAGATTTCCTGCCGCGCCTGCCCTGGTGGCTTATTCTGGCTTTCGCGGCGCTTGCTGTAATCCTGCTGGCTTATGGTTTTTATCAACGCGCCCGCGGCATTTGGTGGCGCGCCCTTGCAGCCGTAATTTTGCTTGGCGCGCTGTGTAATCCGCGGCTGTTGCGGGAAGAACGCGAAACCCGCCCCGACATCGCCATCCTGGCCGTTGACCGTAGCGACAGCACGCAGATTGCTGATCGGGCTGAACGCATTGCCGCCGCGCGCGTAGCCTTGGAGGCTCGGGCCGCGCGCCTGCCCGCGCTTGATGTGCGCGTGGTGGAAGTGCCGGAAGCAGGCCAGCGCGGCACGGCGCTATTCTCTGCTTTGGGTGCGGCCTTGGCCGATGTGCCAAGTGCAAGGCTTGCTGGTGTTATCGCGCTGACCGATGGCCAGGTGCATGACGCGCCTGGAGTGCTGCCCTTCGATGCGCCCTTTCATGTGCTGATCCCCGGCCGCCCGGGCGAAGTTGATCGGCGCTTACGCCTAGTCTCGGCGCCGAGCTTTGGCATTGTCGGCCAGCAGGTGGAATTGCGCGTGGTGATCGAGGATCTGGGCGCGCCCGCTTCTGGCAGCGCTGGTCTTGTGATCCGCCGCGATGGCGGCGCGGCGCGGCGTGAGGAAATCCCGATCGGGCGTGAACATGCCATTTCCGTACCGGTCGCGCGCGGCGGCCCGATGGTGATTGAATTGGAAGCCGAACCCCGCGTGGGGGAGGTGAGTGCGCTCAATAACCGGCAGGTCGTCAGCGTGAATGGCGTGCGCGACAGGCTGCGCGTCTTGTTGGTTTCTGGCGAACCACATGCCGGGGAACGCGCCTGGCGGCGCTTGCTGAAGGCTGATCCCAACGTAGATTTGGTGCATTTCACCATTCTGCGCCCGCCGGAGAAGGATGATCTGACGCCGCTCAATGAATTGGCGCTGATTGCTTTTCCGGTGCGCGAATTATTCCAAGTGAAGCTGCGCGAATTTGATTTGATAGTGTTTGACCGCTTCACCAATCGCGGGCTGCTGCCGCCGGCCTATATGCGAAACATTGCGGATCACGTGCGCGCGGGTGGGGCGCTGCTGATGAGTGTCGGGCCGGAATTCGCGGGGCCGGCATCATTGGCCTTCACGCCCCTGTCTCAGGTGCTGCCGGCGCGGCCCATGGGGCGTGGTGCTGGGGTTGAAGAAACCGCCTTTCGCCCGCGCATCAGCGCGCTTGGCGCGCGCCATCCGGTGACGGAAGGCTTGGCGGGCGCCAATGTCGCGGGGCAGGAGGCAAGCTGGGGCCGTTGGTATCGCTGGCTGCGCGGTGATGCGCGCGCTGGCATGGCGGTGATGGAAAGCCCCGAAGGCGCGCCCCTTTTGTTGTTGGACCGGGTCGGTGAAGGCCGCGTGGCGCTGCTGCTTTCAGACCACATCTGGTTATGGGGCCGTGGGCACGATGGCGGCGGCCCGCAGGAAGAATTGCTGCGCCGCATTGCCCATTGGCTGATGCGCGAAACCACACTGGAAGAAGAAGACCTGACCGCGCGCATCGAGGCGGGGCGCATGGTAATTTCCAGGCGCAGCCTGGAAGCGGCGCCTCCGCCCGAGGTCACCATTACAGCGCCCGATGGCGCCCGCAGCACCGCGCGGCTGGAAGAAGCGGGCGGTGGGCGCGCGGTTGGGGATATTGCCGCGCGCATGCCGGGGGTTTGGCAGGTGGGGGATGGCAAGCGCGTGGCCTTCGCTGCCGCTGCTGTCGCCAATCCGCTGGAAATCGCTGATCTGCGCGCGGATGGCGAAAGGCTGCGCCCGCTGGTGCAAGGCCGAGGCGCAATACGCTGGCTGGGGCAGGAAGCCGCACCTGTCCTGCCCGAATTGCGCATGGTGCCGGCGGGGAGGGATTTTGCGGGGGCAGGCTGGATTGGCCTTAGGCGCAATGCGGATCACAGCGTGATCAGCGTTTCCGCCATGCCACTGCTGCCGCCTTGGTTGGCGTTATTGCTCTTGCTTGGCACCGTGGTGCTGGCTTGGCGGCAGGAAGGGCGCTGATACCTATCCTGCGAACAAGCATTTACTGGATACGTAGTGAAATTTGTTTGGTCGTATTTTCCAAGCCGCCAAGTGTTTCCACTTGGCGCGCAAATACGAGGGACATCAGCGCCTTAGCGCGCTGCGGCAAGCCGCATTGCGGAAGGTGCCGGCAATTCAATCTCGATCTCAAGCGTGGACATATCCCCGCCGCGGTCCAGATGCACATTCACCTTATTCGGGTCAATCGCGACATAGCGTGCCACCACAGCGACCAATTCCTGCTGCAATTTGGGCAGGAAGTCTTCCCGGTTGCGGCCGATGCGTTCATGCGCCAGGACGATTTGGAGCCTTTCCTTGGCGGCAACGGCGCTGTCATCCTTGCGCTTGCCGCGGAAGAAATCGAGCCAGGACATTATGCGGCCCTCCCACCAAATAGGCGCCGGAACAGGCCCTTGCGTTCTGCTTCCAGGAAGCGATGCGGCACATCTTCACCAAGGAAGCGGGACACCGCATCCGTATAGGCTTGGCCGGCGTTGCTTTCATTATCCATGATCACCGGCGTGCCGGTATTGGAAGCGCGCAGCACGCTTTCGCTTTCAGGGATGACGCCAAGCAGCGGGATGGCGAGAATTTCGCGAATATCATCCAGCTTCAGCATTTCGCCCTTCTCAACGCGGTTCGGGTCAAACCGCGTGACCAGCAAATGTTCCTTCACCGGGTCGCGCTTTTCTTCTGCGCGCTTCGATTTGGATTGCAGCACGCCAAGAATACGGTCTGAATCGCGTACCGAGGAAACTTCTGGGTTCGTCACCACAATCGCCTGATCGGCGAAATACAGCGCCAGCAACGCGCCCTTTTCGATGCCTGCCGGGCTGTCACAAAGGATATAGTCGAATTCCTTCGAAAGCTCCTCGATGATTTTCGCAACCCCTTCCTTGGTCAGCGTATCCTTATCCTTGGTCTGGGATGCCGGCAGGATGGAAAGGGTTTCAACACGCTTGTCGCGGATCAGCGCCTGGCTTAGCCGCGCTTCGCCTTGAATGACATTGATGATGTCGAACACCACACGCCTTTCGACACCCATAATAAGGTCGAGATTGCGCAAGCCCACATCGAAATCAATCACCACCGTCTTCTTGCCGCGCTGGGCAAGGCCTGTTGCGAAGGCGGCGCTCGATGTCGTCTTGCCGACGCCGCCCTTGCCTGATGTCACCACAATAACCTGAGCCATAACCTATGCCTCCCTGAAACTTTACTGAGCCTCGCGATCAGGTGATGGGGTCGAAGCGCATGCGCTCACCCACCAGACGCACCTGCATCGCCTTGCCAATCTGTGCTGCCGGAAAACCTTCCCGCACGGCGTAGAAGCCGGCGATGGAAACCAATTCCGGGTCGAAATTCAGCGCGAAAACCCGCGCTTCCATATTGCTGGCACCACCCGCAATGGCGCGGCCACGCAAAGCGCCATAGACATGGATATTGCCATCCGCGATCACCTCGGCTCCCGCATTGACGGTGGAGGTGATGATCAGATCAGCACCTTCCGCCCAAATGCGCTGGCCGGCGCGCACCGGTTGGTCCACCACCATGGTTGTGCGCGCTGCGGCGGGCTTGGCGGCAGGCGGCGGTGGCGGCGCTGGCGCGACTGCTTCGCCATTTGAAGGTCCAGGGGGCGCGGCAGCCTCATCAGCTTCCTTACCCCCCACGCTGCGCACCGGCGGCAAGCCATAGGAAAGCGCCGCATTGCGCATTTCTGATGTGCCGCCCGTGGTGCCAATCGGCATGATCTCAAGTTCACGCAGGCCTTTGATCAGGCCCGGAAAATCCACTTCCGCCGGCGGCACTTGCAGATCACCAAGCCCAATCACAATCGGCGCAAAGCGCAGGAAGCCCGGCGCGCGGCGGAATTGATCCCCGATGGCGGGCACGACGGCTTCCGGGCGATGGTCCAGCAGACGCAGCACAAGCAGGTTGAAATTCGCCCCCCGGAGGCGAAAGGGCTCCAGTCGGGTCGCTTGGTCTGGCTTGGGCGCGGCTGACGACATAGAATTCCTGAAGGGCTTTCAATTGTATCACCTTCGAGTTATCCACAGCCTTTAGTGGTTCCACCCGACGGCACCCACAAGATATAGCGTCTTCCGATGAGGAGGCGAAGGGTCTCCTCCCTTCCTGCTTTCCCTGCAAGGCCTTAGATGACGACGTTAAGAAAAGGCGCAAACTGCGACTCGGGCCGGGCTTGCTGGGGCTGACCGCGCCGCCAAAGCCGGGCAAAATGCCCCACCTGAAGGAGCCCATATCGTGAAGCCCATCCGCCTTGCCGAACCCTTCCGCGCCGTTTTCTACGCGCCCTTTTATGTGGCCGAACAGCGCGGCTTTTACGCCAAGCATGGCGTCACAGTAACGCGCGCCACGGCGGGTGACCCGACCCGCGCGGCCGAAGTGCTTTTGGCCGACCAGGCCGATGTCGCTTGGTCTGGGCCCATGCGTGTGATCATGATGCGCGCCGCTGACCCCACCTGCCCGTTGCGGTCTTTCTGCGCGGTGGTGATGCGCGATCCCTTCATGCTGCTCGGGCGCGGGCCAAACCCCGGCTTTAGCTTGCAGGATTTGCCCAAGCTCCGCTTCGGCAGTGTGAAGGAAGTGCCAACCCCCTGGTGGTGCTTGCAGGATGATTTGCGCCAAGCGGGAATTGATCCCGATACCCTGACGCGCGTGACCGACAACACCATGGCGGAAAATGCCGAAGCTGTGGCGAATGGCAGCTTGGATGTCGCGCAAATGTTTGAACCCTTCGCCACAATCCTTGAAGCCAAGGGCGGCGCCGTGTGGCACCGCGCTTCTGATCGCGGGCCAAGCGCCTACACCGCGCTTTATGCCACGCAGGCGAATATGCAGCGCTTCAGCGCGGAATTTGAAGCCATGACGCGCGCCTTGGCCGATGCGCTTTCCTATGTTTATGCCGCCCCCGCGGCTGAGGTCGCGGCCAGCGTCGCGCCGCTTTTCCCAGATGTGGCTTTGCCTGTGCTGACCACGGCGCTGGCGCGCTATCAGGCGGCGCGGCTTTGGCCGGAAACGCCCCATTTCCCCGAAGCGGCTTTCACGCAATTACGTGGTGCAATGAAAAGCGCTGGCGTGATTGCGCGCGAACCAAGCTTCGCCGATTGCGTGGATGATACGATTGTGACGCGCGCGCTGGGTAAATAGGGGCCGCGCATGAGCAAACAACGCGCAAAGCGCGCCGATTACGCCATGTTCGTGCCCATCGCCACGCGCTGGATGGATAATGACGTCTATGGCCATATCAACAACGTCATTTACTATTCCTGGATTGATAGTGCGGTGGCCCGTTTCCTGACTTCCTCAGGCTTTCTGCATATCCCGACCGCGCCGGTGATTGGCCTGGTGGTGGAAACGCAATGCCGTTATTTCGCGCCTATCGCCTTTCCCGATGATATCACTTGCGGTGTGCGCTGCGCGCGTGCGGGCAATACATCAGTGCGCTATGAGGTCGGCATCTTCCGTAATGATGAGGATGAAGCGAGTGCCGAGGGCTATTTGATCCATGTTTATGTGGATCGCGCCACGCAGAAAACGCCAACGCCCTTGCCGGATAATCTGCGCGCTGCGCTTCAGCGCATCACCCTGAACCCTTCGTAACTTCGAGGAAATTCCTATGTCTGTTGCTCCCATCAAGCGTTTCGCCATTCTGGATGATTACCAGGGTGTGGCGCTTTCCCTCGGCCCCTGGGACAAGCTGCCCAAGGATATTGAGATCACCGTCTTTCGCGATACCATCACGGATCATGCGGCGTTGGTCGAAAGGCTGAAGCCCTTTGATGCCATCCTCGCGATGCGTGAAAGAACGCCCTTTCCGCGCAAGTTGATCGAAGCCCTGCCCAATCTGCGGCTAATTATCACGACCGGCGGGCGCAATCGCTCCATTGATGCTGCTGCTTGCGCTGAACGCGGCGTGGTGTTTTGCGGCACGGGCACATCAGGTGATCCGACCGCTGATTTGACCTGGGGGCTGATCCTATCCCTGGCGCGCGATATTCCACGCCAGCAGGATGCTCTGCGTGCCGGGCGCTGGCAGACGCATATTGGCATGGGGCTGGAAGGCAAAACACTTGGTGTGATTGGCCTTGGCAAGCTTGGCGGGCGCGTTGCGAAAATCGGCCAGGCTTTCGGCATGAAGGTATTGGCCTGGTCCACCAACCTGACCGAGGAACGCGCCGCTGAAATTGGCGCCACGCGTGTGGACAAGGCGACATTGCTCCGCGAAGCGGATGTGGTGACGCTGCACCTCATTTTGTCGGATCGGTCGCGCAATACCATTACCGCGCCTGATCTGGCGCTGATGAAGCCAACATCCTTCATCGTGAATACCAGCCGCGGGCCGCTGATTGAACAATCGGCGCTGATTGCCGCACTCAAGGAAGGACGCATCGCGGGCGCTGGGCTTGATGTGTTTGATATTGAGCCGATGCCCGCGGATCACCCGATCCTGGCTGCGCCAAATACGGTGCTGACGCCGCATCTTGGTTATGTGACCGAACAGAATTACCGCACCTATTACGAAGTGGCGGTGGCTGCGACCAATGCCTTCATGGCTGGCGCCCCGATAGGAGTAATCAAGCCATGAATAGCCCCTATGCCATGCCCGAAGGCTGGGCGGGATGGACGCAAGCCGCGCGCGATGCGGCTTACGACAATCTGGCAGGTGTTGCCGATAGCGCCGCGCAGGTCGCCAACCGCAATACGCTTTCAGTCGCGTTTCGCGCCGCGCATGCCGGGCATCTCGATCTGCCCTTTGGCGCGGGTGAGCGGGAGAAATGGGACCTTTACCCCGCAGCGCGCGCTGATGCGCCCTGCCTGGTCTTCATCCATGGCGGCTATTGGCAGCGCAATCGACGGGAAGATTTCGCCATCATGGCCGAAGGCGCCTTGGCCGCTGGCTGGTCGGTTGGGATTTGCGGCTATACCCTCGCCCCCGATGCTTCCATGAACAAGATTGTGGCGGAGATTCACGCCGCGCTGGATTGGCTCGGCGCGCATGGCAAGGCGCATGGCATAGCGGGCAAGGTGGTGGCTTCCGGCTGGTCGGCTGGCGGGCATTTGGCGGCGCTGGCGGCGGAACATCCTTTGGTGGTGGGCGCGCTTGCCATGTCCGGCATTTATGAATTGGCCCCAATCGCTGAGACCAATCTGAACGACAAGCTGCGCCTGACGCCGGAAGAAATCGCGGCGCATTCACCCATTCGCCGCCCCGTGGTGCAAAAGCCGATCGCCATTGCCTATGGCGCGCGCGAATTGCCGGAATTGCGTCGGCAAAGCCGGGTGTTTCATCGCCACCGTGCAGAGGCGCAAGCGCCGGGCGCGCTGATCCCGGTGCCGGAGGCGGATCATTTCCGCGTGCTGGAAGCGCTCTGGCGCCGTGATGGGGTGTTGTTGCGCGCGGCAGGCGATCTGCTTGGGTGAAGCGTGCTCCGTTTTGACGGAACCGCTTTTCGGTTCCGCAAACGGACAAAAATTACGCTACGGCTTATTAGTTCTAAAGCGAGAAATTCGATTTGACGTTTCCATCAAATCGAATTTCGCTCTCGCGGTTCTGCCGCTTGGAAGGGTCAGCCGGCAGGAAGAAAGGTGAAGGGAGGCGCTGGAACGAAGCGCGCGGATACTTCTCCCGCATAAACCTCATCGCCTACCATCGGTAGCTTCATGGCTGGCGCACCGGCGCGGAGGTTGAGTTTGCCCAACTCCACCCAGAAGGTATTCGGCTTCATGGCGCTATCGAAAAAATAGATAAGATTTTTCTGGTCCGCTACTGTGCGCCAAATGGTTGAGGCCAGATTAGGTTGACCCTCCACGGAGATTCCAAGCGGCACACCTACCCCCCGTACCACGCTAAGTACCTGAGCCAAGGCCTGGTTCCCAAAGCTTCGACCCGGCACAGCACCGATATAGGCGCGGTCCACCTGCTTCGGCACAGCATTGAGGAAGAATTTTGCCCGGGCGAAGCGATCAGCTGCGCGGACCGTGCCGGGGAGGAAGTTTAGTCCACCGATTTGGCCCCAATAGCGCTGTATGGCGATCTGCTGGTCGAAGGATGGCGAATTGGTCATCACGGTGAATTCACGCCCATGATGGATGACGAGTTTTCCACCAATATATTCAAAAATCGCCGAATCTCCCCCGGCATCAGAGAGTGAGAGATGCAGGCTTGCCCGCTGGCCATTCGGCAGCATGGGCGCGATCACCTGGAAGGGTTCAGGCGCTAGTGCCGTAACCGCTTCGGCGACGGTAGCGAAATTATCAAGCGCATATTGTGCCCAGGTGGAGATCGACAGCGGTGGCCGGCCTGGGGTCGCTACGCCGTATTCCGATTCTGCCAAATAGAGCATGTTAGCCACCAAGCCACGCTCATTCATGCCATCTGCGGTGCCAACATTATAGCCAGCAGCGATAACGCTGCCATAGCGCGCAGTCCAACGTGGCGTGCCCGCCCCGCCTGCGCCATCACGCACCATTCCGCTTGGAAATGCCCAGAGTTCGCTCGCCATATCTTCCGCCCAATCCATTGAGCGGCCAGTGATCACGGTATCGTCCGCGCCACGGAAAAGCACCCGCGTGCAGGCTTCAGC